>JAEZIF010000119.1 GCA_023416135.1 Pseudomonadota bacterium
CCGCTGAAGCGCGGGCGGGAAACCGACCTGATCGAGATCCCGGCAAGCTGGTACCTCGACGACCTGCCGCCCATGATGTTCATCAAGAAGTCGCCCAACAGCCACGGCTTCGTCAATCCGCGCGACATCGAGGAGATGTGGCGTGACCAGTTCGACTGGGTCTATCGCGAGTACGACTACGCGGTGTTTCCCATGACCATCCACCCCGACGTGTCGGGTCGGCCGCATGTGCTGATGATGCTCGAACGACTGTACCATCACATGATCGGCCATCCCGGCGTGCGGTTCGTGACCATGAACGAGATGGCCGATGACTTTGCCCGCCGGTCGCCGAGGGAGAAGTGACATGCGCCCCCACCGTCATCCCGACCGGAGCGGGAAGCGCGGAGCGGAGGGACTTCCTCATGCGACGCCTGCGCAAGAACGGATCCCTCGGCTTCGCTTCGCTCCACTCGGGATGACGGGGGCCTAGATGTGCTCGCTCTGCGGCGTCCTCGGCGGCAGCGGTCACTGGACCGACGCCGCCGCACGTCCCGGCGTCTTCACGCGCAACGTCGATGCCCTGCAGCGCCGGCGCGAGCGGGCGCATCGTGTCGCCTGCGCCAGCCGAGTCCTGGGCCACTACGGGTTGACGCTCAGCGACTGGCAGGCGAGCTCGTTCGTGCTGTCGACGGCAACCGGCAAGACCGAGCTGGTCGAAGATCTCGGCCATCTGTGGGTGGCTGCCGAGAAACTCCTGGGCCGGCCCTGCGATCCGCTCGACCCCGACCTCATCATCCGGCTGGAGGGTTGAGGTGCCTGCTCCCCTCTTCACGCCGGTCAACCTGATCACGGGCTTCCTGGGCTCCGGCAAGACCACGCTGCTGCAGCGCCTGCTTGCCGATCCGGCGCTCAGCGACACTGCGGTGCTGATCAACGAGTTCGGCGAGGTCGGGCTCGATCATCATCTGCTCGAGCGCATCGACGATACCATGGTGCTGCTGCAGTCGGGCTGCCTCTGCTGCACCATCCGCGACGAGCTGTCGGTGGCGATCCGGGAGCTGCATTCCAAGCGCGAGCGTGGAACGGTGCCGCGCTTCTGCCGACTGGTGGTCGAGAGCACGGGGCTTGCCGATCCGTTTCCCATTCTGTCGACAGTGCAGGCCGATCCCGTGCTGCGCCACCACTTCCGCCTGGGCAACGTCATCACCACGGTGGATGCCGTCAATGGTCTCGGCCAGTTGGCGCGCCAGGTCGAATGCATCAAGCAGATTGCCGTCGCCGATCGCCTCGTGCTGACCAAGACCGATCTCGTGGAGGCAGCCGAGGCCGATGCCCTTGTCGAGCGTCTTGGCCGCATCAATCCGTCGGCGCCACTGTGGCGCGCCGCCGAAGCGCCCATCGATGCCAAGGCGCTGCTGTCGCACGACCTGTTCGCGACGGCAGGCCGCAGCGAGGCGGCGCGGCGCTGGTTCGCCGCGGAGCTCGACGACGGGACCGCCGATGCCGGCGATCGCAACCGGCACGACGACACCATCCACGCCTTCGCTCTGGCCTTCGAGGGCCAGCTCGACTGGACGCTGTTCGGCCTGTGGCTCACCATGCTGCTCAACCGCCACGGCGACCGGGTCCTCCGGGTGAAAGGCATCTTGAACATCGCCGATGCCGACGCGCCGGTCGCCATTCATGGGGTGCAGCGTCTGGTTCATCCGCCCGTCCACATGGCAGCCTGGCCGGACGACGACCGGCGCTCACGGCTCGTTTTCATCGTCGACGGCCTGGATCGCCGCCTGATCGAGCGTTCGCTCATGTCGTTCCTGCTGTCCGGCCCACAGCCGTCTGTTGCCGCCTTGAGGCCCAGCCTGCAACCCGTCTTGCAGCCGCTGGTTTAGGCTAAGGGCCCGTCAGCCCGCTGACGCTCGCAGCCTGGCGACAGGCGCGTTCGCATTGCCTGCAGGTTTCGGCGCAGATGCGACAATGCTCATGATGGCCGGCATGCTTGTCGCACTCGTCGGCGCACAGGCGGCAGAAGTCGGCGCAGGTTTTAAGCATCTGCACCATCAGGGCCGATGAGGCGGCGGTTCGCCGCGTCAGCACCGATCCGGTGGTGGCGCAGGCATCCGCACAATCGAGATCGAGGCGGATGCAGCGGGCGAGCGGAGAGGAATTCTCCTCAGCGAGGCAGGCGTCGGCGCAGGAGATACAGGCCTGTGCGCAATCGAAGCAGGCTTCGATGCAATGAACCAAGACGTCGTTGACGACGCCGGCATCGGGATGGCTCGACAACATCTCGCGCACGCGCATGCCGCTCTCCCGCTGTGGGAATTAGGACAGGAACGTCCGGTGTCTACGGTAGGTTACCGCGCTTCATCCCGAATAGTCGCGGGAGGCCGGTCAAGGGCGGCGATGATCAGGAGGCAGATACACAAGAGCTGCAGGGCGGCGCCCGCGGCGTGCGAATACTCCCATTGCCGACGCAAATTCTCCCAGCCTTCCGGAGGCAGGGTCCAGTTCGCCGTGGCGACGTTGGCCGGATAGGTGAACAGCCAGAACACGATCTGCGCCGCCACGACCGAGGTCAAAGCCAGAAGGACAAGCGTCAGTGCGCGAGGTTCCATCCGCACCAGGTACGCCGTCCCCGCCAGCGAAGCCACCTGAACGAGCAGCAGCCAGCCAAGCAGGCTCCAGCCGCGATAGGCCTTCTGGACGACGAAGTATTCGTCGCGCGGCAGGCTGATCTTGTTGGGCAGCTCGAAGAGATGAGCCAAGGCGGGACCGAGGACCAACGCCGACGCCAGCAAGGCAACAATGAAGGCGATATTGGCGCTCCGCGGCATGTCGGGCCAACGCCCGACCAGCCCAACGGTTTCGAGCGGACGTCAGGGCTGCCAGCGCAGGAAGTTCGCGATGAGGCGCAGGCCGGTCGCCTGGCTCTTCTCCGGATGGAACTGCGTGCCCGCGAGATTGTCGCGGCCGACCACGGCAGTGATGGGACCACCATAGTCGGTCAGGGCCAGTACGGTTTCCGGACGACTCGCCTTGAGCTGGAAGGAGTGCACGAAGTAGGCGTGGTCGCGCGCGGCGATGCCCTCGAGCAGGGCGTGCGGCTTGAGCGCACCGAGCTCGTTCCAGCCCATGTGCGGGATCTTCAGATGTTCCTTGCCGGGATCGATGCGCACCACGTCGCCCTGGATCCAGTCGAGACCGGCATGGATGCCGTACTCGACGCCGCGCGTGGCCATGAGCTGCATGCCGACGCAAATACCGAGGAAAGGCTTGCCTTGCTCGATCACCGCCCGCTGCAGGGTGTCGACCATGCCGGGTACGCCGTAGAGCCCGGCGCGGCAATCGGCAAAGGCGCCGACGCCCGGCAGCACGATGCGGTCTGCATCGGCCACCTCGCGCGGGTTGGACGTGACCAGCACGCGATCGTCCGCACCCGATTCGCGGGCGGCACGCTCGATGGCTTTGGCGGCGGAGCGGAGGTTGCCCGATCCGTAATCGACGATGGCAACGGTCATCGGTCAATGATCACAAAGGGGGCGTTCAAAGAACGCCCTTGGTGCTGGGAACCGCCGTGGTCTGGCGCGGATCGATCTCTACAGCAACGCGCAACGCGCGCGCCAAGCCCTTGAAGCAGCTCTCGACGATATGGTGGTTGTTGTCGCCGTAGTGGTTCCACACGTGCAGCGTCAGCCCGCCGAGCTGGGCGAAGGCCTGGAACCACTCCTTGAAAAGCTCGGTGTCCATGGTGCCGAGCTTGGGCTTGGAGAAATTCACCTTCCAGATCAGGTAGGGCCGGTTGGAGGCATCGAGCGCCACCTCCGTCAGGGTCTCGTCCATCGGGATGTGGGCGGCGCCATAGCGGCGGATCCCGGCGCGGTCGCCCAGCGCCTTGGTCAGGCACTCGCCCAGCACGATGCCTGAATCTTCGGTGGTGTGGTGGTAGTCGATGTGCAGATCGCCCTCGGCGCGCAGCGTGATGTCGATGAGGCTGTGGCGGCTGAGCTGCTCCAGCATGTGGTCGAGGAAGCCGATGCCGGTCCTGATGTCGTACTTGCCGGAGCCGTCGAGATTGATGGCGGCGGTGATGCGCGTTTCCTTGGTGGCGCGCGACACGAAGGCCCGCCGACCTCCCGTTCCGGGTGTGGTGAGCATCTGGGTCACGTTCGCTTTGGCGGCGACCTTGGGAGCAGCCTTCTTGCGTACGGCCGGGCGGGCCATTGGAATTCCTCTAAGTTGGAAGCCCGTTCATACAGGAAGCCGCGCCGGGCGGTCGAGCGCGACGCGCGTCAGAATGACGCCCAGAAGGACGATCAAGCCGCCCAGCACGCGGGCTGCAGTCAACGGATCGCCGAAAAACGCGGCAGACAGGCCCACGCCGGCCACCGGGATCAGATACATGTAGACCATGACCCGGCTCACCCCCAGCCGGTTCAGTCCGGCCGTCAGGCCGAGGAAGGCCACGCCGACGGGGAAGATCGCGGTGTAGAGCCAGTAGCCCAGCAGGCGGTCGTCGAGGCGGGCGAATTCCCTCGGCGAATCGAAGACCAGCGCGATGGGCAGCAGGATCAGCGCGCCGAGCAGGGTCGTCCAGGCGATCACCGGTAGAGCGCCGAGCCGCTGGTTGTAGGGCGCGCTGCGCTCGACATAGAGCGCCCAGGCGAAGGCCGCCAGCATCCAGATCAGCGTCCCGTCCAGGCTGCCGAAAGAGAGGGTCAAGCGCGTCAGCGAGTTGTTGACCACGACCACGACGCCCGCGAAGGCGATGACGATGCCGAGCCAGCCCAGCGCCGGCAATCGCCGACCCGAGAGCCACGCGAGGATGGCAGAGAAGGCGGTCGTGGTGGTCATGACGATCGAGCCAACCGACGGCGGCGTGCGCGCCATGGCCAGGCCCCAGGAGGCCTGGAACAGGGCGACCCCGACCAGCGACAGCACGATCATCGGCAGCCAGTCGCGACGCGCCAGGGCGATGGGCTTGCGCATCAGCACCGCTGCGGCGAACAGGAAGAGGGCAGCCAGC
>JAEZIF010000165.1 GCA_023416135.1 Pseudomonadota bacterium
CCTCGGCGCGGCCGTTGATGAACTTGTCGACGTGGGCATTGCAAGAATGGTCGACGTCGGCGGTGCCCCCCTGCCAGATCAGCTTGCCTTCGTAGAGGATGCCGATGCGATGGCCGATCTTTCGTGCCGAGGCCATGTCGTGGGTGATCGAGATCGCGGTGGCGCCGAGATCGCTCACGCATTTCACGATCAGGTCGTTGATGACGTCGGCCATGATCGGGTCGAGGCCGGTCGTCGGCTCGTCGAAGAAGATGATCTCGGGTTCGCGGGCGATGGCGCGGGCGAGCGCCACGCGCTTCTGCATGCCGCCGCTGAGTTCCGCGGGATAGAGCTCGCCGATCTCGGGGCCCAGGCCGACGGCGCCGAGCTTGGCGATCGCCACGTTACGCGCCTCGGCGGACTTCATGCCGTCGCTCTGGATGGGGCCGAAAGCCACGTTCTCCCAGACGCGCAGCGAATCGAACAAGGCGCCGCCCTGGAACAGCATGCCGAACTTGCGCATGACGTCGGCGCGACCGCCGTCGGCCAGCGTCACCGTCTCCTCGCCGTCGATCCTGATCGAGCCGGAGTCGGGCCGCATCAGGCCCAGGATGCATTTCAGCAGCACCGACTTGCCGGAGCCCGAGCCGCCGATCACCACCATCGATTCGCCCTTGGCGACGTCGAGATCAATGCCCTGCAGGACTTTCTTGGGCCCGAAGGATTTCGTGACGCCGCGAAGGGAGATCTTGGGGCTCATGCGTCATCCCGACCGGAGCCGAGCACAGCGAGGCGTAGTGGAGGGACCTGTTCTGTCGATGCGTGGACAAGAACAGGTCCCTCGACTGCACCGCCCTTCGGGCGGCTCCGCTCGGGATGACGGTGGGTCATTGCTATCGCGCGAAGAAGGCTTCGGTGATGAAGTAGTTGAAGGTCAGGATCAGGGCCGAGGCCGAGACCACCGCGTTGGTCGTCGCCGTGCCGACGCCTTGGGCGCCGCCCTTGGACGTGTAGCCATGGTAGCAGCCCATCAGCGCGATCAGGAAGCCGAACACCGCGGCCTTCACCAGCCCGGAGAAGACGTCCTGGAACTGCAGGAAGTCCAGGGTGTTGCGGAGATAGGCGACGTCGTTGAAATCCAGCTTGTAGACGCCGACCAGATAGCCGCCCAGCACGCCGATGATGTCGGCGATCAGCACCAGGATCGGCATGGTCACGACACCGGCGATCAGCCGTGGCACGACCAGGTACTTGTAGGGGTTGGTCGACAGCGTGGTGAGCGCGTCGATCTGCTCGGTGACGCGCATCGTGCCGATCTCGGCCGCCATCGCCGCGCCGACGCGGCCTGCCACCATGAGCGAGGCCAGCACGGGCCCGAGCTCGCGGGTCAGCGACACCACGACGACGTTGGGGATGGCCGATTCGGCCGAGAAGCGGGCGAAGCCGGTGTAGCTCTGCAGCGCCAGCACCATGCCGGTGAAGATGGCGGTGAGGCCGACGATCGGCAGGGAGTAGTAGCCGATCTCCAGCATCTGGCGGAGAATCTGCTGGCGATACCAGGGCGGGGTGAGCGCGCAGCGGATCGACTGCAAGGCGAAGGACGTGACCGCGCCGATCGCCTCAAGGAAGGCGAGCGTCATGCGGCCGAGCAGGGTGACCAGCGGGATGCTCACGCAGCGGTCTCCGGCTCGGGCTCGCCGTCGCTCTCGCTCTCCGGCGGCGTATCGCTGTAGACGCGGGCATAGCGCCGGCCGAGCGCGGTCATCACCTCGTAGGCGTTGGTGCGCGCGTGGTCGGCGAGGTCGTCGGGCGTCATGTGCGGCCCCAGCACCTCGACCATCGCCCCGGTCTCGCTGAGGACTTCGGGCACTTCGGTCACGTCGATCGTCACGAGATCCATGGAAATGCGGCCGATCACGGGCACGCGGTGTCCGGCGAGATGGACGTGGGTGCGGTTGATGAGGATGCGGAAATAGCCGTCGGCATAACCCAGCGCGATCGTGGCCACGCGGGAAGGCCGGGCTGACCGCCAGGCGCCACCGTATCCAACGGTCTGAAAAGCGTCAATTCGCCGGGTCTGCAGGATGCGCGCCTCGAGCGTCACCACGGGCAGCATCGGGTTGTCGCGCCCGGGCAGGGGATTGATGCCGTAGAGCGCCGCGCCCGGCCGCAGCAGGTCGAAATGATAGTCGGGCCCGAGGAAGATGCCCGAGGAGTTGGCGAGCGAGGTCGGCGCACCCGGCATGGCGCGCACGAAGTTGCGGAAGCGCGAGAGCTGTTCGCCGTTGATGGCGTTGTTGGGTTCCTCGGAGGCGACGAGATGGCTCATCAGCAGGGCGAGACGCAGGCCGCGCAGGCGGCCGCGCTCGTTGATCAGCACCTGCGCCTCGTCGGGCGCGAAGCCCAGGCGGTGCATGCCGGTGTCGATATGGATGATCGCGTCGAGCGGCCGGTTGAAGCGTTGCGCGGCGGCGCGCCAGGCGTTGAGCTGGCCGAGATGGTTCAGCACAGGCGTGAGCTCGTGCTCGACGAAGTCGGCTTCGGTGTTGGCCAGAAGCCCGTTGAGCACGTAGATCGGGTGCTCGGGCATCGCCTTGCGCAGCGCGATGCCTTCCTCGAGATGGGCGACGAAGAACTGCCGGCAGCCCTCGGCGGCAAGCCGCGGGCCGACGACCGTGGCGCCGCAGCCGTAGGCGTCGGCCTTGAGCACGGCGGCGCAGTCGACCGGCCGCCCGGAAGCCCGGCCGGCATCGCGCAGCCCGCGCCAGTTCGCGGCGATGGCGCCGACATCGACGGTCAGGATCGCGCCCGCGCGGCGCGTGTCATCGTCGGAGGACATCGATCAGACTCTTTGCTGCGGGCGCGCCAGTCCGTGGCGCGTCTTCGTCTTCTGGACCGCCGGCTTCCGGCCGGCATCGTGAATCACGGGCCCGCCGGAAGTTGGCGGTCCGGAAGACCATGAGCGCCCCCGGCGCCGACTCATTCGAACACCGGAATGGGCCCGTCGGCATCGGCGGCCAGGTTGCCGAACTTGGTGAACTGGCCCTCGAAGGCCAGCCGCACGATGCCGGTGGGACCGTGGCGCTGCTTGGCCACGATCACCTCGGCCTTGCCGTAGGTCTGCTCGCAACGCTGGCGCCAGGCGTCGTGACGCTCGTTGAACTTCTGGTCGCTTTCCTCGGCGCGGCGCGCCGGCTCGGAGCGGGTGAGGTAGTACTCCTCGCGATAGACGAACATGACGACGTCGGCGTCCTGCTCGATCGAGCCCGATTCGCGCAGGTCGGAGAGCTGCGGCCGCTTGTCCTCGCGCTGCTCGACGGCGCGGCTCAGCTGCGACAGGGCGATGACCGGGACATCGAGCTCCTTGGCGAGCGTCTTGAGGCCGCGCGTGATCTCGGAGACCTCCTGCACGCGGTTGTCCTGCCGGTTCTTGCCCGAGGGCGAGAGGAGCTGGAGGTAGTCGACCACCAGCAATCCCAGCCCGTGCGTGCGCTTCAGGCGGCGGGCGCGGGTGCGCAGCGCGGCGATCGACAGCGCCGGTGTGTCGTCGATGAAGAAGTTGAGATGTTCCAGCTCGTGGCTGACCGACAGGACCCGGTCGAAATCGCTGCTGATCATCTCGCCTTTGCGGATCTTCTCGGACGAGACCTCGGCCTGCTCGGCGAGCATGCGGGTGGCGAGCTGCTCCCACGACATTTCGAGCGACAAGACCCCCACGACTGCGCCGTCGACCACCTTCGGGCGGCCTTCGACGATCTCTTCCTTGTAGGCGCGCGCGGCATTGAAGGCGATGTTGGTGGCGAGCGCGGTCTTCCCCATCGAAGGGCGGCCGGCCAGGATGATCAGGTCCGACCTGTGCAGGCCGCCCAGCAGCTGGTCGAGCTGGAACAGGCCGGAGGCGACACCGGTGAGCTGGCCGACGCGATGGTAGGCCGCTTCGGCGGCGACCGTCGCTTCGGTGAGGGCGACACGGAACGCCTTGAAGCCGCCCTCGGTCTGGCCGGTGCTGGCGAGGTCGTAGAGCTTCTTTTCGGCAACCTCGATCTGGCTCAGCGCTGTCTCCTCGACATCGCCCGTGCCGAAGGCGCCGTTGACCACCGTTTCGCCGATGTCGATCAGCTGGCGGCGCAGGTAGAGGTCGTGCACCACCTGGCCGAAGGCGGTGGCGTCGATGACGTGGACGGAGGCCGCAGCCAGCCGTGCCAGATAGGTCGCACCGCCGGCCGCCTTCATGTCCTCGTCCTGCTCGACGTAGGTCTTCAGCGTGACGGCGCTCACGATCTGGCCGCGCTCGATCAGCTTCGAGAGCGAATCGTAGAGCTTGCCGTGCAGGGGGTCGGCGAAATGTTCCGGCCGCAGGAACTCGGCGACGCGCTGGTAGGCCGCGTTGTTGATGAGAATCGCGCCGAGCAGCGCCTGCTCCGCCTCGAAATTGTGCGGCGGCTCGCGCAGGCGGATGTCTTCGGCGCCGGGCAGGCGCGTGACGTTCGACGAGTCTTTCATGGGCTCCATGGCAGAGCCTTCTTATTGAAGAGAGGGGGACGCTCACCACCGGAAAACCGATGGCTCCGACCGGTTTTCCGATCGGTGTGGAGAGAAATACCCTGAAAGGCGGGGACAAGTCTCGTGACGGGTTGGGACGGCGCTGCTCCGGAGCCTTCGCGCGCCCTGCGACTTCGAATTTCCTGTCGGGTTTGTGCCGTCTTGCCGCAGACGCGCCCACGCCACGACGCGCCGGGAAGGATCGACATGGTGGGAGGATGCACGCTCGGGGCCTCCTTGTCAATAACTTTGGTGCTAGAAATGCACCCGAGTATTTGCCGCGGCGACATATTATTTTGAGTTTTTTCGCACCGTACGGGCTGCCGGAGAACGCAGTTCGGCGCGGGTGAGGGCACTCCCGGCGTCGCCCATCGCAACCCATGCGTTTGACGAGGCAGCTTCTGGTAGCTACTTCTGTGGCCGTGCGCGCCGTTGGCCTGAAAGTGCTGAAGAACAAGCTCAGCGAATACGTCCGCCTGGCTGCCGGCGGTGAAACCGTGCTGGTCACCGACCGCGATCGGGTCGTGGCGGAGATCGTGCCGCCGCAGGCCGGCCGCAGTCCGTTGCTGACCGACGCGCTGCTCGCCGAAGCGGTGCGCGAGGGGTGGCTTACGCCGCCGACGCTGGCCGGCGGACCGCTGCCACGCAAGCCGGTCGCACGGTTCGACGAGCTGATGCGCGAGCTGCGGCAGGATCGCGACGAGCGGTGATCTATCTCGACAGCACGGTGGTGCTCGCCCAACTCCTGGCCGAGGACCGCACGCCGCCCGAAACGCTGTGGCAGGAGCCGCTGGTGGCGAGCCGCCTGGTCGAATACGAGATGTGGAACCGGCTCGACGCACGCGGGCTTGGTCGGTCGCACGGCGAGGAGGCGCGGGTCCTGCTGGGCCGCATCGCGCTGCTCGAGTTGGCGCCGCCCGTGCTCGGCCGGGCCTTGCAGCCGTTTCCCGTGCCGGTGCGCACCCTCGACGCCCTGCATCTGGCTTCCCTCGAGTTCCTGCGCGGCCGCGGCCAGAGGATCGAGCTCGCGAGCTACGACGACCGCTTGCTCGACGCGGCCCGCGCGATGGGGATCGCGCTGGCGGCGCTGTAAGCCGCCTCATCGCCGCAAGTCTGCGACGCCGAGTTCTTCCCACATCCAGCGCACGTCATAGCCGCTCATGGACGGTTCATGCTCTCGTGCCACCGAATTCTCGATGAGCTTGAGCCAGCCGACCAGATCTTCGCGGCCCTTGTTCGTCTTTGCCGCCGTGCGTGGGCTCACATTGCCCAGCATCGGCACAGGTTGATCGAGAAGCGCGCGATAGTGGTGGCCGATCATTTGATGGACGACCGAGCGTTCTTCATCGGCCGAAAGGCTCGACGACGCGGCTGATTCATCGCCTGCCGGTCGCGATGCGCTCATCTCCGCCAGGGTTTGCGACTCAAGCACCGGCTCTCCGACGAACGGACCGATGACGGGACCGAGCAATGCCTGCGCTTTCAGGGCGCGTTGCGGAGAGTTGGTCTCGAGCTCGAGCGTCTGCGCCTTCAGTTCGACGCTGGCCATCGACACCGAACCGTCTTCGAAGATCGACGCGAAGGTCTGGCCTTCCTCGGGCGCTTGCGCGGAGGCCGGCGCAGCGGCGGCGCTCCAGTGCCAGAGGGTGTCGCCTGAGCGTCGGAGCTCCGGCATGGCGGCGAGGGCGGCCTCGAGCGCCGCACGGTCGCAGGCCTCATTCAAAGGATAGCGAACGGAGGTGGGGGCGATTTCATCACCGTCGCTGTTGCACAGCGCGGGAAGTGCGGGATCGAGGGTCTGTCCGAGAATGTCGTTCAGCCAGACATGGGTGAACAGGAACGTGCTGTGGCGCAGGATCTCGGTGTCGAGATCGAACGGGTTGGCCTCCTCGTCGCCTGGCCCGGCAGATTTGCCGACCTCGGACAGCATGTGCTTCCTGAGTGCCGCGAAAGCCTCGCGAACAGTCTCACCCAACTCGTGATCGAACGCCAGGACACCGCCCGCTATTACATTTTTCGATCCCGTCCGCACGACACGGACGGCGATCAGGTCCCATTGCTTCAGGCTCCGCGTCGCTGACCTCTCGCTGATTCGCACCGGCTCGCCGCCGCGCAGCAGGTCGCGGGCGAGAAACGACTGGTCGCGCACGACGTCGCTCACCTCGTACAGGCTCATTATGGACGAGCGCAGGGCCATCATGTAGCGGTTGCTGGCAACACTCTCCTTCCAGCCTCGTCTCCGCAGGTAGTCGTCGACGATGTTGCCGGTCCCGTCGAGATCGAGCGTCAGGAAGTCCTCGAACATGCACCCCCACAAGTTGCCGACGTGCTCGCTGCCGATCACGTCCGCCAGCTCGCCGAATGCGATTCCGGCCCGCTCGCACGGCGGACCGAGATGCCGCTCGATCAATTCGTTGTAGGGCTGCCGCCACTCGTCGCGCTGCAG
This sequence comes from Pseudomonadota bacterium, assembly GCA_023416135.1. GTDB lineage: Bacteria > Pseudomonadota > Alphaproteobacteria > Reyranellales > Reyranellaceae > Reyranella. The sequence goes on from JAEZIF010000165.1 coordinate 6,968, forward strand.
CCACTTCATCAGGCCTTTGAGAGAATCCATGTACCAGCGTCTCCCTGCGGATGGTGCGAATCAAGTTCGGTGTTGCCGCGGTGGAGAAATTAAGAAAGCCAGCATAACCCAGGCAAGAACGCTCAGTCTTTGATCGACGTCCCAAAGGGAGGCTCGCCGGTGCTCATCGTCCTCCTCGGCCGTCCCCCGGCCCCCGGAATCCGAGAAATGGGTGACGGGAAGAGCGGGCAACAAGGGAGAAAGCCTTCTGTCGCCTCGAAGGCTCCCCACACATTTGCAGCCGACACGACAGTGGCCTGAACTTCCTCACCTCCGCGGCGCGTCGAACGCGAGTGTGACAAAAGCTACAGTGGCCGCCGGCCTCTCTTCGTTACGATTCGCGAATGATCGACCGGTCCTGTTGAATGGCGGACCTCGCCATTGTGGTCCCGGCGACCCCTTCCAGATAGAGACCGACAACCGGCGATTGCGTGTCTGCCTGTGAGCGACCTGAAGGAGCACCATGTCAATCCAACTACAAATACAATGAGGCGCTGCAGAAGGAGTTCGAGGCGACCGTTGCCAACGCGATCATCCGAAGTCAAATCGCCAAGACTGCGATGGGCAAGATCGTCCTCTCGGGAATCAAGGATGGCCCGGCGACGTCGAGATCTATCCGCGCAATTCGGCCGGGAGATTGATCGGAAGAGACCCGCACAAGCTCGTCGTCTGGTTCAAGCCGCAACAGTGGAGGGAAGAAGCGCTTCCTGCGTCACAGGCGACTATCCCGACCAACTTGAGAGCGTTTCAGCCCGGCATGCTGCGCGATGAGGTCTTGCTTCACGAGCTGGTTCATTCCGGACGGCTGCTCGACGGGTTCGAGCAAGGTGCACACAAGCTCGAGCCCAATCCGGATGACGTTGTGCCATACGCCAACGAAGACAGTGCAGCCTACGAGACCATCGAAGAGTTCATGACCATCCTCGTTTCGAACATTTACCTCTCGGAGAAGGGTCAAAAGGTATTCAGAGCGTCGCACGGCGGCGCAGGTCATCCCTACATCCTGGATCAAGCGTAGTCTTCATCAGAAGGCTTCCTGTCGAAGAAGAGCAACCTGGCTCTGGTGAAACTGTTCTGCGAGACCGACCGCATCGCGCCCAAGCTCGTGGCGATCGATACACCGTTCAATCCGGTCCGAGCTTGCTTCATGAAGAATCCCGGCACCTTTGGGGTCAACGTGCGCCGGGCTAATGTGCGCCGTTCGCTTCGACGATCTGTTTGCCGACGATTGCCGACTCTTCGTCATCCATGACCGGCGCGATGGCCAGGGCCATGTGTGGGTTCCATTGGCCGGCGTATCGCATGGTCGCAGCGAGGTCCGTCGCTTCCAGAATCGCTACGCCTTTGCGGGCGGCCATGTCGTGCCAGCGGCCGAGTATCTTGACTCCGGGGCCGCCGTCCGCCCGCTGTTGCGGCGTCATGCCGGACCACATCTTTAGAATTGGTAGCCACTTGTCTTCGGCAATGTCCCACGTGACCATGAACTTCATCGCGTATCTCCCTTGATGGCCTGGTCAAAGAACGGTAGGCGCACGCGAAAAAGACAAAAGCCGTTCGACCCGTGCGAACGGGACAACCAACGGAGCGGTGCGGGCATTTGCCCGCACCATCTCCTGTTCAATCAATCTGCTGTTCAATCAGTTCGTCTAGTTCTTTAGCGGTTGGAGATAGGTTTTCACCACCCGCTGACCGATCTTGCGTCCGAGGGTCACTCCGTCCTCACAGGAGGACCGGAAGTGGATGCCGGCATAGATCCTGGAGTCGGCGCTTTCCTTTGCGGCCGCCGAGAAGCTTGGGAAGGATCGCTTGATGTTGGCGAACGGGGGACCGCTGGTGATGGTGAATGCGACCTGGTCGGTTCCAAAGACGCCAGCCAGTGCGGCGGCTGCCGCGCCACTGAACAGGCTTTGCGTGGAAGGATAGTCGGATACCGGTGGGGTGTTCTGATGACTGTTCCACCCGGGGTCGGCGACAGTCGCATCGTTGCCATCGTCCGCCGCTTCCCTGATTGCCGTTACCGGCCGCCAGAAGTCATACACATAGCGGATCTTGAAGCCGGCGATGTAGCTGTCTGCCATCGCCAACGATACGACGGCGAGTACACGTGCGCTGTCCCACTCATCCAGGTTTCGGGCCTCGCATGCGGTGCGGGCGATCAGGTACCAGGCGGAAGGTCCCTGGAACCAAAAGCGTGCGATCTCGGTTTGCTCGGGCGTTCGTGCGGTACTGACCTGCCCGCCAAGGGACTTCACCTCGTTGAAGTCGCGAGCGTACTGCGGACTGGACAATGCCGGCGGACCGGGGAGCCAGTATTGCGACGACGACAGCAAGGTAAAGGGCGTGACATTCCCCCAGCCAGGCAGAGCCGAAGGAGCAAAGCCCGGAGCAAGCTTGGCGTCCTTTATGGGCGGGTTTGGTGGATCAGGATTGGGATGCGGCCGCCAACGTCCGGGCCCGCTTGCCGGAGTGTATGGCGCGGAGCGTGTCGCACCATCGTCTTTGCGCAGGGCCAGCATCGCTTCCCCAGCGGCCCGCCCAACGGCAATCCCGTCTTGCTTCGCCTGTTCGTCGGGGATGTTCGCCAGGGCCGCGCGATAGGCCTCTTCGACCATCGCCTGTGCTTCCGATTGCTGAGGAGGAGCGCCGAACGCTGGAAGCACCGCCATGAGCACGGAATGGGATGCTGCGGCAGTCGCCGCTTGAGGCGAGGCGCCGGGCGCTGACGGACCTTCGAAATAGTACGCGGCATAGCGCGGTTTGATGGCGTTCAGTGCGTCATGAACCGCACCTTGCACCATGGCGACCGTGCGCGTCTGTTGAGTTGCATTCTGTCCGCCGGCAGCGGCGGCCTTGACCGTGGTGTCGTTCCACTTGAGCACCTCATTGGCAGAGACTGGCAGTGCTACGAGGAGGGTGGTTACGACGGCTGCAGTGAAAAGTCCTTGGGTACCGAGCAAGGCTCGTTCGAGCGCAGAAGAAAGCATACGCATATCCTTTCTCCTTATCGGTCATGTGCAGCGCGGATACTGAGATTCGAGGACCATTCCAAACATTGTGGACAACAAGGCAAGGCTAGAAGTGCGACCTGTCGTAAGCACATGAGTTGTCCGGGTTAGGTAGCACACGAGTTGTCCGGTTTTAGAACGGCTCCAGGGAGCTGTTTCGATGAACCGGACGACGTGGCTGCAGGACCGACGGATGTTGAAGTTCGA
>JAEZIF010000171.1 GCA_023416135.1 Pseudomonadota bacterium
GGCCTCCAGGCCCGCTCATGATCATGATGCGGGCCTGGAGGCCCGCGGTCCCATGACGCGCCACCGGAGTGGCGCCCTCCGGCAAGCTACTTGTTCATCGACGTCACCGCCCCCGGCGTCGAGGTGCGGCCGCCGTCGACCACGAAGTGGGCACCGGTGATGTTGCCGGCGAGGTCGGAGCACAGGAACAGCACGGTGTTGGCGACTTCCTCGGCGGTGCCGTAGCGGCCGATCGGGATCGAGGCCTGGTAGGTCGACTCGACCTTGCCCGGGTCGCTCGGATTCAGCTGCTTCTCGAGATCGTGGATCATGCGGGTGTCGATCGGGCCGGGGCACACGGCGTTCACCCGGATGCCCTGGCGCGCCACCTCGCCCGAGGCGGTCTTCGTCAGGCCGAGCACCGCATGCTTGGAGGCGACATAGGCGTTCATGCCGGGCGAGCCCATGAGGCCCGCGGTCGAAGCGGTGTTGACGATGGCGCCGCCCTTCTGCGCCAGCATCTGCTTCAGCACGTACTTCATGCCGAGGAATACGCCCCTGACATTGACCGATATCACCGAATCGAACATCGCCTCGTCGTAGTCGACGATGTTGGCGACCTTGCCCTCGATGCCGGCATTGTTGTGGAAGCAGTCGATGCGGCCATAGGTGTCGACCGCCTTCTTCACATAGGCCTGCACGGACTTGGCGTCGGTGACGTCGGCCTGCACGAACAGCGCCTCGCCGCCCTTCTGCCGCACGATGCCCGCCGTCGCCTCGCCGCCCGCCGCATAGCGGTCGACGATGCCGACCATGGCGCCGCGGCCCGCGAAGCCCAGCGCCGTGGCGCGGCCGATGCCGTTGCTGCCGCCGGTGACCAGCGCGACCTTGTCGGTGAAATCCATGTGCGTTCCTCCTCCTACTGAACCCTAGAGCGATTTCCAATCTGATGGAACCGCGAGCGGTTCCATCAGATCGGAAATGCGCGCGAGGGTGTTTCTGGTTTCGAAGGGCACATTCCGTTCGGCTGATTCCAGCCGAACGGAATGTGCTCTAGCTGTGAGCTTTCAATAGGTTGTCCATCCGGCTCCAGGCCTCGCACCAACGGCAAGGCCGAGCGCTTCATCCAGACCGCGCTACGAGAATGGGCCTACGCCCGCGCCTATCTCAACTCCAGACAGCGCGCCCACGAGCTGCCCTTCTTTATGCACCGCTACAACTGGCATCGACCTCATGCCAGTATCGGACGAGTGCCGCCCATCACCAGACTCGGCCTGACCGAGGACAACCTGTTGAGACTCCACATCTAGCCGCTGTTGCGCAGGCCGGCGGCGATGCCGTTGATGCTGAGATGGATGCCCTGCACGACCTCGGGCGCAGTGTCGCCGGCGCGATGGCGGCGCAGCAGCTCGATCTGAACGTGGTTCAGCGGATCGATGTAGGGAAAGCGGTTGCGGATCGAGCGCGCCAGCAGCGGGTTGGTCTCCAGCAGGGTCTGCTGGCGCATGATGGCAAGCACCGCGTCGACCGAAGCCTGCCACTCCTGGCGCACGCGATCGAAGATGCGCTGACCGAGATCGGCGTCGGTGACCAGCTCGGCGTAGCGCGAGGCGATCGCCAGGTCGCTCTTGGAGAGCACCATGTCCATGTTGGAGAGCGTGGTGCGGAAGAACGGCCACTCCGCGTGCATGGCCTGCAAGGTCGCCATGCCGTCGGGATGCGCCGCCAGCCAGGCCGTCACCGCCGAGCCGAAGCCGTACCAGCCCGGCAGCATCAGGCGGCATTGCGCCCAGCTGAACACCCAGGGAATGGCGCGCAGATCCTCGATGCCCTGCTTCTTCGAGCGCGACGCGGGACGGCTGCCGATATTGAGGGACGCGATCTCCTCGAGCACGGTCGATTCGCGGAAGTAGCGGTCGAACCCCTCGGTCTCGTAGACCAGCGCGCGATAGGCGCGGAACGCGTTGGCAGACAGCTCCTCCATGACGGCGCGCCAGGTCGGCGGCACCGGGCGTTCGACGTCCAGCAAGGTCGCCTCGAAGGTGGCGGCGGCCAGGGTTTCGAGATTGCGCCGCCCGACTTCGGCGTTGGAATACTTGCCGCCGATCACCTCGCCCTGCTCGGTGACGCGGATCTGCCCCTGCACCGCGCCCGACGGCTGGGCGAGAATGGCCTGGTAGCTCGGCCCGCCACCGCGGCCGACCGAGCCGCCGCGGCCGTGGAACAGGCGTAGGCCGACCTCGTGGCGTCCGAACAGCTCGACCAAGGTCAGCTCGGCCTTGTAGAGCTCCCAGGTCGAGGTGAGGTAGCCGCCGTCCTTGTTGCTGTCGGAGTAGCCCAGCATCACCTCTTGCACGTTGCCTCGCGAGGCGAGCAGACGGCGATAGGCCGGCAGGGCGAACAACGCCTCCATGATCGGCCCGCAATGCTGCAGGTCGCCGATGGTCTCGAACAACGGCACGATGTCGACATCGAGGCGGCCTTCGCGCGGCCGCAGCAGGCCGACCTCCTTGAGCAGCACCGCCACTTCCAGGATGTCCGAGACACTGCCGGCCTTGGAGATCACGTAGTTGGGCATGGAGCGCGGCCCGTAGCGACGATGGGCATCGGCCGCGACACCGAGCATGGCGAGTTCGTTCGCCGTCTCCTCGCCATAGCTGAGATGCGGCGAGGAGAGCGGCCGCATGTTGCCGAGCTCGCGCACCAGCAGGGCGACGCGGCCGGGCTCGTCGAGCGCGCGATAGTCGCCGAGGCC
>JAEZIF010000189.1 GCA_023416135.1 Pseudomonadota bacterium
CCTTCCGGTGTCCGGCAGTACCGGCAAGGTTAGCCGGGCAATTCTTGCGGCGACGACGTCCAGCGGATCGGCCATCTTCGATGGCAATCTCGGTGCTGGCGCGCCAAGGTCGCAGCAACGTCGCACAGTGCACTTGCACCGGGACTTCACCTTCAACCTCGGACAAAGGGAGCGTTTCAAGATGGCCGAAAGTTCGGGGGGAAAGAGCAAAGGCAAGCCGCTCGCCGTGGTGATCGGCGCCACGTCGAAATGGCAGGCGGATGGCCGCAACACGCGGCTGATCCATGGCAAGGAGGTGGATGACAGCGAGCTTCCTGTCGGCGCGCGCTGGGGTGTTGGCGGAGCGATCGCCCAGAAGTTCGCCGCCGAGGGCTTCTTCGTCGTGCTGACGACCCGCAAGGCGCCCAACGCGTCGGGTCTGATGGCGGCCATCAAGGACCAGGGCGGCAGTTGCATGATCGTCGAGCTCGATGTCTCGCGGCAGGAATCGATCGCGGCCGCTTTCGCCACGATCCGCGGTGAGGCCGGTGAGCCCGAGGTCGTGGTCTACAATGCCGGCTACCTCGAAGGCCGCGACCTCCCGCCGGAAAAGGAATTGCTCGAACACATCCCGGTCGAGATGTTCGACACCGCCCACCACATCGCGAGCCGCGGCCCGTTCCTGGTTGCCAAGGAGATCCTGCCGGCCATGCGCCAGCGCGGCACCGGCTCGTTCTTCTTTTCCAACAACGCGAGCTCGCTGCGTGGGCGCAAGCGCATGACCGGCCAGTCGCTCTACTATCCTCGCGTCATGATGCGCACCCTGGCGCAGGTGCTCACCGAGGAATACTCCGAGCACGGCGTGCACGTCGCCAACGTGGTGATCGACGGCACGATCGACTCGCCCGGCACCCACTCTCTGCCGCGCATCCGCCAGAATCCCGACCTGGCGATCAACCCGACGAAGATTGCCGACGCGTTCTACTACCTGCACACCCAGGACCGCTCGTGCTGGACCCATGAGCTGCAACTGACGCCGTTCTCGACCAAGCCGAGCTATTAATGCCCCCTGTCCGCAAGGCGGGGTCCCGCCCGCGGCCGAACATGAAGGAACCCAGGTGTCCGGTGTGCGTTAGTGAAACGCCATGCCCGATGCCCGTCCCCTGAAAGTCCTCGTCGTCGAAGACGAATCGCTGGTGGCGCTGGACATCGAGAACATGCTCGAGGAGATGGGCTGCAAGGTGGTGGCGAGCGTTCCGCGCCTGGTCCGGGCGCTCGACGTCGCTTCCCGCCTGGATTTCGATCTCGCCGTGCTCGACATCAATCTGGCGGGCGAGGTCGTGTACCCCCTCGCCTTCCGGCTGGCCGAGCGCGGCATCCCATTTCTGTTCAGCACGGGTTACAGCACGGCCGACTTGCCGGACCAGCTGCGCGATCGTCCCATCCTCAGGAAGCCCGTCGTGGCCGCCAATCTGAAACGAGCGGTCGCCATGGCGCGGACCGGGATCAGGAGCGTGAACTAACAGTTCGGCGAAACGCCCCTCATCATTCGGCCGTCGCGCCCGACTGCTTGATGATGGGCAGCCAGAACGCCTGATCGTCCTCGATCGTTTTCCGCGCGGCCTCGGGTGAGATCGGCGGCAACATCTCGAAGCCCTGGACCAGCAGCTTCTCCCTCACCTTGGGATCCTGGCTGATGCGGTTGATCTCGGCGTTCAGGCGCCGGACGACGTTGGCCGCCGTGCCGGCCGGCACGGCGAAGCCCAGCCACACGGCGACCACGAAGTCGGGCACGCCCGTTTCCTTCATGGTCGGCACGACGGGCAGCAGCGGCGAGCGGTCCTTGCTGGTGACGGCCAGCGCCTTGAGCTTGCCGGCCTTGATCTGCGGCAGCACCGTCGGCGCGTTGAAGAAGCCCATCGTCACCTCGCCATTGACCACCGCGAGCACAGCGGCCGGCGCCCCGCGGTAGGGCACGTGCTGAAGGCGCGCGCCGGTGCGCTGCTCGAAGATCACGCCGGACAGATGCAGGCTCGAGCCGACACCGCTCGAGCCGTAGGTGAGCTCGCCCGGCCTGGCCTTCGCCTGCGCTGCCAGGTCGGCGACGCTGTTGGCCGGATTGCCGGCGGCGACGGCCAGCACGTTGGGCAGCTCACCGGTGATGGCGACCGGCACGAGATCCTTGAGCGGATCGTAGCCCGGCGACTTGTAGAGGCCGAGGTTCCATGCCGCGATGCCCTGCGAGGTCAGCAGCAGCGTGTAGCCGTCGGGCGCGGCACGCACGCCTTCGACGGCGCCCAGAAGCCCACCGGCGCCACCCTTGTTGTCGATCACCACCGGCTGGCCGAGCGCCTTGGCCAGCTCCTCGCCAAAGGTGCGCCCGACGATGTCGGCGCCGGCGCCCGGCGCAAACGGAATGATCATGCGGATCGGGCGCTCAGGCCATTCTGCGGCGCGGGCCGTGCCGGACAGCAGCAGCGCGCTTCCGGCCAGGATGTGACGGCGGCGCATCGCGATCGGTCGCCTCGGTTTCATGTCTTGCTTCCTCCCCTACCGGCTCGTGCACTCCCTCTTCCATTTCTTGGCAGTGCAGAAGGCATCCCGCAAGGCGGTGTTAAGAGGACATTCGACTACGCCGCCTTCCCGGCGGCTTTGCTCGGATGACGGGAAATCCGGTCATATGCGACCGCCCTGCCCCCTGGCGGGGGAGAGGAACATGGGTAAGATCACGGCCATCGTGTAGCTGGAGTCGAGTACCGCGTCATGCCGATCAACGAGCAGCAGGACCGTGAGATCACCTTCATTTCGGGCGTAGATGCCAACGGAAAGGTGGCGGCCACCAGCTACTACACGATCGAGTACCGGGCCGACGGGTCGGTCGCCGTGCCGGCGCAATACGGCGACCTGAGCGCTGCCATCAAATGGGGCAACGACACGCCCGGCCAGGCGGGCGGCACGGTCAAATACTGGTTCGCCGACGCCTCGGGCTGGACCAACACCGAGAAATTCGTGTGGGAAGGCACCTTCGGCTTCTGGAACGGCATCGCCGACATCGACTTCCAGCTCGCCGCCAGCGCCAGCGAAGCCAACATCACCGTGATCCGTGGCAGCGACGGCGGGGCCTACGCCAACTTCCACTCGACCGGCGAGGTTGCCGTCGGCAGCACGACGGTCGTGCAGGCGCCGACGAGCGGCGCGATCATCTCGGTCGACACCTCGGTTCCGGGCTTCGGCCCCATCACCCTCGATTCGAGCATCTCGAACGGCTACGTCTGGAGCACGCTGATCCACGAGGTCGGCCACATCGTGGGCCTGGGCCACGCCGGCCCCTACAACGCGAGCGTCAACACCCAGCAGCAGCAGTTCGGCGGCTACGACAGCCTCCAGTGGGCGATCATGTCGTACGTCAACCCCGACAACCCCTCGGCATACTACTACGGCGGCTATGCCAGCTACGTGCAGTGGCTCGACCTCGGCACCGATCGGCTCGGCACGTACTACAATCCGCTGTCGCCGCAGATGCTGGACATCCTCGCGGCGCAACGCCTGTACGGCGCATCGACCAATGCCACTTTCGACGGCGGCGACACCTACGGCTTCAACTCGACCTTCACCGACGACTATTTCAAGCAGATCTACGACTTCAACAACAACCCGTCGGCCATCGTCACGATCTGGAACCACGGCACCGGCAACGTCCTCGACCTCTCGGGCTTCGCCGAGAACGCTACGGTCGATCTCACGCCCGGCACGTTCTCGAGCGCCGGCGGCCGAACCAACAACATCGCCATTGCCTTCGACACCGTCGTCGAGACGGCGGTCGGCGGCAACGGCAACGACACGATCCGCGCCTCCAACGTCGCGTCGACCATTGAGGGCGGCAACGGCAACGACGTGCTGATCGGCGGCTCGGCCGGCGACACGCTGACGGGCGGCAACGGCAACGACCTGGCAATGGGTGGCGATGGGGCCGACACGCTGAGCGGCGGCGCGGGGAGCGACGTTCTGCTGGGTGGCGCGGCCAACGACACGCTGACGGGCGACAGCGAGCACGACGTCCTGAATGGCGGCGCCGGCATCGATACGCTGACCGGCGGCGGGCAGGACGACTGGTTCCAGTTCCAGGCCGGCGAGGCCAACGGCGATATCATCACCGACTTCTCCGGCCACGGCGGCGACAACGACTTCCTGCAGTTCTTCGGCTACGGCACGGCAGCGCAAGGCGCCACCTTCACCCAGGTCGATGCCACGCACTGGCAGATCACCGCGGCCGGCGGCGCGATCCAGGAGACCATCACCGTCGCCAACGGCGCCGCCATCACCGCCGACGACTATGCCTTCTATCCGGCCTACACCCAGCTCGAGAACGCCAGCTTCATGGATTTCGCGAGCTGGCGCAGCAACGCCGCCGGCCCGCCGACCGGCGGCGTGCAGATCACCGGGCCGGTCGTGCTCAACGTCGCGCTGGTGCTCGATCGCGCCGAGGATCCGACGGCGCTGCTGTCGAGCAACTGGGCGACGCGCCAGAAGGAGCTGTCGGCGCTGAACGAGAACGGCACGCTGTGGACCAAGTACGGCGCCGACGCCGGCAACTACAATCAGGTGCTGACCGAGCTGCAGGACCTGGGCATCAAGACGCTCGACCAGCTCAGCGCCGAGAGCGGTATCGCCAACGGCTACGTCTCGTCGGCCGCCTCGCGCACCGTCTGGGTGCAGGTCACACAGGACAGCTTCGCGACCCTGTTCGGGCCGGAGACCCGCCTGATGGCCGAGACCGCGCAGGGCGGCGGCGACTGGTACTGGACGGGCAGCCTGTCGCTTCCCACCAGCCTCAGCGGCCTCGGCGTGTCGGGCCTGTGGTTCGACACCAGCAAGTTCAACCCACAGGTGGCCGATCCCGGCGTCGGCTACGCCGCCCAGTTGCCGCAGGGCTGGCAGAGCCTGGGCAACGCCTCGACCACCGCGCACCGCGCCTTCCCGCAGATCCTGGGTTCGAGCTACTACAACCTGCCGCTCGGCAGCAGCGTGCCGACCGGTACGATCGGGCTGGTCGAGCCGGGCATCGGCACCGCGCTCTCGGGCGACAACCAGGGCAACGGCTTCCAGGCGGCGCTCGATGCCTACCGCGCGGCGGCCGGCGTGCCGACCGGCGCGGCAGCGATCTCCGTGGCCGGCGGCGGACAAGCCTATCCTGCCGTGATCGTGCCGGACAGCAATGCCGGCGAGCGCTCGCTCGATGTCGGCATCGTGGCGACGGTGGCGCCCAACAGCCCGCTCGTGCTGTATGCCGGCTCGGGCAGCCACCACGGCGCCAACGCCAACAACTTCACCGCCTA
>JAEZIF010000258.1 GCA_023416135.1 Pseudomonadota bacterium
AAACCCACACACCCCCCCCCCCCCCCCCGCCCGGCAACTCTAAGGCCGCAGGAAAGGTCCCTCGCTGTGCTCGGGATGACAATGTGCGCGTATCGGCCATTTGCGATTTCAGGACTAGGCCAGCATCGACGCCGGCTGCTCGACATAGGCGCGCAGCGTCTGCAGGAACTGCGCCCCCATGGCGCCGTCGACCACGCGGTGATCGACCGCGAGGGTGCAGCTCATCATGTTACGGGCAACCACCTGGCCCTTGCGCACCACCGCCCGCTCCTCGCCCATGCCGATTGCGAGGATCATCGCCTGAGGCGGGTTGATGATGGCGGCGAAGCTGTTGATACCGAACATGCCGAGATTGGAGATGGTGAAGCCGCCGCCCTGGAACTCCTCCAGCTTCAGCTTGCCCGTCTTGGCGCGCGCGGCGAGGTCCTTCATCTCGGTCGCGATCTGCGCCAGGCCCTTCAAGTCGGCATTGCGCACGATCGGCGTGATCAGTCCGCGGTCGGTGGCGCCGGCGACCGAGATGTCGACCGCGCCGTACTGGATCATCTCCTCCTCGGTCCACGAGGCGTTGCACTCGGGATGATCGCGCAGCGCCTTGGCGCAGGCCTTGATCACCATGTCGTTGACCGAGACCTTTGTGCCCTTCTTCTCGGCGACGGCGTTGATCGCCTGACGTGCCGCCAGCAGCGCATCGATCTCAAGGTCCACTGTCAGGTAGAAATGCGGCACGGTCTGCTTGGATTCGAGCATGCGCCGCGCGATGACCTTGCGGATCGACGTATGCGGCACGCGCGTGTCGCCCGGCGCCACGAACACCGGCTGGGCACCGGCTGGCGGTGCAGGACGCGGCGCCGGTGCTGCGGCCGGCTTCGGCGCAGCAGCACCCGGCTTGGCCGCTTCGACATCCACCTTGACGATGCGGCCGTTGGGACCGCTGCCCTTGAGGGTCGCAAGGTCGAGGCCTTTGTCCGCCGCGATGCGTTTGGCGAGCGGCGAAGCAAAGATGCGTCCGCCGCTCGGCATTGTCACAGGCTGAGGTGACGGTGCGCCGGCAGGCTTCGGTGCGGGCGCTGCTGCCGGAGCCGCGGCGGGCGCAGGCTTCGCAGGTGCTGCGGCAGCGGCCGGAGCCGCTGCAGTGGGCGCCGGTGCGGGCGCGGCGCCCTTCGGCACCTCGCTCTCGCCCTCCTCCAGCAGGATAGCGATCACGGCATTGACCTTCACGCCTTCGGTGCCCTCGGGCACGACGATCTGGCCGACCTTGCCTTCGTCGACGGCCTCGACCTCCATGGTCGCCTTGTCGGTCTCGATCTCGCAGATCACCTGGCCCGACTTGACGGCGTCACCGACGTTGACGTGCCATTTGGCGAGCTTGCCCTCTGTCATGGTGGGCGACAGCGCGGGCATCAGAATGTTGATCGACATGGTGTGATCTTGGTCAGCGATTGCAGACTTCGCGCGCCGCCGCGACGATGTTGTCGGGCTGCGGCAATGCCATCTTCTCGAGATTCGCGGCGTAGGGCAGCGGCACGTCGACTCCGTGCACGCGCTTGACCGGCGCGTCGAGCCAGTCGAATGCAAGCTCCATCATCTGGGCGGCGAGCTCCGAGCCGATGCCGGCGAACGGCCAGCCCTCCTCCACCGAGACCAGGCGATTGGTCTTCTTCACCGAGGCCACGATGGTCTCGGTATCGAACGGGCGCAGGCTCCTGAGATTGATCACCTCGGCGTCGATACCCTGCTTCGCCAGTTCCTCGGCGGCGGCGAGCGCCTTGCCGACCATGATCGAGAAGGCCGTGATGGTGACGTCCTTGCCCGGCCGCTCGATCTTCGCGCGGCCGATCGGCAGCACGAATTCGGGATCCTCCGGCACGTCGAACGACTGGCCGTAGAGGATCTCGTTCTCGAGAAAGATCACCGGGTTGGGATCGCGGATTGCAGCCTTGAGCAGGCCCTTGGCATCGGCCGCGCTCCACGGTGCGAGAACGCGCAGGCCCGGGACATGGGCATACCAGCTCGCATAGCACTGCGAATGCTGGGCCGCGACGCGTGCCGCAGCGCCGTTGGGTCCGCGGAACACGATCGGACAGGTCATCTGGCCGCCCGACATGTAATGTGTCTTGGCCGCCGAGTTGATGATCTGGTCGATCGCCTGCATGGCGAAGTTGAAGGTCATGAACTCGACGATCGGCCTCAGCCCGCCAAACGCGGCGCCGACGCCGAGACCGGCGAAGCCATGCTCGGTGATCGGCGTGTCGATCACGCGCTTGGCGCCGAACTCCTCGAGCAGCCCCTGGCTCACCTTGTAGGCGCCCTGGTACTGCGCGACCTCCTCGCCCATCAGGAAGACTTGGCCATCCTTGCGCATTTCCTCGGCCATGGCGTCGCGCAACGCCTCGCGCACCGTCATATGCGCGGTCTTGCCGGTCCATTCCGGCTCGGCGGCCGGTGTGGGCGCTGGCGGTGGAGCGGTCGCTGCCGCCGCTTTGGCAGGCGCCTCTGCCTTGGTCTTGGGTTCCGCCTTGGGCGCTTCGGCCTCGGCCGCTGCCGCCGCGGGCTGCGCCTTGGCCGCATCGGCGACGCTCTCGCCTTCCGCGGCAAGGACGCAGATCGGCGTGTTGACCTTCACACCCTCGGCGCCTTCCTCGATCAGGATCCGGGCAACCGTACCCTCGTCGACTGCCTCGACCTCCATGGTCGCCTTGTCGGTCTCGATCTCGCAGATCACTTGCCCTGCCTTGACCGCGTCGCCGACCTTCACGTGCCACTTGGCCAGCTTGCCCTCGGTCATGGTCGGAGAGAGGGCTGGCATCAGAACCGGAATCGACATGTATCAGGCTCCGACCAGGACGTCGGTCCACAATTCGGACGGGTCGGGCTCGGGACTGTGCTGGGCGAATTCGGCAGAGTCGTTCACGATCTTGCGGATCTCGGCATCCACCGCTTTCAGCTCGGCCTCGTCAGTCATCTTTCCATCCAGCAACAGCTTGCGCACATGGTCGATCGGATCGCGCTCGTTGCGATACTTGTCGACCTCCTCCTTGGTCCGGTACTTCGCCGGGTCGCTCATCGAGTGGCCACGATAGCGATAGGTCTGCATCTCGAGTATGTACGGGCCGCCATTGCGGGCATGCTCGACGGCCTTCTCGCCCGCAGCCTTCACGGCGACGACATCCATGCCGTCGACGCGCTCGCCTGGAATGCCGAAGGATTCGCCGTGGCGATAGAGCTCGGTGACGGCCGAGGCGCGCTCGACCGAGGTGCCCATGCCATAGCGGTTGTTCTCGATGACGTAGACCACCGGCAGCTTCCAGAGCGCCGCCATGTTCATGGCCTCATAGACCTGGCCCTGATTGGCGCTGCCGTCGCCGAAATAGGTCAGCGAGACGTTGTCGCTGCCGTTGTACTTGTGAGCGAAGGCCAGCCCCGTGCCGATCGGCACCTGGGCGCCGACGATGCCGTGGCCGCCGTAAAAATGCTTCTCGCGGCTGAACATGTGCATCGAGCCGCCCTTGCCCTTGGAATAGCCGCTGGAGCGGCCGGTCAGCTCGGCCATCACTCCCTTCGGATCCATGCCGGCGGCCAGCATGTGGCCGTGATCGCGGTAGGAGGTGATGATGGCGTCGCCCAGCTTGATCGTGGACTGCATGCCGACCACGACCGCTTCCTGGCCGATGTAGAGATGGCAGAAGCCGCCGATCAGGCCCATGCCGTAGAGCTGGCCCGCACGCTCCTCGAAGCGGCGGATCAGCAGCATGTCGCGATAGAAGGATTTGAGTTGGTCGGCGGTGACGCTGTTGTCACCCACACCCGGGGGCTTGGTCGATGCCGTCGGCTTGGCGGGAGAAGGTTCGACCTTCGGCTTCGTAGCCGGTTTCGCCATTTGATTTCCCCTCCGCTTATCCCGATGCCGCTTATACCATCGCCCAAGGCGATGTGGTTGATCTAGCAGCAAAAAACCAGCCGAGAGAGAGTGCGCCGCAGCATTTGAGAGAATGTTTGCAAGGCGCCCTTCGCAGCAGACAGTTTGTTTCAGACGGCCGCGAAGCGAACTTGATCAATGCGTCGTGGATACGGCTCGCTCAACGCGTCGGCGTGAAGATGATGATGTCGTCCTTGCGGGAAAAGTTGAGCAGGACGCGCGCGCGTTCATCGAGCATGTCGGGATCGAGGCTCTGGTTGCGCAGGGCGGCGACACGCCGCTCCCAGATCTTTCGCGTCGTCTCCGCTTCGGCGAGATTCTGTTCGGCGACCAGGACTTCGCGCTGCAGATAGACCATGGCGAGCAGGCCGCGATCACCGTTCACAAGGTGATAGCCGAAATAGCCGAACACCGTGGCGAAGATGATCGGCGCCAAGATCTGACGTGGCCGCAACAACATATACGAACTTCCTGACTTCATAAGGCAACATATGGTGTTGAGAAGTCAAGATTTTTCGCGGCCACGCCGCGAGAGCTACTGCGACAGGGCAATCCTCATCCGCCTGTTGTGCCGTCCCTTGTTGTCGATCTTCAGGATGCGGACGGGCGGCGATCCGCCGGTCGAGGCGAGATGCGTGCCACCGCAGGCCTGCCGATCGAGCCCCACGATCTCGACAATTCGGACCTTGCCATCGGGCGTGGGGGGCGGTGCGACGGAGCGGCTGCGGATCAGGCCGGGCTCGGCCTGTGCTTCGTGCATCGGCACATAGCCAAAGCGAACCGGAATGTCCTGGCGGATCAGGTCGTTGATCGGCCCCTCCAGCGCCCGCAGGCGATCGCTGTCCGCCCCCTGGATGTCGAAGTCCATGCGCGCCGTGCCGTCGTCGGCCATCTGCACCCCGGTGACCAGCGCACCATCGAAGCTCTGGAACACCAGGGCGTTCAGCACATGCGTGTCGGTGTGCAACTGGCGCATCATGCGCCGGAAATCCGCATCGACTGCCGCTTCGACGACGCCCGTGATTTCACTTTGGCAGTCGAGCAGATGCCACAGCTTGCCGGCGGAAACTTCGAAGCCCACGACCCTCGCCTCGCCGCCTTGCCAGGCGATGACACCGCGATCCGCGAGCTGGCCGCCGCCACCGGGATAGAAGGGTGATTGGACCAGCGCGACCTTGCCGGGCCGCGCGTCGGCCACATCGGTCTGCACGGCCAGGGTTTCAGGCTGCTCGTGGCAAAAGAAGTGCATGCGGCCTGATAGGCCGGTCGCCATCCACGGTATTGGCGAAAATTGCTAAGCGGCCGCCGCAGCCCGCGCGAATTGCGTGGGCGTGATGCCGTAGCAGCGCTTGAAGTGCTTGTTGAGCGCGCTCTGATCATAGAAGCCGACTTCTGTCGCAACGTCGGCCAACACGGGCTCACGCCGCAGGCGGCGGCACGCCATGTTGAGCCTCACCTGTGTCAGGTAGGCATGGGGCGTCAGGCCGACCGTGCGCTTGAACAGGCCGATGAGCTGGAAGGTCGTCAGCCCGATCTCGGCGGCCAAATCCTCCAGGCGCAGCTCGGAGGCATAGTCGGCGTGCATGCGATCCTTCACCCGCGTCAGGAGCTGGCGGTCGATCGGCGCCGGCGGGATGCGGCTGCCGCCGCTGCCGTGGCGTTCGAACAGTCGGCCGAAGCTGCCGACCAGCAACTCGCGCTCATGGAAAACGTCGCGCCCCTCCTCGATGGCGCAATGCATGGCCATGAACGCCTCGATCAGGTCGCGATCAGCGAAGATGTTGTGCGTGAAGTACGGCACCCTTTCGATGCCGAGGCCGGCGGCGAGTCGATCGAGCGCCGTCAGCGTCAGGTACATCGACCGGTACTGCCAGCGCTCGCTCCACCCCATCCAGCCGGCATGAGGCTCGCCCGGATTGAAGACGAACAGTGTCGACGGGGTCGCCTCCTCGACCTGGCCGCGGCTCTTGACCACCGAAGCGCCGTTCTCGGTGACGGCAACGACCAGAGCCTCGTGAATGTGCGGCGGATATTCGTGAGTGGTGAAGTCGGCGCGCAGCAGGCTGAGGCCGGCGAGATGCCGGTCCCACCAGTATTCCGTCGAGTTTCTGGGATCACTGCGGGCCACGCCTGAAAATACCGGCTCGACCAATTTTCGCCAATACCGGCCATCGCCTCGCTTCCAGTCTGTGACCATGTTGACCGAAGGCCAGCGGCAGATCCGCCCTCTGCCTCACCGAACCCCGCGCTGGCTCGGATGCCGCTGCCATCACGACCCGCCCCGAAAGCGTCGGCAACAAGTTGTCCTGAACAGGAGCAAACAGTTCGTCACCTCCGGTCGCAGCGCCGACATCGCGCTGGTCTTCGCCGTGACCGATCCGTCGGCGTTCATCGTGCCGACGAAAACGCTGGGCTACGCCGTGGCGCGCGTCGAGCACACGATGGGGCAGCGCTCGTCCGATCACTGCCACGTCGTGTTCAAACAATTGCGAGGTCATGCCCGACCAGATGCTGGGCGAGGAAGGCGGCCATCCGGATCCAAGGCGGCTACGGCTATCTCAACGACTTCCCGGCCGAGCGCATCTATCGCGACGTGCGCCTCACCACGATCTCCGAAGGCACGTCCGACATCCCAACGGCTGGTGATCGGCCGCCAGCTCGGCAATGAAACCCGCTTCGAAGGAGTAACGTGAAATGATCGCGCGCCTATGGCGCGGCCGTGCCGACGATTCAGCCAATGCCGACGCCTACGTCCGGCATTTCTCCGGCACGGTCTCCGCCCAACTCGAGAGCTTGGCAGGGCATCGCGGCGCCTGGCTGCTGCGCCGTGATGTCGACGGCGGCACGGAGTTCATCGCCCTGACGCTGTGGGAATCGCGACAGTCACTCGAGGCCTTCACAGGACCCGACATCGCGAAGTCGGTCGTCGAGCCCGAGGCCCGCGCCGTGCTGCAGTCGTTCGACGACTTCGCGAACCACTACAATGTCGAGGTCGCCAAGCCTTCCCGCAGCAGGTAATCGGTGTCGGAGAATAGCAGCGCGTCGGTACCGGTGATCCGTCCTATCGCTACCTCCGTGACCGGAGGCAGAAGCCGGCCTCGAGCGCGTGAGCGCGTCGAGTGTCCTATCGGCAATCAGCGGCCGCGCAGAATCGCCGTACCGGCGTAGCGCGCCTGCGGACCGAGCTGCTCCTCGATGCGCAGGAGCTGGTTGTATTTGGCCAGGCGATCGGAGCGCGACAGGGAGCCGGTCTTGATCTGCCCGCAGCCGGTGGCGACGGCGAGGTCGGCGATGGTCGAATCCTCGGTCTCGCCCGAGCGATGCGACATCACCGCGCCGTACGACGCGTGGCGTGCCATGGTCACCGCTTCCATTGTCTCGGTGAGCGTGCCGATCTGGTTGACTTTCACCAGGATGGCGTTGGCCAGCCCGTCCTTGATGCCCTGGGCAAGCCGCTTGGGATTGGTGACGAAGAGATCGTCGCCGACGAGCTGGATCTTCTTGCCGAGCTTGTCGGTGATCGCCTTCCAGCCGGCCATGTCGTCCTCGGCCATGCCGTCCTCGATGGAGACGATGGGATAGCGCTTCACGAGGTCGGCGTAGTACTCGACCATGCCCGCCTGATCGAGCGACTTCTTCTCGCCTTCGAGTTCGTACTTGCCCTTCTTGAAGAATTCCGTCGAGGCCGGGTCGAGTGCCAGCATGACGTCCTCGCCGGGCTTGTAGCCTGCCTGCTCGATCGACTTCATGATGAAGCCCAGTGCCTCGTCGGCCGAGGCGAGGTTCGGCGCGAAGCCGCCTTCGTCGCCGACATTGGTGTTGTGGCCGGCGTCGTGGAGCTGGCTCTTCAGGGCGTGGAAAACCTCGGAGCCCATGCGCAGCGCCTCGGCGAAGCGGTCGGCCTTCACCGGCATGATCATGAATTCCTGGATGTCGATCGGATTGTCGGCGTGAACCCCGCCGTTGATGATGTTCATCATCGGCACCGGCAGGATCGAAGCCTGGCTGCCGCCGACATAGCGGTAGAGCGGAAGGTCGGCATCCCTCGCCGCAGCCTTGGCCACGGCAAGCGACACGCCGAGGATGGCGTTGGCGCCGAGGCGCCCCTTGTTGGGCGTGCCGTCGAGCTCGATCAGGGCGCGGTCGATCTTGATCTGCTCGCGCGCATCGAGGCCTGCCAGCAGGTCCATGATCTCGGCGTTGACCGCGGCGACCGCCTTCAGCACGCCCTTGCCGCCGTAGCGCTTCTTGTCGCCGTCGCGCAGTTCCACCGCCTCGTGCGCTCCCGTCGAGGCGCCCGACGGCACTGCCGCACGCCCCACGGCGCCGCTGTCGAGTTCGACCTCGACCTCGACCGTGGGATTGCCGCGGCTGTCTAGAATTTCGCGGGCGCGGACATCGGCGATGACGCTCATCGGGGTAAAACTCCTTCTTGGCGCGGCTTGTCTAGCGGCCCGATCGGCGAGGAGCAAGTGACGGGACGGTTTCGTTCGCCTTCCCGCCGGGCTTCACTCCCACTCATGATCTTGTGAGGTTAACGCCAGGCGCTCTTGAGCGACTGGTCGGTTTTCCACTTCTCGACGCCGGCAATGTCGTCGCACGAGAAGACCTGCGAGCCCTTCCGTGGATTGCCCTCGATCCAGGCGAACACCAGGCATTGCGATTCGTTGCTTGCGGCCTTCTTGGTCTCGAGCAGGACCTCGCTCGCCACCGCGGCGCCAGCCTTGGCGTCGCCGTAGTCGTCGATCACCGGCGCGATCTCGCCGACCGTGCGGCCGTCGGCCTTGGTGTCGGCATACCACTTGGCGAAGCCGGCGAACTGATCGCCCGCCGCGCCCTTCCCGTCGGCGGCGACATAGGCCTTGAGGTCTCGGATCAGCGATTGCGTCGCCGCCTCGGCCTTCGGTTCGGCCGCCTTGCGCCGCTCGGCCAGGCGCGCCTGCAATTCCTTCAGGGCGTCGGCATTGGACTTGGGCGGCGGCTGCAGTGGCGTCGGCGCTGCCGGCGCGGTCGTGACCTGCGTCGAGGGATCGACGCGCCGGATCGGCGCTCGCGACGCCTCGGCGTTGAGCTGCTGCGCCTCCTGCGGCGTCAGCTTGCCGACCGGATTGGTACCGCGGCCCTTCTGCCACTCCTGGATCGCCTTCACCGTGGCGTCGGACTGCAGTTTGCCGTCGATCGGCCCGTTGTACTTGTCGAGCGTGCGCAGCGATTCCTGAATCCTACGGCGATCGGGTTCGGGGCTCTGCAGCACCGTCGTGTAGTCCGGTGCCGGCGCGGCCGGCCGGGTCGCCGTTTGACCGCCGGGGGCCGGCGCCTGGGCCGCGGCTCCGCCACCGCCCCCACCTCCCTGACTGCAGGCCGCAGGATTCTGGAAGCAACGCTCGACCTCGCCGGCGCTCTGGGCAAGAGAAACAGCGGGTGCCAAGGCGACGAGGGCCAGAACGGACAGGATACGCATGTCAGATGCCCCCATAGAGGCCACCAGCGAGCTGCGCCGGCAGGCCGATCACCATGGACACGGGCTGCCCCTGGCTGGTGTGGCCGCGGGCAACGATGTGGTCGTTGGGTGAGCCGGTCTTGCTCTGATAGGTGCCGTTGCTGCTGAACCTGCCGCCGAAGCACGACATCGAATAGCGGCCGTTGGCGGGCGAGTCGTTGGTGAACGTGCCCTCGCAGACCGCTTCGCCGCGCGGATTGTCGACCTTGAAGGTCACCGATCGGTCGCGACCGATCAGGGCGCCGTAGCGGGCAAGGCCGTTCAGGCGGGCGACGTTCCCGCCCGGATCGCGATAAAAGATCGAGACCGGGCCATAGGACTCGGTCGGCAGCGTGCTGCGCGGCACGACGTAGCGCTCGTCGCTGATCACGACCTCGCAGCGGCAATCGATGCCGTAGTTCTCACCCAGAGGGCCGAGCTCGGCGAGCTTGCGATTGCAGTTCGAGACGGCGAGCTGCTGCACCTCGCGCTCGCTCATCTGCCCCTTCGAGTAGGAATCGGCGTAGAGAAAGGCGCACTGCCGCGGCATCGGAACGGCCACCACTTTGTGGCTGGCCGAGTTGGTCTCGGGATTCTCCCAGTATCGCTGGGCCATCTCCGGGAAGCGCAGGAAGATCGCGTCGCGACGCTCGGCCTTGCCCTGCGATTGCGCAAGCGACTCGGCCCAGATGGCCGACGCTGACATCGCCGCGGCGAGGGTGAATAGCGTAAGAAAACGGCTCATGGCCGGTAATTCCAGCCGAAGAACATGACGGAAATACGTCTTGGCAAAGGGGTTTCCTCCTTCGCCCTTCGGCGACGGGAGACCTAGACCAATCGGCTTTGCGCCTTGGCCGCCCCGATGAAGGACGAGAACAGTGGATGGGGCGCGAACGGCCGTGACTTGAGCTCAGGGTGGAACTGCACACCGATGAACCAGGGGTGGCCAGGGATCTCGACGATCTCGGGCAGCACCCCGTCAGGCGACATGCCGGAGAAGCGCAGGCCGACCTGCTCGAGCCGGTCCTTGTAGTTGACGTTGACCTCATACCGATGGCGATGACGCTCGCTGATGACGTCGGCGCCGTAGATCTCATGCACCTTGGTGCCCGGTCGCAGATGAGCTGGATAGGCGCCAAGCCGCATCGTGCCGCCGAGATCGCCGTTGGCAGAACGCTTCTCGAGCTGATTGCCCTTGATCCACTCCGTCATCAGGCCGACCACAGGATGCTCACAGGGGCCGAACTCGGTGGACGACGCGGCCTCCAGCCCGAGCAGGTTGCGGGCCGCCTCGATCACGGCCATCTGCATGCCGAAACAGATGCCCAGGAACGGCACGTTGCGCTCGCGCGCGAACTGCACGGCGTGAATCTTGCCCTCGGTGCCGCGCTCGCCGAAGCCGCCGGGTACCAGGATGCCGTGCACATGCTCGAGATGGCTGACGGCGTCGTCGCGCTCGAAGATCTCGGAGTCCATCCACTCCAGACCGACCTTCACGTTGCTGCCGAAACCGCCGTGCGTCAGCGCCTCGCTGAGCGACTTGTAGGCGTCGAGCAGCACCGTGTACTTCCCGACCACGGCGATGGTCACCTTGCCCTCGGGCTCGCGCACCGAGCGCACCACCCCGCGCCACCGATCGAGGTTGGGCTCCTTCTCTGCCTCGAGGCCGAAATAGCGGCAGACTTCGGCGTCGAAGCCCTGCTGGTGATAGGCGATCGGCACCTGGTAGATCGTGTCGACGTCGCGCGCCTCGATGACTCGCTCCGGCTTGACGTTGCAGAACAGGGCGATCTTACGCCGTTCGTTAGCCGGGATCTCCTTGTCGCCCGAGCGGCAGACCAGGAGGTCGGGCTGGATACCGACGCTCAGCAGCTCCTTCACCGAGTGCTGCGTCGGCTTGGTCTTGAGCTCGCCCGCGGTAGGCACCCAGGGTAGCAACGTGAGATGCACGAACATCGTTCGCTCGCGGCCGAGCTCGTTGCCGAGCTGGCGGATCGCCTCGAGGAACGGCAGGCCTTCGATGTCGCCGACCGTCCCGCCGATCTCGACCAGGACAAAGTCCTCTTTTTCGGTGCCGTCGACGACGAATTCCTTGATGGCGTCGGTGATATGCGGGATCACCTGCACCGTGGCGCCGAGATACTCGCCGCGGCGCTCCTTCGCGATCACCGTTGAATAGATGCGGCCCGTCGTGACGTTGTCGCTCTGGTGGGCGTCGACGCCGGTGAAGCGCTCGTAGTGGCCGAGATCGAGATCGGCTTCGGCGCCGTCGTCGGTGACGAAGACCTCGCCGTGCTGATAGGGGCTCATCGTGCCTGGGTCGACATTGAGATAGGGGTCGAGCTTGCGCAGCCGCACGCGATAGCCGCGCGCCTGCAGCAACGCACCCAGCGCCGCCGACGAAAGACCCTTGCCAAGCGAGGAGACCACGCCGCCCGTTATGAAAATAAAGCGCGTCATGGGCTTACAGCATACAAAACGTTGCGGCGCACGGCCATGGGGATATCCCTCCGCCGGAGGTGCTTCGGCGGAGTGAACGGCTCGGCATTCTGGTTGTTCCTAACGCGTGGGGGCGGAAGGCGCCGCCGGGGCGGCAGGAGCACCAGGCACTGGAGCGGCACCGCCGGCCGCGGGCGCGCCCGGCGCCGTCGGCGTCGTCGGCACGCCGTCCATGATCGAACGCGTATTGCGCTGCGTGTCGGTCATGCTCCAGGCCATCACCATACTCAGGAAAAAGAAGCAGGCAGCGAAGATCGCGGTCATGCGCGACAGCACGTTGGCCTGGCCGCGCACCGAGAACAGCGCGTCGGTGCGGCCCATGCCCAAACCGCCGCCTTCGCTTCGCTGGAGCAGGATGACGACGATCATCGCGGCAGTGACGCCGACATGGATGATCAGCAACACCAGCCGCCAATCGTGCAAAAAGCCTCGAACCGCGTCCATTTCGTCCTACAGGAAGGCCTCACCCTGAGGAGCATCGCGCAGCGATGCGTCTCGAGGGGTGGCAGCCTGCCTTGCCGTTGCCCATCCCTCGAAACGCCTATCGCGCATATGCATGCGCGTAGCTCCGCACGGCCCCCCAACTTGAGGGTAAAAGATTTAGCGCGCGCTTCTAGCCGCTTTAGGCGGCCTTGGCGATAGCCAAAAATTCATCGGCCTTGAGGCTCGCTCCGCCGACCAAGGCGCCGTCGACGTCGCCCGCTGCCAACAGTTCAGCGGCGTTGCTGCCCTTCACCGAGCCGCCGTATAGAAGGCGAACCAGGGCCGCCTCCCCCGTTAGCCCGGCCAACACCTTGCGAATATGCGCGTGGGCTGCGGCCACTTCCGGCGTGGTCGGCGTCTTGCCGGTGCCGATGGCCCAGACCGGCTCATAGGCCACGACCAGCTTGGCTGCCGTCGATCCAGCCGGAACGCTGCCCTTGAGCTGGGTCTCCAGCACCGCCAGCGTCTTGTCCGCCTCGCGCTCGGCCAGGGTCTCGCCGATGCAGACGATGGGAACCAGCCCGGCGCGCCATGCCGCCTCGGCCTTGGCCCGCACGATGGCGTCGGTCTCGCCGCAGTCGGCACGCCGCTCGGAATGGCCGACGATGACATGGGAGGCGCCGCAATCGCGCAGCATCTCGGCCGCGATCTCGCCGGTATGGGCACCGTTGGCCTTGGCATGGCAGTTCTCGCCGCCGACGAGCACTCCGCTGCCCTTCACCGCATCCGCCACCGCCAGAACAAGCGTCGCGGGCGGACAGACCAAGACGTCACGGTCGCTCCAGGCTGCCTGCTTCACGCCATCGGCCACTCCCTTGGCCAGAGCCAGGCCGTCAGCCCGAAGGCCGTTCATTTTCCAGTTGCCGGCAATCAGCAGCCGCCGCGTCCGTGCCATGAAAATCCCCGAATGTGATGGGGTGGTCTAGCAGGCCCATTGGTTGCCTGCCACAGGGTCGGGTGGTACGCATGCCCCGCCTGACAAAACCGCCCCCAATCACCGCTCATAAAGCCCGTTCCGTGAATAAGTTCAGTAAGTACGCCCGCTTCATCATCCTGTTCATCCTGTTCGGCATGCTGATCGTCAGCTTCGCCTTCTGGGGTGTCGGCGACATGCTGCGCATGGGCGGCCGCAGCGCCGAAGTGGCGCATATCGGCGGCACCAAGATACCGCTCTATGGCTGGGTCGGCGGAGCCTCTGTGTCGATCAACGAGGTGAAGGACCAGTTCAACCGCCAGCTCGAGGGCATCCAGCGCCAGACCGGCCAGCGGCCCGAGCCCGATCAGGCGCTGCGCTTCGGCCTGCATGTCCGCGCCCTCGAAGAAGTCATTCAGCGCGCGGTGCTCGACTACACCATCCAGCAGTTCGGCCTGGTGGTGAGCGACGCCGAGGTGCGCGCCGCGATCGCGCGCAATCCGGCCTTCGCCGGCACCGGCGGCTCATTCGACCCGCTGCTCTACCGCAACCGCCTGCAGCAGGCGCGCATCAGCGAGGCGCAATACGTCAACGACATCCGCCGCGAGATCGCCGCCAGCCAGCTCTTCGGCGCCGTGCGCCCCGACGGGCTCGCGCCGAAATCGCTGCGTGACGACATCTTCAAGATGGAAGCCGAGCGGCGCGTCGCCGAGACGATCTACATTCCCGACTCCATCATCGTCGATGTGCCCAAGCCTACGCCCGAGCAGCTCAACGCCTTCTTCGAGGCCAACAAGGCCCGATTCCAGATCCCCGAGTTTCGCGCCTTTTCCTATGTCATGCTGACGGCCGACGATGTCATGCCCCAGGTGGGCGTGACGGCCGACATGATCAAGCAGGAATACGACGCCCGCCAGGGCGAATTCGGCACGGCCGAGAAGCGAGACGTCGATCAGGCGATGGCCGACAGCGAGGACAAGGCCAAGGCGATCATCGCCGCCGTCGCCGCCGGCAAGACCCTGGAGGACGCGGCCAAAGAGGCACTGGGCAGCAGCGACGGCGTGATAAAGCTGGGCGCGGTGACCAAGAAGGACCTGCCACCCGGCCCGTTGGCCGACGGCGTGTTCAACCTGCCGATCGGTGTCGGTCCGACCCCGATCCAGTCGCCGCTCGGCTGGCACATCGTGCGCGTCAACAGCATCACGCCCGGCAAGTCGGTGCCGTTCGAAGAGGTCAAGGACAAGCTTGAGAAGGAGCTGCGCGCCCAGTTGGCGCCCGACCTCCTGATCAAGCAGGTCACCGATTTCGAGCGGGTGCTTGCCAAGACCCAGTCGATGAAGGCCGCGGCCGAGGACCTGGCGCTCAAACTCAAGACCTACGAGAACGTCGATGCGCGCGGCCAGGACGCCGAGGGCAAGCAGGTCGTGATCGGGCCTGCCGCCAACGAGCTTGTCCAGGCAGCGTTTGCCACGCGCGAGAGCGCGGAGAGCGAGCTTCTGGAGACCCAACGCGGCGAGTACTTCATCGTGCGGGTCGATCGTATCACGCCGGCGCGCACACCTGACCTCGCCGAAGTCGAGGCCAAGGTGACCGAGGCCTGGCAGGCCGAGGAGCGCCGCAAGCTCGCCGACGCCAAGGTCAAGGCAGCGCTGGAGAAGGCGAACGCCGGCACGAGCTTCGAGACGCTCGCCAAGGAACTGGGCCTGGAGGCGCGCACGACCAAGGCGGTGTCCCGCTTCGAGGCCGATCAGGGCAACTACCTCACCCAACCCGTCGTGCAGGAGCTTTTCAAGCTGCAGGAGGGCAAGACCCAGTCGGTGCGCACCGCCGAGGGCAGCGTGCTGGTCCGTCTGAAACAGATCGAGCCGGTAGATCTCGCCAAGGACAAGGAGGGGCTCGATCGCTTCGGCAAGCAGCTCGACAGCATGATCGCCAACGACCTGCTCCTGCAGCTGATCGCTGCGATGCGCACCAAATACGGCGTAACGGTCGACGAAGCCGTGTTCGTCGCAGCCTTCCGGCCGCAGAATCAGCCGTAATCCAATGTCGCTTTCACCCGAATTCGACGCCTTCGCGGGCGTCTACGATGCCGGCAAGCCGCAGCTTGTCTCGACCAAGCTGGTCGCCGACCTCGAAACTCCAGTCTCGGCCTATCTCAAGCTCTGCGACGGCCGCGCCAATTCCTTCTTGCTGGAATCGGTGGAAGGCGGATCGGTGCGCGGCCGCTATTCGATCATCGGCTTCAAGCCGGACGTGATCTGGCGCTGCCGCGAGGGCCAGGCCGAGATCAACCGCCGCGCCCGAAGCGATGCCCAGGCCTTCGAGAAGCTCGAGGGCCGGCCGCTCGATACGCTGCGCCATCTGATCCGCGAATGCCAGATGGAGCTGCCGCCCGGCTTGCCGCCCATGGCGTCGGGCCTGTTCGGCTTCCTGGGCTACGACATGGTCCGCGACATGGAGCGGCTGCCCGACAAGAACCCCGATCCGATCGGGCTGCCCGACGCGATCATGGTGCGGCCGACCATCATCTGCATCTTCGACCGGCTGGAGGACAACGTTACGCTGGTCACGCCGGCCTGGCCTGCAGCAGGCATCGGCGCCCGCGCCGCCTACGAAGCGGCGCAGGAGCGGCTTGCCGATGCGGTGTCGGACTTCGAACGCGCCCTGCCCTTCCGTCGTGACAGCGCCAGCGAGCTCGACGAACTGCCCGAGCCGCAGGCCAACATGTCGAAGGAAGACTTCAAGAAGATGGTCGCGACCTGCAAGGAGTACATCCGCGCCGGCGATGCGTTCCAGATCGTGCCGTCGCAACGCTTCTCGCTGCCCTTCGCCCTGCCGCCACTGTCGCTTTACCGGGCGCTCAGGCGCATTAATCCATCGCCATTCCTGATTTTCTTCGACTATGGCGACTTCTCGATCGTGGGCTCCAGCCCCGAGATCCTGGTGCGCCTGCGCGACAACATCGTCACCATCCGTCCGCTTGCCGGCACCATTCGGCGGGGTGCCACGCCGGAGGAGGACAAGCAGCTCGCCGACAAGCTGCTGGCCGACCCCAAGGAGCATGCCGAGCACCTGATGCTGCTCGACCTCGCCCGCAACGACGTCGGCCGCGTCGCCAAGATCGGCTCGGTCCGTGTCGTCGAGCAGTTCACCATCGAGAAGTACAGCCACCTCCAGCACATCTCGAGCCATGTCGAAGGCACGCTCGAGGATGGACTCGACGCGATCGATGCGCTCAAGGCCGGCTTCCCGGCTGGCACGCTGTCGGGCGCACCCAAGGTGCGCGCCATGGAGATCATCGACGAGGTCGAGCCGGTGCGCCGCGGCATCTATGCCGGATGCGCCGGCTATTTCGCCGCCAACGGCTCGATGGACACCTGCATCATGCTGCGCACCGGCCTGGTGACCGACAATACCCTGTATGTTCAGGCGGGCGTCGGCGTCGTGGCCGATTCCGATCTCGAGGCCGAGTACCAGGAGAGCGTCCTTAAGGCCACCGCCTTGGTCCGGGCGGCCGAGGAGGCCGTCCGCTTCGCCAACGCCGGCCAGTGGAGCGCCGGCAACATCCGGCGCTAGGCATCTCAACCGGCCCGTTCAGGGCCGCTGAAATGCGCGATCCATCATTGCCCGGGCCATGGGATTCGCGGGAAGATGCAGGGACGGCCCGACGATCAACCTGCTGTGACGCCTCAACTTCCGGTCGTGGCGGACAGCCAGTTTCTGCTCTTCTCGATCGCCGATCCCGCAAGGAGGCGACCATGACCAAGTCTGCGAAGAATGCGTCCGATTCCTCAGCGCTGTACGAGCAGCTCGACCAGCTCTCCGCAGTGCTTCGGGATGTGGCGAAGGCAGAAGGCGCGGAGGCGATCAAGGTGACCAGCGAGGCCGCACGTCGTATCGCCGACCGCGCCGGCGCGATCGCCGAGGAGCTTGCGGAGAAGTCCGACGCCGTCGCCGCAACAACGGCCAAGGGTCGTGGTCAACTCGAACAAGCCATTCGCGACCAGCCGCTGGTGGCGGTTTCCCTGGCCGCGGCCGCAGGCTTCCTCCTGGCCCTGTTGGTGCGGCGGTGAGCGCGGAAGGATCGTCCCTGCTCGGGGAGCTGGTGAAAACCCTGGCCGCCGTGGGTGCACTCACCGCCGGCACGGCCGTGCGGCGCGCCGCTTCGACCGCGGCCGGCTACCTCGTTGTCGGCATCCTGCTCGCCGTCAGTCTGTGCTTCCTCACCTTTGCCGGCTATCGCGCGCTGGCACTGGCGATGGGCAGCATCCTTGCCGCACTGATCGTCGGCTGCGCCTATCTCTTTGCCGCCCTGGTCGCGGCCCTCGTCCTGCAGGTGCGCCGCCGCTGAATCCTCATGCCGCGCAACGCCTTCTCGAAAGGAGGAATGCCATGCAAGCCAAGGACGTCATGACGGGAAGCGTCATCTGCATCAACGTCGGGGACTCGATCTTCGACGCCGCCGAACTGCTGCTGGGATCGCGCGTCAGCGCCGTCCCGGTCGTCGATGACAAGGGTGCGGTCATCGGCATCGTGAGCGAAGCAGACCTCGTCCGGCGCGCTGAGATCGGCACGGTGCCCAGGAAGGGCTGGCTGGCACGCCTGCTCGACAGCGACGTGTCGGCCGCCAATGACTTCGTCGCCGCCCATACGCGGCGGGTGGCCGACGTCATGACCAAGGAGGTGGTGACGGCAGGCCCCGATGCCACGCTTCGCGAGCTGGTCGAGCTGATGGAACGACACGGGATCAAGCGCATCCCGATCGTTCACGACGGCAGGCTGATGGGGGTCGTGAGCCGCGCCGACCTGCTGTGTGCGCTGTTGTCCCGCGAGCCGGAACGGCCGCTGCCGCAGCCGACCGACGCGGCTCTCAAGCAAGCCGTCCTCGAAACACTGGAGAAGCGCCCATGGACCTCGCGATGGCCGACCCATGTCTTCGTCAGCGGCGGCGTCGTCGATCTCTGGGGCTTCGTCGACGATGCGGAGGGGCGCAAGGCCTACGGCATCG
This sequence comes from Pseudomonadota bacterium, assembly GCA_023416135.1. Classification (GTDB taxonomy): domain Bacteria; phylum Pseudomonadota; class Alphaproteobacteria; order Reyranellales; family Reyranellaceae; genus Reyranella. Next base: position 18,302 of record JAEZIF010000258.1, read on the forward strand.
CGGCCGAGAACGTGCCTGGCGTCCACCATGTGAACAACCATCTGCGGCAGATGCCGGCGTCGGCCAAGATGGGTGTCTGACGCATCGTAGGTCGTCGACACCAGAGGTCCGCGCGGCAAAAGATCGCTCGGGATGACAAGGTGACCGTGCCGCGACTAGGCTCCTCGGCAACGGAGGAGATCTCGATGTCCGACTGGCAAAAACGCTACCAGCGCCTGCTGTTCGATCGCCCGCATCCCAAGGTGCTGCGGGTGACCATGAATCGACCCGACAAGTTCAATGCCACCGACTCGATCATGCACACCGAGCTGGTCAACGTCTGGCGCGACGTCGACGGCGACGACACGGTCAACTGCGTGATCATCCAGGGCGCCGGCGGCAAGGTCTTCTCGGCCGGTGGTGACTTCGACCTCATCGAAAACAACATGAAGGACTACAACGCGCTTCTGCGCACCTGGAAGGAAGCGCGCGACATCGTCTACAACGTCATCAACTGCTCCAAGCCGATCGTCAGCACCATGCGCGGGCCGGCCGTGGGCGCCGGCCTGGTCGCCGGTATCCTGGCCGACGTGTCGATCGCCTCGAAGAAGGCCAAGATCATCGACGGCCACACCCGGCTGGGCGTCGCCGCCGGTGACCACGCCGTGATCGTATGGCCGCTGCTCTGCGGCATGGCCAAGGCCAAGTATTACCTGCTGCTCTGCGAGGCGGTCGATGGCGAGGAGGCCGAGCGCATCGGCCTCGTCTCGATGTGCGTCGAGGACGACCAGCTCGAGGCCAAGGGCCTCGAGGTCGCGACCAAGCTCGCCGAAGGCGCGCAGACCTCGATCCGCTTCACCAAGTACGCCCTGAACAACTGGTTGCGCATGATGGGACCCTCCTTCGACGCATCGACGGCGCTCGAGATGCTGGGCTTCATGGGACCGGATGTGAAGGAAGGCCTCGCCTCACACCTCGAGAAGCGCAAGCCCAAGTTCGATCCCTATTCGCCCCTCTGAGGAGCCCGTCATGCGCGGACTTTCAGGCAAGAACGTCATCGTCACCGGAGGCGGCGGCGCGATCGGCAGCGCGATCTGCCGGCGCTTCGCCGGCTATGGGTGCAAGGTCGGCGTGTTCGACAAGAACCGCGACGGCGCCAATCGGGTCGCCGGGGAGATCACCGAGACCGGCGGCAGGGCCTGCGTATCGAGCGTCGACATCGCCGACTACGCGGCGGTCGGCAAGGCCATCGCCCAGTTCGAGAGCGAGATGGGGCCGACCGACATCCTGGTCAACAACGCCGGCTGGGACCGTTTCGTCAACTTCGTCGACACCACGCCCGAACTGTGGGACGAGCTCATCGCCATCAACCTGCGCGGCCCGCTCAACATGAGCCATTTCGCGCTGAAGGGCATGATCGTGCGCGGCCATGGCCGCATCGTCAACATCGCCTCCGACGCCGGCCGCGTCGGCTCCTCGCAAGAGGCCGTCTACTCGGCATGCAAGGGCGGCATCATCGCCTTCACCAAGACGGTGGCACGCGAGGTGGCACGCAAGGGAATCACGCTCAACGCCGTCTGCCCCGGTCCCACCGATACGCCGCTGCTTGCGGCCGCCGCCGGCGAAGGCGAGCGCGGCGAGAGGATGCGCGCGGCCCTGGTCAACGCCATCCCGATGAAGCGCGTTGGCCAGCCCGAGGACATCCCCGGCGCGGTCTGCTTCCTGGCAAGCGACGACGCCGCCTTCATCACCGGCCAGACAATCAGCGTATCCGGCGGCTTGACCATGCATGGCTGAGCGCGGGAAAGTCCGCCATGCCCGAGTTGCAATGGCTGGCCGAGGCCTTTCCCAATTTCGTTCGCTACGTGATCGCGGGCTTCGCCCTCGCCGGCCTGTTCCTGTTGATCTACGTGATGATCACGCCGTGGCGCGAGTTCCGGCTGATTCGCGCCGGCAATACGTCGGCCGCCATCGCCCTGGTTGGCGCGCTGCTGGGCTTCTGCCTTCCGCTCGCCAACACCATCGCCCATTCGGTCAGCCTGACCGACGTCGTGCTGTGGTCGCTGGTGGCGCTCGGCGTCCAGGTCATCGTCCATATCGTGATGCGCCTGACGCTGCCTGACCTGCGGGGAGCCATCGAGGCCGACCAGATGTCGGCCGGCGTTACGGCCGGCGGATTTGCCGTCTGCTTCGGCTTGATAAACGCGGCCTGCCTCACGACCTGACATGTCGATGCGCTCACCCACCCCCTCCGGCGGCCCCCGCATGTCGCGCGGCATCAAGCTCGTGCTAATGGGCGTCGCGGGCGCCGCCCTGCTCTATTCCTGCGCGCCGACGATGATGGGCGGCGGCGGCGGCTTGTTCTGGCTCCTGCCTTGGTTGTTTCGTGGCGGCCCCGCGGTCACCGCCCCCGCAACACCCGGCCAATCGGCAACGACGACGAAGCAGAGCCCTTCCCAGACCGCACCCTCGCCGACCCAGAGCCAGCGCGGCGGCTTCGGCTCGACGGGCAGCTCAGGCGGCTCGTCCGGGTCGAGCTGACGATGCGCCGCGAGGCGATGGCGCCGCGTCCGGGCTGGCAGAACAAGCTCGAGCAGTTCGGCTTCGACTACTATGTCATGGACGGCAAGCCGTACTGGACCGAGCAGGCATGCTATGTCTTCTCGTCGGAGGAGATCGACCAGCTCGAGGCCGCGACCGAGGAACTGCACGGCATGTGCCTCAAGGCGGTCGAACACGTCGTGTCGAGCAAGCTCTGGGAGCGCATGCGAATCCCGCCGGCCTGGGGCGACTACATCGAGCGCGTATGGCGGCGATCCGATCCGACGATCTTCGGCCGCTTCGATCTCGCCTACGACGGCAACGGTCCGCCAAAGCTCCTGGAATACAACGCCGATACGCCGACGGCGCTGTACGAGGCCGCGGTAATCCAATGGTACTGGCTGAAGGACGTGAAGCCCGAGGCCGATCAGTTCAATTCGATCCATGAGAAGCTGATCGAGGCATGGCGCGGTGTGCTGCGCCGCCTACCGCCCGAGGGCCTCGTCCACTTCGCCCGCTTCGAGGACCAGCCCGAGGATCTCGCGACGTCTGAGTACCTGCGCGACACGGCGCTGCAGGCCGGCCTCGCCGGCAAGCCGATCACCGTCGCGCAGATCGGCTGGAACGGCCGGCGCTTCACCGATTTCGACGAAATGCCGATCCAGGTGCTGAACAAGCTCTATCCTTGGGAGTGGATGGTGCGCGAGGCGTTCGGCGCGCATGTGCTGACCGACACCACAGCCTTCCTCGAGCCGGCGTGGAAGATGATCCTCAGCAACAAGATGCTGCTGCCGCTGTTGTGGGAGGGCTTCCCCGGGCACGCCAACCTGCTGCCGGCCTTCGACAGCGAGCATGCCGATCTCGGCGGCGCCTTCGTCAAGAAGCCGATCTTCGGCCGCGAGGGCCACAACGTCACCGTCGTCGGGCCCGGCGTGTTCGACACCGCGGGCGGCGATTACGGCACCGAAGGCTTCGTCTGGCAGGCCTATCATCCGTTGCCGGTGTTCGACGGCAACCATGCGCTGGTAGGATCGTGGGTGATCGAAGGCAAACCGGCCGGCATCGGCATGCGCGAGGATGAACGGCGCATCACCCACAACAACAGCCGCTTCGTGCCGCATTACTTTGAGTGATTCATGCCGGGCCACGTATATGGACGCCCCCGGCCTGCAAGGTCAGTAATCCCACTCCATCTTCACGCCGACGCGGCCGTTGGAATCGGCTCCGATGTCACCCTCGATCTTCACGTTCTCCAGCACGTCGACCTGCACGACCCCGCGGCTGGAGTTGCCGGTGGCGCCCTGCCGTGCGCCGACATAGACGCCGGGCGCAACGTAGCGGCCGGCCTCGAGCGATACCGGCGAGTTGGCGCCGGTGCCCGAACCGATGGACAGCCGATCAAGGCCGAGGCCGGTGCGCAGGCGGCTGAGCACACCGCTGCCCGACGGCTCGCCGGTGAGTTCGGCGAGACCCTGCGCTGCCTGAGCGAGCTCGAAGGCGCTCAAGCCTGACGCCGGCTTGCCGAACAGCAGCAGCGCCATGGCCTCGTCCGGTGGCAGCGACGGCACCGAGGTCACGGCAATGGTCGGCGCACGCGACGTGCCGCCAATCTCGACGTTGATGGTCGTCGACTGCACGTTAGTGCTGGCGACGAAATCGAGCTGGGGATCGATGCGGTCGAGATTGTCGAGAGTGACAACGCCGCGCTTGAAGGTGAGCCGCCGTCCCAGCAGGGTGAATTCGCCGCGTCGCATGGTGAGGCCGCCGGTCACCGTCGGCCCGGCGGGCGTGCCGGCGACCTCGAGCTCGCCCGACATCTCTGCATCGAGGCCGCGGCCGCGTATGAACACGGCCTGTGGCGCGCGGATCGACAAGGCCAGGCGAATGGGTGACGCTGCCGGTGCCGGCGCGGCGCGCGGCGGTGGCTTGGCCGGCGCGGGCCGCACGACGTTCGTCGCCGTCGCCTCGCCACCGGGCTTGTTGATCTCCCGAACCTCCAGAGTCGGATAGGACGCCGACTGCTGCCCGCCGACCATTATTTCAGCCCTATCGATGGTGATCGGGCCCGCGATAGTCATGCCGGCGACAGTCGATCCGGTTATCTTGATGTCGCTGGAGATGCTGGCGACAAGATCCGGCCGGCTGACCAGCAGAGCGTTGCGGCTGGCGACGGTGAGATCGGGCACCAGCCCCTGTTGCGCGTCGATGCGCAAGGTGCCGGTGACGGAAACGCCGCCGCCGCGCGGGGTCTGGAAGTTGAGACGCTGCACCTGCAGCATGTCGCCCTGCAGGACCAGTCGCCCCTCGCCGCCACTCAGCCTCAAGCCCGACTCGGGCATCGCGACTGCGCCGTTGGAGAAGTCGATGCTGCCGTTGCCGGTCACACGCGAGCCGGAAATCTCCACGGTCACGTCCGGGCGTAGCCGGCCCGTCACATTGCGGATGTCGTTGCCCAGCAACGGCGCGAATGGCGCGAGATCCATGGTGCCGCCAATCCCGACCGAACCGGAAAGAGGTGCAGCGCCACTCGGCAACGTTGCCTTGCCTTTCAGAGTCAGATTCGTCGCGGCCGCGCTCACCCGCGCATCGATGCTCGCCTGTCGCCCCATCAGCGAACCCGACCCCTGCACGGCCAACGCCGGCACCAGGGCAGCTTCGGGCCGCCGCATACGCAGGCCGGCGACGCTGTAGGTGCCGTCGATCACCGGTGCGTCCATGCTGCCCTGGACTCGCAGCTTGGTCTGAAGAGTGCCGTCGAGATCGGTGCCCGGCGCGAAGGCATCGATCAGCGACAATGGCAAAGCCGCCAGCTCGAGCTGCAAGTCGCTGCCCGACGGAGCGAGCGTGCCTCGCACGCTCAGTCGTCCGCCGCCGACGCGCAGATTGGTCGGCTCGATGCCCACGCGCGGGCCGGAGATGTGAACGCGCGTCGGCCCGGCCAGCACGACGGGAATGGCGCCATGGCGGCCATCGAAGCGCGTCAGCCCGACGATCAAATCGTCGCCCGACAACTCCACCTTGGCAGCGCCGTTGGCGGCGGTCTGAGCGCCGGAGGCCTGCAGCGAGATATTGAGCGCCTGCCGATCGCCGTTGGCCGTGGCGTTCAACCGGTTGATGTCGGCCGCGCCTGCAATGCGGCTGGCCGTCAGCGTTGCGTCGATCTTGCCCGCCGCCATGGGATCGTCGATGCTGCCGCGCAGGTCGAGAGTACCGATGGCGAGGGTGTTGACGCGCAGGTCGCTTCCCTGCACCCGCACCGTGACCCGGCCGTCGGGCGCCTGGTCCTCGGCGGTGACCTCCGCCTCCAGCGAACCGCCGAGTGGGGTGCCTGCCAGCTCCGAAGCGTCGCCGAGACGAGCTGCCTGCAGACGAGCATGACCGGAGGTCCGGCCCTTGGTCACCGCGAAATCGCTGACATCGAGCACAAAGCTCGCCCATCGCCCCTGGAAGGTCGGAACGACCACACCGCCGGCGGCATCGAGCGAAAACCGGCCGTCGAGCGACAGCGGCTGCGCCGCCAGATCGCCGCTCGCCTTGACCTCGCCGTTCGCCGCTCCCGCGGCATCGAGCGAGCCGGTCGCCGACAGGGTGAGCTTGCGCGACGCGATCTGTCCGCGCACGAGATCGCTGAGTTCGGCGGCCACCCTGAGATCGGTCCGATCGCCGCCAAACCGGATATTGCTCGTGACCTTGGCCGCCCCGCCCACCCCGGCCTTGAGGAAATCGAGCGCGGACAGATCCAGAGTGAGATCGAGCTCGCCGGCTGCCGCGCGACCGCGGCCGGCGACAACGAGGGTCGAACCGCCGCTTGCCACACGAACGTCGCTCAGTGTCCATGCATCGTCGAACCGCCATGTCGCGCCGCCCGACAACTCGACCGGTGCCGTGACGATGTCGGTCGGCAGGCCGTCTGCCGTCACGTTGCTCACCGTGCCAGTCCATCCGAGCTTGATGCCGTCGCGATCCGTGTTCAGCGTCAGGTCGACGGTCGAGTTACCCCCAAGTCGCGTCCCGGCGAGGTCCGAAAGCGGCGAAAGGTCGGGCAACGTCAGGGTGACCTTGGCGTCTCCGACCTGGTTGGCCGGCAGATAGGAGCCACCGCCCTTCAGCGAAGCGAGCGCCGTGCCGAGATCGAGGGTCCGCGCAGTGATCCTGCCGTCCTCGGCAACACCGATTTCCGCCGCCAGCGTGACGGCGCCGAGCGGCGGCAGGCGTTTGTCGATGGCGGCGAGCGAAACATCGTCGGCGCCCCCGTTGACCTTGATCGTTCCCTGTGGGCGCTTCGCGAGGCCGGCAATGTCGGGCTTCACCTCGAGGTGCAGGCCGCGCCATGTCGCGCCGCTCACGAACGGAGCGAGTGCGCCGGGCTCGGCCGCTCGCAACGCGAGCGTCCCTTCGAGACGATCGGCCGTGCGGTCGTAGCGCGCCGATGCGTCCAGGCCGAGGGTGGCGGCATTGAGCTTGAGGTTCTCCAGCGTGACGATGCTGTCGCTGACGATGGCCCGGGCGCTGAGCGTGATCGGCTCCCGCACCGCATCGGCAATAGGCCCTAGTGGCAAGCCCGGCCCGGCGGTATCGAGCTGGATCGCAACCGATGTCGCCGCACCGTCCGGTTTCCAGGTCGCCGTGCCGTTCGCGCGCGCAGCGTCACCCGCCGACACGACGAGTTCGGCATTGCCGGCCTGGGCGTCGCCGCGAGCGATCAGGCGCATCGACAGGTCTTCGATATCCGGCCGCTCCAACAGCGCCGCGACAAGCCCGCCGCGCTTTTCGCTCAGGCCGATCTCGCCATCGACCGTACGCCGCTCGAGATCGAAGCCGATATCCGCCGACAAGTGGCCGTCGGGCCCGTCGATGCGAGTGCCCTTGAGGATAACCCTGCCCTGGACGAGATCGGCGGGCAGGACCGCGTGGCCGCTGATCTTCCAGCGCGAATCGATACGGCCCACCGCCGCCGCGAGATGAAGATCGCGAATTTCGAGTTCGTTGAGGTCGACGCCGACGGGCAACCGCAACGCCCCGCCACTGCTACTGGCCTTGGAGTCCTCCTCGGCGGGCAACGGCGGACGCAACACATCGACGCGATCGGCGCTCACGGTCTCGATCAGCAGCCGACCGCGCAGCAAGGACGTGAAGGACCAGCGGAGATGGACGTTCTCGGCCGTCAGCCAGGGTCCTTCGCGGTCGCGGTACGAGATCGCTGCTACGCGAAGGTTGGTCGGAAAGAAGCCGCTGAGGCCGCTGAAATCGAGACCTCCATCCGGCCCCGACGCCGCCTTGGAAACCAGACCGGCCAAGGTGCGCTGGCCGGGTGCTGTCTGCAGGGCGGCAAACAGGATGATGAGCAGGCCGACTAAGCCGCCCACACCGATCGCCAGGATCCTGCCTATCCGCATCAGAAGGCCTGGCCCAGGCTGACATAGACGCCGAACGCCGGGTCGCCCTCGCGCCGGTTCAGCGGAAAGCCGACGTCGACCCGTACCGGCCCGAAGTCGGTGTAGTACCGAGCGCCGACGCCGGCGCCGACGCGCGGCGCGAACAACGAGAAGTCGGGGAAAAAATCGGGATAGGCACTGCCGGCATCGACGAATGCCACGGCGCCCCACGACTTGCCGATGCGCTGGCGGAACTCGACGTTGGCTTCGACGACGCTGGCGCCGCCGAGTGGGTTGTTGAAGGCGTCGCGCGGGCCGGCAGATTGATAGACGAAGCCGCGCACCGAGCCGCCGCCACCGGCGTAGAACAGCTTGTCGGGTGGAATGCCGCCGATGCTGATCGCGGGCTCGCTGCCGAGCGAGGCACGGGTGGCCAGCACGCTGCGGCCGTCCTCGCTGAAATCGAAGTAATGGCGCCCGGTCAGGCGCATGACGGTGAAGAAGTCACGGCTGTAGACCCAGGGGGTGACCTCGAGGTCGATGCGATAGCCTTCGGTCGGATTGAGGTCGCTGTTGGCGTGATTGTACAGGATCCACAGCGGCATCCCGACCAACTGGTAATCCATGGTGATGCCATTGCGCGTGATGCGTGACAGTTCGCCGGCGAGCCCCAGCCTGGCCTGCCAGCGCGGCGAGAAGGTGCGGTCGAGGCCGGCGTAGAAGGTCACCGCGTTGCGGGTGTAGGCGTCGAGCACTTCGCGCAGACCCGCCGCCTCCAGCCGTGCGTCCTGGCCGGCGAGCCACCAGTCGGGTTTTCGGAAGGCCGCGCGGAAGGCAAAGCCGGTGTCGAGGATCGCATACCCCTGCCCGATATGGGTGAGCTCGGCCGTCAGCCGCAGGCTCTCGGCCTGGCCGAACAGGTTGCGATGGGTCCAGAAACCCGAGACCGCGAAACCGAGCTGTGTTTCGTAGGACACGCCGAAGCCGATCGAGCGCGACGCCCGGTCGGTCAATTCGACGTCGAACGGCAGTTCGCCGTTGGCGTCGAGCGTGGTCGCAGGCTTGATGCGCACAGTGTTGAACACGCCGAGCGAGGTGAGCTTTCCGCGCATGGCCTCGACCTTGGCGGGATCGTACGGGTCGCCCTCGCTGAACGGCACGCGGCGCTGCAGCCAGACGGTGTCGACCTTGTCGGTGCCCGAGAAGCGCACCGGCCCCATGCGGGCGAGCGGTCCGGTTTCGGCGATGAAGGTCACCGTGGCTTCGCGCGTGGCATGGTTGACCACGACGTCGCGCTTGACGCTGGCCAGCGCATAGCCCTGCTTGCGCAGCTCCGCGATGAGCTTGTCCTGTGCCTCCAGGATGGCTGCCGCGTCGGCGGGATCGCCCGGGGAAAGTCCGAGCTTGGCGCGGTCGATGCCCGGCAGAGAGGTCTGGGCGTTCGGAGGACGGATCGCCAGTTCGGCCACGCGATAGCGTGGGCCGGTCGCGACATCGAAGGCGAAGGAAATCGGCTCATTCTCCGGCCGCGCATCGATTGCGTCCAGCGCGCCAGTCTCGGCGATCGGCCGGCCATCGACCGTCGCCTTGATGGTAGCGTCGTAGAAGCCGCGCGAGCGCAGAGCGGTATTGATCCTCCCGGCAGCCGCCTGCGCCCCTTGCAACAGGCTGAGGCTGTCACCGCTCAGCGGCTGGTCCTTCTCGAAACGCTCGATCAACTCCTTGAGGTCGGCCTGCATCTGCTCGTCTCCGCTGACGACGAGGGCGATTTTCGCCGTCCGTGCCTCTGCCGATCCGCCAGGTGCCATCACGAGAAGCGCGGCCAGCGCTACCAACCACGCCAGCCATACCGATTCGCCGGCCAGGGAGGGCCAGAAGACATGGGTAATGCGGCGGGCAGACATGTTGGCCATGCATTAACGCTTGGCGCAGCGATTGGATGCATGGCGTGACTCTTTCGTGGCAAACTGGCGGCGCGTGTGGAGAAAGCCATGAGTGAAGTCTGGATCCAGCCGACCGGCGGTGCGGTGGGTGCCGATGTGCATGGTGTCGACCTGTCCAAGCCGGTGAGTGACGGTGCATTCGGCCGGATCGCCGAAGCGTGGAGCGAACACTTGGTGCTGCGCTTCTCAGGACAGCGTATCGACGATCGCATGCTGATGCAATTCAGCGCCCGCTTCGGCGCTCTCGACCGTGTGCCGATCGCGGCCACTCACTTCGACCGCGCCGATTCGGGCCTTGCAAAGGATGCCCAGGAATGGGTGACCGTGATCTCGAGCGTCGTGAAGGACGGCAAGCCGGTGGGCGGGCTCGGAAGCTACGAACTCGTGTGGCACACCGACATGTCGTACAATGAGTTGCCGCCGCGCGCCTCGCTGCTCTACGCCCTGGAAGTGCCGCCTGACGGCGGCAACACCGGCTTCCTCAACATGTATACCGCCTATGAGACGCTGCCGGCCGAGCTCAAGCGTGCCATCGAGGGCCGCACCTGCATCCACGATTCCAGCCGCAACTCTGCGGGTGAGCTGCGCAAGGGTTTCCAGCGTACCCTCGACGTACGTCACACACCGGGCGCGGTGCATCCCCTCGTCCGCCTGCATCCCGTGAGCAAACGCAAGGCGCTGTTTCTTGGCCGCCGGCCCGGCGCCTACATCCACGGCCTGTCGGTCGAGAAGAGCGAGGCGCTTCTCGACGCGGTGTGGGCTCACGCCACCCAGCAGCATTTCGCCTGGTACCAGAAGTGGCGCGCCGGCGACCTGGTGATGTGGGACAATCGCTGCGTCATGCACCGCCGCGACGCTTTCGACGAGAGCCTGCGCCGCCTGATGCATCGCACGCAGATCGTGGGTGAACCCGTGCTGGCGGGCTGACCGCGAACGGGCCATTGGAATCGCGCCGCTACCGATAACCGGCCGCTTGCAGCTCGAACAGCTCGGCATAGAGGCCGGGCTTCGACACCAGCTCCTCGTGTGTGCCAGCCGCTTCGAGCTTGCCGTCGGCCAGCACGAAGATGCGGTCGGCCATGCGCACGCTGGAGAAGCGGTGCGAGATCAGCAACGCCGTCTTGCCTTGGCTCAGCTCCTTGAAGCGTTGAAACACCTCGAACTCCGCACGGGCGTCGAGCGCCGCCGTCGGCTCGTCGAGGATCAGCACCTCGGCCTCCCGCATGTAGGCCCGGGCGATCGCGATCTTCTGCCATTCGCCGCCCGACAGCTCGATACCGTTCTTGAAGCGCTTTCCGATGCGCTGGTCGTAGCCCCCGGCCAAGCCG
>JAEZIF010000260.1 GCA_023416135.1 Pseudomonadota bacterium
ATCGGTCAAGTGCCTCGGTTCCGACGTCGCCAAGGCCGCGTTGCGGTTTGGTAACGCGGTCGTGGCTTCCCTTGATCACGACAGGCCTGACAGGGCCTCACGACACTCGTATCCTTGCCGCATGATCACCTTGGCCGCCCGCATGCTGTCGACGCTCGCCCTCGTGGCGGCGGCGTTGTGGGTTGCCTTTCCGGCTGTCGTCGTCGCCTCGGCAAACCCGGCACATGTCGAGGGCGAACCCTGCCCGTGTTGCGACGGCCAGGCGGCCCTCGGTGGTGTCGTTGCATGTCCGGCCTGTCAGGTCGGCACTCCGACGGAGGCTGCGTTCCCGATCCCAACGTTGATTGTTACGACGGCATGGCTGGGGGCGACAGCCGACTCGGCAAACGGCATCGATCCCGCTCCAGCGGAGCCCCCTCCGCGATGACGAGACACTCCGCAAGAACCAAATTCCTCCAAACGGCGGAGAACGTCATGTTGCGTACAATTCTTTCGACGCTCGTCCTGCTGTTTGCCTCCGGAGCAACGGCGCACGCGGCACAGCCCTGCTGTGACGACCAGCCGTGCTGCGAAGACGGCAGCCCCTGCTGCGACGAGTAACGAACCGATGAGCGCCCGCCTCTCGACGAGGGGCGGGCGTTTCCCATGTCTAGTCGGCCAGCCCTGTTCGACGCCTGACGGCGGGGCCCGTTTCGTACCAGTGCTTGCTGGCGTTGACGATCTTCACCACCGACAGCATTACCGGCACCTCGACCAACACGCCGACGACGGTGGCGAGCGCGGCGCCCGATGAGAATCCGAAAAGGCTGATGGCGGCGGCGACGGCCAGTTCGAAGAAGTTGCTGGCGCCGATCAGGGCCGAGGGTGCGGCCACGCAATGCGCCTCGCCGGTGGCGCGGTTCAACAGATAGGCGATGCCGGAATTGAGATAGACCTGGATGAGGATCGGCACCGCGAGAAGCGCGATGATCAGCGGTTGGTCGATGATCTGCTGGCCCTGGAAGCCGAAGAGCAGGACGAGTGTGGTCAACAGCGCCACCAGGGAAATCGGCTGCAGACGCGCGAGCAGAGCTGCGAGATCGGCCGGCCCGCCGCGCGCCAGCACGCCGCTGCGCAGCACCTGGGCCAGCACGACCGGCACGACGATATAGAGGCAGACCGACAGCAGCAGCGTCTGCCACGGCACGGTGATGGCCGAGAGGCCGAGCAGCAGCCCGACGATCGGTGCGAAGGCGAAGACCATGATGGTGTCGTTCAGCGCCACCTGCGTCAGCGTGAAGTCGGGCTCGCCGTCCGACAGGTTGCTCCACACGAACACCATGGCGGTGCAGGGAGCGGCGGCCAGCAGAATGAGCCCGGCGATGTAGCTGTCGATCTGGCTTTCCGGCAGCCACGGCCGGAAGAGATGGCCGATGAACAGCCAGCCCAGGGCCGCCATCGAGAACGGCTTGACCGCCCAGTTGATGAACAACGTCACACCGATGCCGCGCCAGTGCTCGCGCACCTTGCCGATGGCGGCGAAATCGACCTTCACCAGCATGGGAATGATCATCAGCCAGATCAGCGCCGCGACCGGCAGGTTGACGTGCGCCACCTCGGCGGCGCCGATGGCGTGGAACAGGCCGGGAAACCAGTGGCCGAGGGCGATGCCCGCCACGATGCAAAGCGCGACCCAGAGGGTGAGATAACGTTCGAACAGCGACATTAGCGACTGGTCATTATTTCCATAATTCGCGAATAATAGAAATATTGTCGATGGTCAAGCTGCCTCGCCGCGCGGTGTTTCGCCGGCAGGCGGTAGGTGGCGAATGCGGCCGGCCGCGTTCGCGTCCGTCAGCCCGCGGGCTTGAGCGAGTTCTCGATCAGGAACGCCGCAATCTCGCGGCCCATCTCGTAGCCGACCTCGAGCGAATTGCGGAAATGGATGCCGCCCCAGATCCGCACGTCCTGCATCTCTCTCGACATCGCCTGCACGTTGGCGAACCGGCGCTGCACCTTGGGATCCATCAGATCGCTGGCGACTATCGCAGTCGGCAGATCGCGACCGAGCAGGCCCTCGAAGATCCCCATGGACACGCCGGCGATGATGGCGGCCTGGGAAGGATATTCGGGGTGCATCGGCGTGGCGTTGAGCGGCGCCCAGCCGGCATCGCGTTCGGTGGCGTCGTTGCCGTCCTGGTCGCCATTCCGGATCGCCGTGATGGGCCGCCAGAAGTTGTAGGTGAACTTGGCGTCCCAATCGATGATGAACGTGTTGGCCGTGCCCATGTTGAGCAGGGCAAACAGCCGGGCATTGTCGGCGAGCGAGAGATTCCGGGCCGCCGACAACTGCCGCGCCGCTTCCTGCCAGGCCGGCCCGAAATTGAGCTGAGACCAGAACTTGACGGCCGCTATCTGCTCGGCGGTGCGCTTGGTGCTCTTGGCGCCTCCCATTTCCTTCGTCTCGTTGTAGTCGCGCGCATAGAGCGCGCTCTTCAGATCGGGCGGCGGCGGCGGACGCATCTGGTCGGCGCTCTTCATCACCCAGGGAGCGGCGCGGGCATACTCCGCGAATATGGGAGCGGTCGTTGGAATCCACGTGCCCGGCGAGGTGATTGGCCGATAGGTGTCGGGCACGCTGGTTCCGTCCGATGCTCGGTCGGCGATGATGGCGGCGGCACACTTCTCGCCGATCGCAATGCCATCCTTCCTGGCCGCCCCATCGGGAATGTCCTTCATCGAGGCCTCATAGGCCGCCTCGATCAGCGCCTTCTGGTTGGGCACCTGCTTCAGAAGGACGGCGTGCGCGGCTGCCGCCGCCGCGGCTTCTGGCGATGCGCCCGGGGCAGGGGTGCCGCCAGGCACGTGGATCGTGTACTTGTTCTGGACGGAGTTCACGGCATCGGACATCGCCACATGGACCATCGCCATGTTGCGCGTCCACGGGTTGCCGGCGACATTGGCGACCTTCATGGCGGCGATGGCCGTCTGATTCCAGTCGGTGATGACGTCGGCGCCGGCGGGCGCGGCCACGACAACGACGGCAGCGGCAATGCTCCCGGTAATCGCACGCGGTAACATCCTCATGTCGACCTCCCTGGTTCATCGTTGGCGGCGTCGTGCCATGGGCGGGCGCACGGCGGTGACGCCGGAGCAAGCCGAGAGACGGAGTCCGGTGGGATGGTGGTCAGTCGATGGCGACGCCTCCCTCGCATGTCCGCTCCCTTGGGACTGCGCAGAATGGCGGCAGACACCCCAAGCTCGGCGATACGTACGCTCGGTGCGTTTGCCTCGTTGTTGGAACACGAGCCTGCGAGTGTCGCGTTCCCCCGGCAATTATGCGCCTCCGCACTGGCTGTTGCGCGCAGACACGGATTGGACACATGTCGGTCCGGATGCTCCGCCAGCCATCGCCTTCCAAAGTCGCCGACAGCTGAAAGTGCATGCACTGCAGGCATCCCTTTTGGCGTCGTATGGTCCGCCAAAATTCCGGTAGTTGCCGGCAACATGGACTCTGGTGTGAGTTCATGTTATGTTCTCTTTTGAGTTGAGCCGCCTCAAGGCGGCTCGGTAACTCTCCGGCCACCCTTGCGGTTCAGATTCCATCCTCAGGTCGCGGTCGCGACTGTCACGGGACTGTCACTTATCCGTAATATGACAGTGATGCGCGGCTCCTAGGGGAAGGACGCTTCGAATTTGTCGAAGGAGGACCCTATGAATTTCGCAAGATTCGCCTTGGCGACGGCCGCTCTGGCCTTCTCGTCGCTGGCGGCCAACGCTGCCGACATCTCCGGCGCCGGTGCCACCTTTCCGTACCCGATCTACGCCAAGTGGGCGGATTCCTACAAGAAGGAGACCGGTGTCGGCATGAACTACCAGTCGATCGGCTCGGGCGGCGGCATCAAGCAGATCAAGGCCAAGACCGTGACCTTCGGCGCCACCGACGCGCCGCTGCCGGGCAAGGAGCTCGATGCGTCCGGCCTGGCGCAGTTCCCCATGGTGATGGGTGCCATCGTGCCGGTCGTGAATCTCGATGGCATCAAGCCGGGCGACCTGACGCTCGACGGACCGACCATCGCCAGGATCTACATGGGCGAGATCAAGAAGTGGGACGATCCGGCGATCGCCAAGCTGAACCCCGGCGCCAAGCTGCCCAGCCAGGCGATCGTGCCGGTGCGCCGCTCGGACGGCTCGGGGACGACCTACAACTTCACCTACTACCACGCCGAGGTCCTGCCGGCGTGGAAGGACAAGATCGGCGTCAGCACGGCGGTGCAGTGGCCGGTCGGCATCGGCGCCAAGGGCAACGAGGGCGTGGCCAACAACGTCGCCAACACCAGGGGCGCGATCGGCTACGTCGAGTATGCCTACGCCAAGCAGAACAAGCTCACCCATACCAAGATGATCAACAAGGCGGGCAAGACCGTCGATCCGTCGTCGGCCTCCTTCCAGGCTGCGGCCGCCAACGCCGACTGGGCCGCGCAGCCGGGCTATGGCGTGATCCTCGCCAACCAGCCGGGCGACCAGTCCTGGCCGATGACCGCAGCGACCTGGATCCTGCTCTACAAAAAGCCGCAGGACGCGGTGGCCACCGGCGAGGCGCTGAAGTTCTTCGCCTGGTCTTACGCCAAGGGCGACAAGTCCGCCGAGGAACTCGACTACGTGCCGATGCCGGACAAGGTCGTGAACGACATCCAGAAGATGTGGTCGGCCGAGATCAAGGACGCGGGCGGCAAGGCCTTGTTCTCGCCGACCAACTGACGAGAGCGGACTGATGCGAGAAGAGCGGATGCGATCGGCTGCATCCGCCGCTTCTCCGCTTCATCCGCCGAGGATGAAGGCGAGAGGGGCCGATGGATTCCAGGGGGCGTGACGTGACCGACATGACATTGAAAGGCGCGACTGTGACGGCGGCCGAGGCCGCCTCGCGCAGCGCCGTGCTGAGGCGCCTGCGGCTCACCGACGTCGTCTTCCACAATCTCACGCGCTTTGCCGCGCTCGCCGTGCTGGCTCTGCTGAGCGGCGTGATCATCGCCCTGGTCATCGGCGCGGCGCCGGCGCTCGGCACCTTCGGCTTCTCTTTCCTGTTCGACGAATCCTGGAACCCGGTCACGGAGAAGTTCGGGGCGCTGGCGCCGATCTACGGCACGCTGATCACCTCGGCCATCGCCATGCTGATCGCCGTGCCGGTCGGCCTGATGATCGCGTTCTTCCTGACCGAGTTCTGCCCGATGGCGCTGCGCCGGCCGATCGGCATCGCCATCGAGCTGCTGGCCGGCATCCCCAGCATCATCTACGGCATCTGGGGCCTGTTCGTCTTCGCGCCGTTCCTGCAGAAGTACGTCCAGCCGTTCCTGATCGACACGTTGGAGCCCATTCCGGTGCTCAACGTGCTGTTTGCCGGCCCGCCCTACGGCATCGGCATGCTGACCGCGGGGCTGATCCTCGCGGTCATGGTCCTGCCCTTCGTCACGTCGATCTCGCGCGACGTGTTCGAAGCGGTACCCCCGGTGCTCAAGGAGGCGGCCTACGGCGTGGGCTGCACGACCTGGGAAGTGTTCCGCAGCGTCGTCCTGCCCTACACGCGGGTCGGCGTGATCGGCGGCTTCATGCTGGGACTTGGCCGCGCGCTCGGCGAGACCATGGCCGTCACCTTCGTGATCGGCAACGCCCACCACGTCTCGGCATCGTTGCTGGCGCCGGGCACGACGATCTCGGCGTCGATCGCCAACGAGTTCACCGAGGCGGTCGGCGACCTCTACACGTCCTCGCTAATTGCGCTGGGCCTGATCCTGTTCTTCATCACTTTCATCGTGCTGGCGATCGCGCGCTACATGCTGCTGCGCCTCCAGCAGAGGGCGGGCTGAGCCATGGCCGATACGTCCGTCGCCGCCAAGAGCCCGCTCTACGCTGGCCGCCGCCGGCGCAATGCGATCTACAAGGCGCTGGCGCTCGCCGCGACCCTGTTCGGCCTGGGCTGGCTCGTGCTGATCCTGGGCATCCTGCTGTGGCAGGGCATCGGCGGGCTCTCGCTCTCGGTCTTCACCGAGAACACGCCGCCGCCGGGCGCGGCGGGCGGCCTGCTGAACGCCATCGTCGGCAGCCTGATCATCACCGTGCTCGCCGTGCTGATCGGCACGCCGATCGGCATCCTGGCCGGCACCTACCTCGCCGAGTACGGCCGGCACGACAAGCTCTCGAGCGTCGTGCGCTTCATCAACGACATCCTGCTGAGCGCGCCGTCGATCGTCGTCGGCCTGTTCATCTACGAGATCATGGTGGCGCCGATGGGCCACTTCTCGGGCTGGGCGGGCGCTGTCGCCCTGGCGGTGATCGTGATCCCCGTCGTGGTCCGCACCACCGAGGACATGCTGACCCTGGTGCCCGACACGCTGCGCGAGGCCGCCGCCTCGATCGGCCTGCCGCGGGCGCTGATGATCACGCGCATCGCCTATCGTGCGGCGCGCGCCGGCATCGTCACCGGCGTGCTCCTGGCGGTGGCGCGCATCAGCGGCGAGACCGCGCCCCTGTTGTTCACGGCGCTCAACAACCAGTTCTTCAGCGTCAACATGAACCAGCCGATGCCCAGCCTGCCGGTGGTCATCTTCCAGTTCGCTCTCTCGCCCTACGAGGAGTGGCAGAAGCTCGCCTGGGCCGGCGCGCTCCTGATCACCGTCGCCGTTCTGGCGCTCAGCATTCTTGCCCGATCCCTTACCGCGAGGAAGTCGTCATGAGCATCGCTCTCACCAACGGGCAAGGCCTTTCGACCGCCGTTCCTGTGGCGAGCCACGCCAAGGTCGACACCGCCGACCTCGCCGAGAAGGTATCGATCAAGGATCTCGAATTCTTCTACGGCGACAGCCGGGCGCTGAAGGGCATCAGCCTGTCGCTCTACGCCAACAAGACGACGGCCTTCATCGGCCCGTCGGGCTGCGGCAAGTCCACGCTCCTGCGCGTGCTCAACCGCATGTACGACCTCTATCCCGGCCAGCGCGCCACCGGCGAGGTGCTGCTCGACGGCGACAACCTGTTGCGCGCCGACCAGGACATCAATCTCCTCCGTGCCCGCATCGGCATGGTGTTCCAGAAGCCGACTCCGTTCCCGATGTCGATCTACGAGAACATCGCCTTCGGCATCCGGCTCTACGAATCCCTGCCGCGCGCCGAGATCGATGCGCGCGTCGAATCGGCGCTGCGTCGCGCCGCGCTGTGGGACGAGGTCAAGGACAAGCTCGCCGCCAACGGCCAGAGCCTGTCGGGCGGCCAGCAGCAGCGCCTTTGCATCGCGCGGACGGTCGCAGTGAAGCCGGAAGTGATTCTGTTCGACGAACCCTGCTCGGCGCTCGATCCGATCTCGACGGCCAAGATCGAGGAGCTGATCGACGAACTGAAGCAGGACTACACGATCGTCATCGTCACCCACAACATGCAGCAGGCCGCGCGCGTCTCGGACTTCACGGCCTTCATGTATCTCGGCGAGCTCATCGAGTTCGGGGCGACTGAGACCCTCTTCACGACCCCCAAGGACAGCCGGACCCAGGCCTACATCACCGGCCGCTTCGGCTGACAACGGAGAAGAAGATGGCGGAACATACCCTGAAGCGTTTCGACGAAGAGCTGGAGCGGCTGAGCTCGACCATCAGCGAGATGGGCGGCCTGGCCGAGACCGCGCTCACCCAATGCCTGGTGGCCCTGCGCCAGGGTGATTCGGAGGTCGCCGAGCAGGTGATCGCCGCCGACGCCCGCGTCGATGCCCTGGACAACGCCGTCCAGGAGCAGACGGTCAAGCTTCTCGCCCTGCGCCAGCCGATGGCGGTCGACCTGCGGGTCATCCTGTCGTCGATCAAGATCGCGGCGGCGCTGGAGCGCATCGCCGACTACGCCAAGAACACCGCCAAGCGCACCATCGTGCTGAACAACGTGACGGCGCCGCCGGCCGCGGTGACTGGCATCGATCGCCTCGGCCGCCTGGTGCGCACGGCGCTCAAGGACGTGCTCGATGCCTTCGCCTCGGGCGACGTCGCCAAGGCGCACGACGTCTGGCAGCGCGACGAGGAGATAGACCAAGTCTACACCGGCCTGTTCCGCGAGCTCCTGACCTACATGATGGAGGATCCGCGCACGATCACCTCGTGCACGCATCTTCTGTTCATGGCGAAGAACATCGAACGCGCCGGCGACCACGTCACCAACATTGCCGAGCTGGTGAGCTTCCGCACCACCGGGCACGGCTTCGACGAGGCAAGGCCCAAGGGCAGCGCCTCGCTCTATGCCGCGGGCAACCCGTCATGAGCATGGCGACACAGGCTCCCTCACGGCGCGACGCGACGGGCACGTCCCTGAAGCCGCGTGTGCTGATCGTCGAGGACGAGACGGCGCTGGTCGAGCTGCTGCGCTACAACCTCGAACAGTCGGGTTTCCGCGTCTCGGTCGCCTATGACGGCGAGGAGGCGATAGCCTCGGTGCAGGATGACGTGCCCGATCTCGTCCTGCTCGACTGGATGTTGCCCTTGATGTCGGGCATCGAGGTGTGCCGGCAACTGCGCCGCCAGACCGCGACCGCCAACCTCCCGATCATCATGCTGACGGCGCGCGGCGAGGAAGGCGATCGCGTGCGCGGGCTGGATGCCGGCGCCGACGACTATGTCTCCAAGCCGTTCTCGCCGACCGAGCTGGTGGCTCGCATCCGCGCGGTGCTGCGCCGCATCCGCCCGGCCCTGGCCGACGAGGCGCTGAGCTATGCCGACATCGTCATGGATCTCGTGGCCCATCGCGTGACGCGCGCCGGCAAGCCGGTGCATCTCGGCCCCACCGAGTTCCGCCTGCTGCGCCATTTCATGGAGCATCCCGGCCGGGTCTTCTCGCGCGAGCAGTTGCTCGACGCGGTGTGGGGCAAGGACGTCTATGTCGAGGCGCGCACCGTCGACGTGCACATTCGCCGCCTGCGCATCGCGCTGAACGGCGAACGGCAGGCCGACCTGATCCGCACCGTGCGCGCCGCCGGCTACGCCCTCGACGCCACGCCGGGCTGATGGAGCGCGGGCCTCGAGGCCCGCTCGTGATCCAATCGCGTGTGCGGGCGTGGGGGCCGCGCTCCGGGTAGTTTTCCAGTTGGTCAGTCACGGTCTTGTAGCCGCGCGGGCTTAGACCCGAACCGCCCGTTCCTGGCCGGCAGCCCCACGCCGTGCCCCGGAGCGGGTCGGTTCCCCCGGCGCGGATGACACCGACGCCGATCTACTGCCCCTCCTTCTTCGCGGAAGGAGGGGTTTCTTTGTCGAAGCGGCGGTGCACGAATGCGGCCAGCACCAGCGCCGGCAGGCCGAGCAGCGCGGTGTAGGCGAAGAAGATCGCATAGCCGCCGAACTTGCTCGTGGCGTTGGCCTGCAACCAGTCGACCATCATTCCCGAGAAGCCGCCGACTACCTTGCCGGGCAGCGTCATGACCGAAGTGAAGAGCGCGTACTGCGTCGCGGTGTAGGCGGTGTTGGTGAGGCCCGACAGGAAGGCGATGAAAATGGAACCCGCCATGCCGCTCACCAGATTGTCGACGCTGATTGCCGTCGCCAGCACCATCGTGTCGGGTTCTCCGACCATCGCCAGCCACGAGAAGGTGAGATTCGAGACCGCGATCAGGAACACGGCGGGTACCAGCAGGCGCGCGGCGCCCATGCGGAACACCAGCGCACCGCCCAGCAGCGCACCGAGGATCGACATCACGAAGCCATAGAGCTTCGTGACGTTGGCGATCTCGGCCAGGCTGAAGCCCATGTCGATGTAGAAGGGGTTCGCCATCACGCCCATGGCGATGTCGCTCAGTCGGAACAGGCCGATGAAGGCCAGCAGCACCAGGGCATGCCAGCGGAAGCGGGCGAAGAAGTCGACGAACGGGCAGACGATCGCGCCGTAGACGAAGATCAGGGCATCGCGCAGCACCGGCGACAGGTTGGCGTGACGATTGGCGAAGTCGGCAATCTTGCCTTCGCGCTCTGCGGTGCCGGCGGCCGCGCGGCGCTCGGGCTCGCGGACGAGCAGGGTGGTGAGGATGCCGACCAGCCCGAGCGCCGCCATGCTCTGGTAGGCGAGCGGCCAGGAACCGAACTCGGCGATGTAGAGCGCGCCTGCGCCGGCGGCGAGCACGGCGATGCGATAGCCGAGCTGATAGGTGGCTGCGGTCGCGCCCTGCAGGGTCTCGTCGGTCGCCTCGATGCGGAAGGCGTCGAGGGCAATGTCCTGGGTCGCCGAGGAGAAGGCGACGACCACGGCGAATACCGCGAGCCACCACAGGTCGGCCACCGGATCGCAGAACGACATGGCGAGCAGGCCGAGCGCGATGCCGGACTGCGCCAGCAGCATCCACGAGCGGCGCCGGCCGAGCCAGCGCGTCAGCAGGGGCAACGGCACGCGGTCGACCACCGGCGACCACACGAACTTGATGGAGTAGGTGATGCCGATCCAGCTCAGGAAGCCGATCGCCGTGCGGCTGACGCCGAAGGCGCGCAGCCACGCCGACAGCGTCGTGAACACCAGCAGGAACGGCAGGCCGGCCGAGAAGCCCAGGAACAGAAGCTGGACGACGCGCGGATGCGCGTAGATCGCGAGCGCCTCGCGCCAGGCGCGGCGGGGGGCCGCTACCGTCAAATCAGCCCGCGCAGCGCCTGCTCGGGCCGTGCGCCGACATGGCTGATGACCTCGGCGGCGGCGATGCCGCCCAGTCGCGCGCATTCGGCCAGCGGCTTGCCGTGAGTCAGGCCGAACAGGAAGCCCGAGGCGTAGAGATCGCCGGCGCCCGTCGTGTCGACCACCTTGCCGACCGGGGCGGCGGGCACGGCGTAGGTCTCGCTGCCCTTGATGACGATCGAGCCCTTTTCGCTGCGCGTCAGGGCCGCGATCTTGGCCTCCTTGCGCGTCGCCTCGAGCGCTTCCTCGAAGGTCTCGACCTCGTAGAGCGATTTGATCTCGGCTTCGTTGCCGAACAGGATATCGACCTTGTTGCGCACGAGATCGCGGAACTCATCGCGATAGCGGTGCACGCAGAACGAATCCGACAGCGTGATCGAGACCTGGCGTCCGGCGGCGTGCGCCGCGTCGAAGGCCTTCAGCACCGCCTTCTTGGCCTCTGGCGCATCCCACAGATAGCCCTCGACGTAGGTCACTTGCGCGGCGGCCACGACCTTGGTGTCGATGTCGGCGGGACCGAGGCCGGTGCAGGCGCCGAGATAGGTGTTCATGGTGCGCTGCGCGTCGGGCGTCACCAGGATCAGGCAGCGCGCGGTCGCGGGGCCGGCGGTGGCGCTCGTGGTGTCGAACGACACGCCGAGCGCGCGCAGGTCATGGCCGAACACCTGGCCGAGCTGGTCGTCGCGCACCTTGCCGAAATAGGCGCCCTTGCCGCCGAACGAAGCGACGCCCGCCATGGTGTTGCCGCACGAACCGCCCGAGACTTCGATGCCCGGTCCCATGGCGGCATAGAGCGTCTCGGCGCGCTGCTCGTCGATCAGCATCATGCTGCCCTTGATCAGTCCGTGCTGGCTCAAGAAGGCGTCGTCGGCGCGGGAGAGGACGTCGACGATGGCATTGCCGATTCCCAGCACGTCGAAGGCAGCAGCGGATGTCATGAAGTCTCCTGATTGATCTTTTACAGAGTGACCAGGTGCATGCCCGGCTTGGTCTCTTCCAGCAAGGTCACGATGCCCGCGACCGTGAAGGGAACATCGCTGCGCAGGCCGGCCCGGTCGATGCCCAGCGAGCGCAGGCCCATTTCGCATACGATGAAGCGTGCGCCAAGCTCGACGCAGGCGGCCAGCAAGGTCTCGAAGTCGCCGACGCCGGCGTTGCGGTTGATGTCGTCGCGTTGCCAGTCGTCGAGTGGCGGCGGCGGCCCTTCCAGGGCACGGATGCCGGCCATGGTGAAGAACAGCACCGCCTGCTTGTTGACCGCGAGGGCGGCAGCGGCCAGGGCCAGTGCGTAGTGCACGCTCTCATAGTCGCCCGCGCGCACGATCACCGAGAGCCCGCCTTCGGGGGATTTCATGTCGCCCCGCAGGTCGGGCAGTCGGGCCGCTTGGCGATCGTCATCTCGTCGAACGAGCCGGCGAGCGCGTCGTACATCAGAAGTCGCCCAGTGAGCGATCGGCCGATGCCGAGGATCTCCTTGACGACCTCGGTCGCCTGCAATGCGCCCAAGGTGCCGGCCAATGCCCCCAGGACTCCGGCCTGCGCGCAGCTCGGCACGGCGTCCTCCGATGGCGCCTCGGGGAACAGGCAGCGCAGGCAGGGATGGCTGGAACCCTGCCAGGCCTTGTACGTCGAGATCTGGCCGTCGAAGCGCAGGATGGCAGCGGCAACGAGAATCTTCTTCAGGCGATAGCAGGTGTCGTTCAGCAGGTAGCGCGTGGCGAAGTTGTCGCTGCCGTCGGCGACGATGTCGTAGCCGGCAATGATGCGCTCGGCGTTCGTTGCGGTAAGTCGCTCACCGTGCGGTTCGACGCGCACCTCGGGATTGATGTCCAGGAGCGCGCGGCGGGCGCTCTCGACCTTGGAGGCGCCGATGTCCGCGGTGCGATGGATGACCTGCCGCTGAAGATTGGAGAGATCGACATTGTCGTGGTCGATCACGCCCAGGGTGCCCACTCCTGCGGCGGCAAGATATTGCAGGAGGGGCGCGCCAAGGCCGCCGGCGCCGACCACCAGCACCCGCGCGGCGATCAGCCGCGACTGGCCCACGCCGCCGATTTCCGCCAGCACGATGTGGCGTGCGTAGCGACGGATCTGCGGCTCGGTGAGCTCGGGCAGCATCGACATGGTCCGCTTATAGCATGTCCGTTATAGACCTCGCCCGAATGACCACGCCAACAACCACGACCCGTCCGACCCTGACCCCGCTGCTGCTGGCGGTCCTGGCGCTTCTTTCCTCCTTCACGCCGCTCAGCATCGACATGTATCTGCCGGCCCTGCCGGTGATCGCCGTCGACCTGCACGGCACGGCGGGCGACATCCAGCTCACGCTGTCGTCTTTCATGATCGCCTTCGGCGTCGGCCAGATCTTCTATGGCCCGGCCGGCGACCGCTTCGGCCGCCGGCCAGTCATCCTGGGCGGCCTCGTCGTCTACGTCATGGCGAGCATCGGCTGCGCGTTTGCGGCCGAAGCGGGCCAGCTCGTGCTGCTGCGCTTCCTGCAGGGCCTGGCGGCATGCGGCGGCGTGGTGCTGGCGCGCACCATGGTGCGCGACCTCGCCGAGAAGGACCAGGCGGCGCGCGCCATGTCCTTGATGATGGCCTGCACCTCGATCGCGCCCATGCTGGCGCCGCTGATCGGCGGGCAGGTGCTGTGGTTCCTGGGCTGGCGGGCGATCTTCTGGGTGCTGGCGATGGTGGGTGTTTTCGCCCTGATCGCGGCCTCGCTGCGCCTGCCCGAGACGCTGCGGCCCGAGTACCGCCAGCCGCTGGTGCTGTCGTCGATCCTGAAGCGGTTCGGCGAGCTGCTGCGGCATCGCGCCTTCATGGGCTATGCCTTCACCAGCACCTTCATGTTCTCGGCGCTGCTGTCGTTCCTGTCGGGCTCGCCGTTCGTGTTCATCGAGAAGTATGGCATCGCGCCGCGCGCCTACGGCCTGATCTTCGGCAGCATGATCGTGTTCATGACCTTGGGCAGCCTGCTCAACGCCAAGTTCGCGCCGGTGTTCGGCGCCGGAAGGATCCTGCGCTACGCGGTGATCGTGCCCGCCCTTTCTGGCATGGCGGCACTGGTGCTCGGCCAGATCGAAGCGCGCTACGGAACGATCGGCCTGTGGCCGTTCCTGCTCTGCTTTGCGCCGCAGATCGCCACCATCAGCCTGATCGGCCCCAACTCGATGGCGATGGCTCTGCAGCGCTATCCGCACATGGCAGGCACGGCATCATCGCTGATGGGCGTCATGCAGTTCGGCATCGGCGCGTTGTTCGGCGCCATCGTCGGCCAGAGCCTCGACGGCACGATCGCGCCCATGACGACGGCAATGGGTATCGCCGGCGTGCTCTGCCTGGTGTCGCACCGCCTGCTGGTGCGGCGAGGTTAACGCCGGAGGTCGAGCACCTGCAGCGCGCCGGCCTCGTTGCCGACCGCGAGCCTGAAGCCGTCGGGCGCCCAGGCGAGGCTGGTGATGGCGGAGCCGTCGGCCATCTTCAGCACGACCGAGCGTCTGGTCTTGATGTCACCGAGCTGCACCTCGCCCGAATCGTAGCCGCCGGCCACGAACTCCGCGGCGGGGTGAGCAGCAACGACGGAGATGAGGCCGGCACCTTCCTCGCCGAACTGCAGTGGCGGCTTGCCTTCCGGACCCTTGCCCGAGAACGGCCAAGCCGTGAACACCGGCTGTGCCGAGGTGTAGAGGAAGCGTGCATCGGCGGTCCATGACAGCGACCTCACCTTGGCGGGATAGCCCTGCATGCGCATGTCGGTGGCCTGTGCCATGCGCCACACATGGATGTCGTTCTCCTGCGTGCCGGTGGCGATGAACTTGCCGTCGGTGCTCCATTTCAGCGCGACATGGCTGCCGCGCCAGGCGAATTTCCGCGGCGGCAGCACGACCTGACCGATGCTCCAGACCGTGACGCCGCCGTAGTGGGCGCAGGCGATGCGGCTGCCGTCCTTGCTGAAGTCGAGACCGGCCACTGTGCTCTCGTGCGGGCCGAACTCCTTGACCTCGCCGCCTTTGATGACGAAGGCGCTCTTGCCGGCCGACGCGGCAACGGCGCCGGTCGCACGATGCGCGGCCATGTGCTCGAACCACTTGCCTTTCTGGTTCGCAATCTCGCTCGCTGTCCCGTCGGCTGCGATGCGCAGCAGTCGGCCATCGTCACCGCCGCTCACGAAGCCGTCGCCCGCCGGATCACCGACCAGCGCCAGCACCGCGCCACCATGCAACGGCTCGGCCGCCGGCGTCTCGGCGGCGTTGATGTCGCCCGGCAACAGGCGCACGCGACCGTCGCCGAGGGCGAAGGCCACGATCGAGCCGTCCTTGCTGAAGGCACAGGCGGCGACGGGGGCATCGGCTGCGACGGAAAGGCCTGGCGGCAGGGTCTGGCGCCAGGCCGGATTTGAAAGATCGAGCTTCACGTCGCTATTTCAGGCAGTCGTTGAAGCCGCGCTGGAGGTTCTCGCCATCGAGGTTGCGGCCGATGAAGACGAGCTTGCTGAAGCGCTTCTCGCCGTCCTTCCAGGGCGTTCCCCAGTCGGAGTCCATCATCATGTGCACGCCCTGATAGACATAGCGCCGCGGCGCGCCGTCGATGGCCAGGATGCCCTTGCTGCGGAAGATGTCGGGGCCGCGAAGCTGCAGCAGCGCGCCCATCCACTTCTGGAAGCGGTCGGGATCGACCGGACGATCGGCAGTGAGCGACAAACTCTTCACCTCCTCCTCGTGGTCGTGGTCGTGACCGTGATGCAGGAAGTCGGGCTCGAACTCGAGGATGCGCTTCAGGTCGAAGGCGCCCTTGTCGAGGATGGCG
>JAEZIF010000405.1 GCA_023416135.1 Pseudomonadota bacterium
ACAGAGAGCTATACCTTCGCCGTGATGTTCCTCGGCACGTCCTTGAATGGCTTGTCGGTGTCGACGCTGGGCTCCTTGGGCATCTTGAGGCCGCGCTCGGAGAGGATGTTGCGCTGGATCTCGTCGGTGCCGCCGGCGATCGAGGTGGCGGGGACCGAGACCTGGATCTCGGCGATGACTCCACCCATCGGGCTGTCCTCGCCGGTGAGCAGCGCGTCGGCGCCGGCGATGTAGGTGTGCACGCGCGCGGCCTGGCGGGCGACGTTGCTCGACACCAGCTTGCCGAGCGAGCCCTCCGGTCCCTGCGGCTTGCCCTGTGCCTGCGCGGCCCGCGCGCGGCGCGCCGTCCATTCGGCGGCCTTGGACATGATCAGGAGCTTGGCGATCTCCTGGCGAACGACGGGATCCTTGATCTTGCCCGTTGCCTTCGCGCGCTCCATCACCAGGTCGACGCGGCCGGCGCGCTGCGGATACCACTTGTAGGGCTCCATGGTGGAAGCGATCTCGGCCTTCTCCTCCTCGTAGATGCGTCCCTTGCGGCTGGAGGCCTGCGCCCAGCTGCGAAGCCCGTCGGCGCCGCGCCGTTCGTGCTTCAGGGTGGTGGTCGCCACGGTCCAGCCGTCGCCCACGTCGCACACCATCATCTCGGGCTCGACGATGGCGTCGGTGAAGAACACCTGGTTGAACGACGCGTGCCCGTTCATCTGCTTCAAGGGATGCACCTGCACGCCGGGCTGCTTCATGTCGAGGACGAAGTAGGCGAGGCCCTTGTGCTTGGGTACATCCCAGTTGGCGCGCGCCAGCAGCAGCCCCCAGTGCGCCTTGTGCGCGCTGGTGGTCCACACCTTCTGGCCGTTGATCACCCACTGGTTGCCGCGGCGATCGGCTCTGGTGACGGCGCCCGCCATGTCCGACCCGCTGCCGGGCTCGCTGAACAGCTGGCACCAGGTGTCCTCGCCGGTGAGGATGCGGCGCAGGAACTTCTCTTTGTGCAGGTCGGTGCCGTGGTCGAGGATGGTCGCGGCGGCGAGCGTGCGGATGCCGGCCTTGGCGACCCCGACCGCGCCGATGCGGGCAAACTCCTCGTCGACGATCGCGTTGAAGCGCACGGGCAGGCCGCGGCCGTACCATTCCTTGGGATAATGCGGTGCGCCCCAGCCCGATTCGATGAGCTTGGTGCGCCACTCGACCAGGCCGTATTCGGGGTTCCAGTTGGCTTCGAGCCAGGCGCGCACTTCGGCGCGGACGGAGCTCTCGGTCGGTTCGCTGATGGTTGCTTCGCTCATGATCGGGCCTCAGTGCTTCCAGTGCTGCATCATGAGTTCGCGATGCTGATTGGCATCGCCGAACAGGACCTCGCTGCTCTTGGCCCGCTTGAACCAGAGATGGGTGTCGTTGTCCCAGGTGAAGCCGATGCCGCCATGCATCTGTACGGCATGGATGGCCGTCTGCAGGTACGCCTCGGCGGCGCAGGCTTTCGCGAGCGAGGCGAGGGCGGGCAGTTCCTCGTCGCCTTCGTCGAGAGCGGCGGCCGCGTAGTAGGCGGCGGATTTCGCCATCTCGACATCGGCCAGCATGTCGGCCGCCTTGTTCTTGGTGGTCTGGAACGAGGCGATCGAGCGGCCGAACTGCATGCGCATCTTGGTGTAGTCGAGCGCGTCCTCGCGCAGCCGCTCGGCACCACCCACCATCTCGTTGGCGAGCAGGATGGCGGCCTGCTGCATCGTTCTTGCGAGCGGCGCGGCGCCGGCGCCCGCCTCGCCCAAGAGCTTGGCCTCGACCGACGTGAAGGTGAGCCGCGCGAGCTTGCGCGTCTCGTCCATGGTCTTGAGCCGCTTGCGCTCGAGCCCCGGCGAATTGCCGTCGACGATGAAGAACGACAGGCCGTCGTCGCCCTGCGAGCCCGGCCGGCGGGCAAGCACGACGATGAGATCGGCGGTGTGGCCGTCGAGCACGAAGCTCTTGGTGCCTTCCAGCCGCCAAGCCGCACCCGACTGCGTGGCCGTCATGGCCACACCCTCGGCGTCGTTGCGTCCGTCATCCTCGGAGACTGCGAGCGTGGCAGTCTTCTCGCCGGCTGCGATCGCGGGCAGCAGCGCGTTCTTCTGCTCCTCGGTGCCGGCATTCAGGATGGCATTGGCCGCCAGCGCCGTCGACAGGAAGGGCGCGCACAAGAGCCCGCGGCCCATCTCCTCGAGCACGATCGCAAGATCGGCCTGGCCGAAGCCCGCGCCGCCGTAGGTCTCGGGAATCTGGATGGCGGTGAGGCCCAGTTCCTGGTTCAGCTTCTGCCAACCGTCGCGTTCGAAGCCCTGATCGGTCGCCATCAGCCGGCGCACCTCCTTGGTCGGTGAGCGCGCTTCGAGCGCGCGCCGCAGGCTGCTGCGAAACTCCTCCTGCTCCGGCGTGAAGCTGAAGCGCATGACATACTCCTCCCGACCCGATGTTGGCGCTATTTTCCCTCTTATGACCGGCCCGACAAGAGCATCGCCCATGGAGCGCGCGCTCCGCGAAG
>JAEZIF010000408.1 GCA_023416135.1 Pseudomonadota bacterium
GTGCTGGTCATAGGGTTCGCCGGCGACGGTGAGGGCGAGGGCGTCGGAGAGGCGCACCGTGTAGTCCCAGTGGTCACCGAAATAGGCGCGCTCGATCACCTGCCCCGGTGCGACGACGCGGTTGCCGCCGGGGGGCGGCTCCAGCGTCGAGACGCGGATGGAATGCGGGCGGGCCGAGACCACCACCTTGGCCGCGTCGGCGGCAAGCCCGTTCAGCCACGCGGCGGGGACGGCGAGGCCGCCGAAATCCACCACGTCACCGGCCCGCGTGCCGGAAAGGAAGTTGGTGCGGCCGATGAAGCTCGCCACGAAGCGTGTCTTCGGCGCGCTGTAGATGCGCTGGGGCGTGTCGACCTGTTCGACATGGCCGCCGCTCATCACCACGATGCGGTCGGAGGCGACCATCGCCTCCCCCTGGTCGTGCGTGACGTAGACCGTGGTGATCTTGAACTCGTCGTGCAGCCGGCGGATCTCGAAGCGCATCTCCTCGCGCAGGTTGGCGTCGAGGTTGCTGAGCGGCTCGTCGAGCAGCAACACTTCCGGCTCGACGACGATGGCGCGGGCAAGTGCCACGCGCTGCTGCTGGCCGCCCGACAGTTCGGCGGGATAGCGCCCCTTGAGGTTGCGCATCTGCACGACGTCGAGGATGGCGTCGACCCTGCGGTCGATCTCGCCACGGCTGAGCTTGCGCACCTGCAGGCCGAAGCCGACGTTCTCGCCCACCGTCATGTTCGGCCAGATGGCATAGCTCTGGAAGATCATCGACATGCGCCGCTTCTCGGGCGGCACGACATGGGACGGCGAGGAGATCTGCCGCCCGTCCATCTCGATGGTGCCGGCCGACGGCGGCACGAAGCCGGCGATCATCCGCAAGGTCGAGGTCTTGCCGCAGCCGGACGGGCCCAGCAGCGACACGAACTCACCCGGCATCAGCTCCAGGGAGAAGTCGGCGACGGCTTCGAACGCCCCATACCGGCGGAAGACGTTCTTGAGGACGAGCTTGCTCATGTCGCGTTGCGTCTCAGCATGAAGTCACGGCCCAGCGCCTTTTGGCCAATGTAGAGCAGTGGCAGGGTCAGCACCTGAAGGATCAGGGCCAGGGCCGCAAGGTACTCGAAATTCCCCTCCTCGCTCATGTCGAAAATCATGACCGAGGCGACCTTGGTATTGGGCCCGTAGAGGAAGATCGCGGCCGACAATTCGCGTGTCGCCGGAATAAAGATCAGCAGCCAGGCGCCCAAAAGGCTGCGCTTGAGCAAAGGCGCCACGACGCGCCGCAGCGCAGTCAGCCGGCTGCCGCCCAGCACGCGCACGGCCTCCTCCATCTCGGGATTGAGGCTGCGAATGGCGGCGCTGGCGTTGACATAGCCGATCGGCAGAAAGCGCGTGGTGAAGGCCAGGATCAGGATCAGTGCCGTGCCGTAGAGCGCCAGCGGCGGCGGCGCGTAGGCGGCATAGAACCCGATCGCCAGAACGACGCCCGGGATCACGAACGGCGCGATGCAGAGGAAGCCCAGGATGCCGCCGAACGGCACGAGGCGGCGCGTTACGATGTAGGCGACGCCCAGCGTCAGGATCACCACGGCGGTGGCGCTGACGCCGGCATAGAGGAAGCTGTTCAGCACCGACTTGGCTGCGGTGCCGTGCTCGAACAGCACGAAATGGAAATTGCGCAACGACAGATTGTCGAGGCCGAAGCCCCTGCCCCACGCCTTGGCGAACGCCGCTTGGGTCAGGAACAGATAGGGCAGGAACACCGCAAGCGCTGCGATGAACATGGCATAGCCGAACATCGCCCAGCGCCAGCGGCCGAGCCGGATCGGCCTGCGTTCGCCGCCCTTGCCCGTGAGCGCCACGAAGCCCTTGCGCCGGGTCATCAGGCGCTGCAGCAAGATGAGAATGACGGTCACACCGAGGAGCGGCATGGCGTACGCCGCGGCGACCTCGACGCGCACCGGATTGCCGAAGAACTGGAAGAGCTGCGTGGTGACGACGTTGAAGCGCGCCGGAATGGCGATCATGGCGGGCGAGCCGAACAGCGCGATCGCCTCGAGGAAGCAGATGATCAGACCACCCAGGATCGCCGGCAGCGCCAGCGGCAGGGTGACACGACGCATCGTGCGCCAGGCGCCCGCTCCCAGGATGTTGGCGGCATCCTCCATCTCCGAGGAGACCAGCTCGAGCGCCGCCGTGGTGAAGATGAAGATGTAGGGAAAGGAATAGAGCGCGATGACCAGGGCGAGCCCGGGGAAGCTGTAGATGTTGAACGGGCCGGCCTCCGCCCCCGTCAGCAGCGTGTAGAAGCGGTTGAGCCAGCCGGCATTGGGGCCGGCCAGCAGGATCCAGGCGACGGCGCCGGTGTAGGGCGGCGTGATGAAGGTCGCGAGCACCAGCATGCGCGTCAGGCCGCGTCCCGGCATGTCGGTTCGTGCGACGGCCCAGGCGAGCGGGATGGCGAACAGGCCGGCAAGCGCCGCCGACGCGGCACCGAGCTTCAGCGAATTCAGGAGGGCGTCGACGTAGCGCGCACGGCC
Organism: Pseudomonadota bacterium; assembly: GCA_023416135.1. Taxonomy (GTDB): domain Bacteria; phylum Pseudomonadota; class Alphaproteobacteria; order Reyranellales; family Reyranellaceae; genus Reyranella. Next base: position 2,535 of record JAEZIF010000408.1, read on the forward strand.
GTAGGCGGTGGCGTAGTTGCCGAAGGTGAAGCCGCCGGCTTTCGGGTCGGTGAAGCTCGTGACCACCAGGTAGATGAACGGGCTCACCACCAGGAACAGCAGGACCGCGATGATCGCGATCCAGATCAGCCACGTGGAGTCGAACGAGACGCTGCGTCGCGGAGCGTCCGGCGTGGAAAGGGCCGGTGCTGCGACCGTCATGCCAAGCGCGGCCCTCCGGCCCGCCCTCGATGCGGGCCTGAGGCCCGCGCTTCCATCATCAGTTCCCGAACGTGTCGCGCCACTGCTCGATCACCTCGGGGATGCCCTTGTCGATGTCGGCCACGGTCGGCCGGACGGTCTTGATCTCGCTGATCGGCTTGGCGCCCGGCGGCGACGGCACCTCTGGACGCAGCGGGATGGCGAAGTGCTTGGCGTTGATCTTCGCCGCCTCGACCGAATAGAGATATTCCATGAACAGCTTGGCGGCGTTGGGATGCTTGGTGCCTTTCATGATCGCCGACGGCGAGATGATCAGCACCGAGCCGTCGGTCGGATAGGACACCGCCAGCGGATTGCCGCGCGCGGCGCTGAACAGGGTCGAGCCGTCGGCGCCCGCCGCGACCTGCCGCTCGCCGGCGTTGAGCGCCGTTACCGTGTCGTTGATCGACCGGCCGATCTGCGGCTTGTTCTTCTCCAGCTTGTCGAAATAGCTCCAGCCATAGAGGTTCTTCATCATCAGCACCCAGGTGCCGACATAGCCCGAGAAGCCGGGATGACCGGTCGAGACCTTGCCCTTCCACTTGATGTCGAGCAGGTCCTGCCACTTCTGGGGCGCTTCCTCCGGCTTCACCTTGGAGGTGTTGTAGGTGATCGTGACCAGGCCGGCTGCCGTGGTGTGATAGAAGCCGGCGGGATCGAAGTTCTGGAAGGTCGGCACGATCTTGGACGACGTTTCCGGAATGTATTTCTCGAAGCGGCCCTCGGCGCTCAGGCGCACGTAGTGGCCGACGTCGGTCGACGAGAAGACGTCGCAGATCGTCTGGTTGTTCTTGATGTCCTGCAGGAGGCGCTGGTAGGCGACCTGCGCCGTCGTGCGTACGACGTTGACCTTGACGCCGTACATCTCGGTGAAACCGCGACCAAGGTCCTCCGCGCCTTCCGACGTGTAGTGGGCGACGTACCAGGTGATCTCGCCTTCCTTCTTGGCGCCTTCTTCGAGACCCTTGATGTCCGCACGCGCCGCCGGCGCCAAGGCAAGTGCGGCGACAAGCGCGAGGACAGCCAACGCCTTCATCGTTTCCTCCCTGAGCACGATCCCATTATTGTTGGGGCGCATACGATCACACGATGCAATGGGCTACAAGCGTGACACACCGCGAACGAGCGCATGACGGAAAACAAATCCGCTGACTGGGCGACCTACTATGAAAAGCTGCGCGACCGACCGCCGCGGCGCACCTTGGTCACGGCGCTCGATCGGTTCGGCGCGTCCGTGACCGATGCGCTCGCCGTCGATCTCGGCTGCGGCGATGGCCGCGACGTGATCGAGATGCTGCGCCGCGGGTGGCGCGTCGTTGCCGTCGACGCCGAGCCCGAAGCATTGAAGCAGTTGCAGGCGCGCCCTCTTCCACCGGGTCATGATCTCCTGCCAGTCCAGGCGCGCTTCGAGGACGTGCCCCTGCCGATCGGCCTCAGCCTGGTGAATTCCAGCTTCGCCATGCCGCTTTGCGAGCCCGAGGCCTTCCATCGGCTGTGGGAACGCATCCGCGAAGCATTGCCGTCCGGCGGACGCTTCAGCGGCCAATGGTACGGCCCGCGCGACAGCTGGGCCGGCCGTGCAGGAATGACCTTCGTCAGCCGCAGTGAGGCACTGGCGATGCTGGACGGACTCGAGCTGGAAATGTTCGAGGAGGAAGAGGACGACGGCGTCACTCCGCGCGGCAACGCCAAGCACTGGCACATCTTCCATATCGTTGCGCGGAAGCCGGCCGACAGGTGATCGATGCTCAACCAGGATGATCCGCGTTGGACAACGCTCAATGGAGCGTTTCGTTGCCAAGGCCTCGTACGCTGCGTTCCTCTTCTCGTCCGTCATGGAAGACGCGCGCTCCAACCTCGTAAACACACCGATCCCTCCCACAGGACCTCGACTTGGTCCGCAGTGCCATTGCCAAAGTGGCAATAGCCAAGGCGCAACCGGCGTTGGCGCGTTTCCAATCAGATAGACAGACGGCGAACGTCGCAAACTCCTGGCCGACGCTGACGCAACGTGAGTGTCTCGGGTAGACAAGCAGCGGCCCGGTGTTCGACACTTCGCCGGCACCATCTGAAGGAGGTCCGCATGGCCGCCGTCCCCGTCACTGCCGAAATCGCCCGTCGCGCTGCCGTCCTGGCCTGGAACGACCTGCCGGAAGACCTCGTCGAGCGCACCAAGCAATGCCTGCTCGACTGGTTCGCCGTCACCGTGCCCGGCGCGCAGGAGGAGCTGACCGACATTCTGGTGCGCGAGGCGTTGGAGGACGGCGCCAAGGGCCAGGCATCGCTGGTCGGCCGCACCGAGAAGGTGTTGCCTTCGACCGCGACCCTGATCAACGGCGCGGCCAGCCACGCGCTCGACTACGACGACGTCAACTTCTCGATGGGTGGCCATCCGACGGTGACGGTGGTTCCCGCCCTGCTGGCGCTTGGCGAGCAGATCAAGGCATCGGGGCGCCTCTTCATCGAGAGCTTCGTCGCCGGTTACGAGACCTCGGGCCGCGTCGGCCGCCTGGTGTCGCCCAGCCACTACCAGAAGGGCTTCCATGTCACCGGCACGGTCGGCTCCTTCTCCGCCACGGCCGCGGCGGGACGCATGCTTGGGCTGACCGACGGCCAGCTCGCGGTCGCCTTCGGCATCGCCGCCACGCAGGCGGCCGGACTCAAGTCCAACTTCGGCACCATGTGCAAGCCACTGCATGCCGGCACGGCCTCCGAGCACGGCCTGCGTGCGGCGCGCCTCGCCGCAAAGGGCTTCACGGCGCGCGGCGATTCGCTCGAGTGCGACCAGGGCTTTGCGTCGTCGCAGAGCAACCATCTCAACACCGACGCAGCGCTCGGCGAGCCGCCGCAGGGCTGGCACCTGCGCAACAACCTCTTCAAGTATCACGCAGCCTGCTACCTCACCCACGCACCCATCGAATGCGCCAAGGAGATCCGGCTGAAGAGCAATTTTCCGCCCGAGCGCGTCAAGAAGATCCTTCTCCGAATCGACGCCGGCGCCGACAAGGTCTGCAACATCCCCGACCCGACGACCGGCCTGGAGGCCAAGTTCTCGCTGCGCCAGACGGTGGCGATGGCGCTGAACGGCGTCGACACCGCGGCACTCGATTCATACAGCGACGCCATCACCCAGGAGCCGCGCATGAAGGCGCTGCGCGACAAAGTGTCGATCGAGTTCAAGCCGAACTGGGAGCATTCTCTGGCCGAGATGGCAATCCAGCTCGATGACGGCACGACGCTGGAGGCGAGCCACGATTCGGGTATTCCCTGGACTGACGTCAAGAAACAGCGCAAGGCGATCGAGACCAAGTTCGAGAGCCTGGTGACGCCGGTGCTCGGCGCCGCCGGCACGCGCCGCCTGTACGACGCCATCGAACGCATCGACGGCATGAGCGACGTTGGTGAGTTGGCACGGGCGTCAACGAAGGGCTAGCCGGAG
>JAEZIF010000424.1 GCA_023416135.1 Pseudomonadota bacterium
GAACCGGTGTCACCCTCGGCCTGGGCATACGACTTGATCAGCTCCGCCTTGCGGACGGCTGTGATCGACATCGGGACTCTCCATCGACTTAAAGGTTGAAGACGCGTACCGGCTTGAGAGCCACGCCGTCCGAACGGACCAGCGCGACCAGCTTGCTGCCGGCCTCGGCGCGCAACAGCGCACCGGACGGCGGTACGTCCCGGGTCAAGAGCACCGGCTGGCCTTGGCGCAGCCGGTCCGCTTGGGCCTCCGTCACGGCCAGCGCCGGGATGTCGTCCAGCGCGGTCGCAACGGGGGCCAAGGCCCCGAGAAGCGGCGGAATATGCCCGAGGGCCTCAAGTTTGGAAAGCGAAATGGCCGCCTCCTCCCGGAACGGGCCGGCGGCCGTCCGACGCAGGAAACTCAGGTATCCGACTGTCCCCAGGGCCAGCGCCAAGTCGCGGCCGAGGGACCGGATGTAGGTGCCCTTGCCACAGGCAACCGAAAAATCTGCACGGTCCGCGTCAGGACGTCCTACGAGCTTGAGACGGTCGATCGTCACCGGCCGGGGCTTGAGGTCGACGGCTTCGCCGGCGCGGGCCAGGTCATAGGCCCGCTTGCCCCCGATCTTGAGGGCAGAGAAGGCGGGCGGCTTCTGCTCGATGGTGCCGACAAAGCGCGGCAGGGCAGCGCGGATTGCCTGATCGTCCGGGCGCACGTCGCTGGTCGCCGTGATTTCACCCTCGAGATCCTCGGTCGAGCGCGCTTCCCCGAAGCGGAGCGTGAAGCGGTACTCCTTGCGGCCATCCATGACGAAGGGAACGGTCTTGGTCGCTTCGCCGAGCGCGATCGGCAGCACACCACTTGCCAGCGGATCGAGCGTGCCGCCGTGACCGGCCTTCTGCGCACCGAACAGCCGGCGCACCTTTCCGACCGCCGGCGTCGAGCCCAGCCCCACCGGCTTGTCGAGGACCACCCAGCCGTCGACCTTGTCGCCCTTCCGCTTGCTCATCGGACCGAGGCCCTCCAGGTCCGCTCATGAAACCGGGGATGGCACGGCGATCGGCGAAGAAGTGAGGCAGGCCTGGAGGCCAGCGGTCGAGTAGGCATGCGGCTTCCTAAGCCGACAATACGTTGCGCGCCAGCCGCCAATTCAGGCAGGCTGCAGTCATGATGGGGGCGGGGCAGGCGGATCGCGTCAGGCGGTCCGTACTTTTTGGGTTGTTCTTTCTCTCCGGCGCGGCGGCCCTGATCTATCAGACGGCCTGGCACCGGCTGCTCGGCCTGTTTGCCGGCGCCGATACCATTGCCGCTGCGCTGGTGGTCGGCGCCTTCCTGCTCGGGCTCGGCATAGGCAGCCTGGTGGCTGGCCTTCTGGCCGATCGCCTGTCGCGGCGCGGCGCCCTTCGCGCCTTCGCTCTTTGCGAAGTCGGCATCGCAGCCTTCGCCGTGGTCAGTCCGTGGCTCTACTACGACGTCATCTACCGCGAGCTTCTGCCGCTTTCCTCGTCGCGCGGCGTGATCTTCGCCGTGGTCTTTGCGGGCCTGCTGTGGCCGACCTTCCTGATGGGCTGCTCCCTGCCGTTCCTCTCCAAGGCGGTGGTGAGCGAGATCGCAGGCTCGGCCAAGCTGATCGGCTGGCTCTATGGCCTCAATACCTTAGGGGCTGGCGTCGGCGCCTTCGTCGGTGGCTGGTACCTGATCGGCACGGTCGGCTTCGACAAGGCGGTCTATGTCGGCGCCGCGATGAACCTCGTCGTCGCCGTCGGCGGTCTCTTGCTGGCACGCGGCCTCGGCATGGCCGATAGCAAGGCATGGCCGAAGACACGTGTCGAGGACTCCGACGGCGGCGTCGTCTGGCGCTGGTCGCTGCTGGTCTTCATCAGCGGCTTTCTCATCGTGGCGCTGCAGATTGTCTGGTATCGCCTGATCGGCGTGCTGCTGCAGTCCAACGGCTACAGCTTCGCGCTGGTCCTGTCCGTCTTCCTGCTGGGCGACGCCGTGGGCCTGCTGATCGGCGCGCGCACCATCGATCGCATCGCCGACCCGCGGCGATTCTTCTTCCTGATGCAGGGTATTGCGACGGCGCTGGCGCTGGCCGGCGCGTGGTTCGTCTATTGGGCGATCGGCGTTGGCCTCTTGCCCAGGTACTTCGTTGACTTCGACTTCATGATCGGCCGCCCGTTCCATATCGCGATGATTGTGCTTCTGCTGCTGGTCGTGGTCCTGCCGGCATCGCTCATCATGGGCTTCTCCTTCCCGGTCGTGCAGAAGGCGGTACAACGAGACATCGACCGGCTGGGCCAGCGCGTCGGCCTGGTGCAGCTCGCCAACATCGTCGGCAACAGCGCCGGCAGCCTTGTTGCCGGCCTTGTCCTGCTGGACGTGGTCGGAACAGCGGGCACGCTGAAGGTCCTGGTTGCCATCGGGCTCGGCTTCGCCGTTCTGCAGATCGTCATGGTGCGCGGGACGCGATGGGCCTATCCCCCTGCCATCGTGTTGGCGCTCGGCCTCGTGCTGTTCCCGCCGGATCACGACTTCTGGCGGCGCCTGCACGGCATCACGACCGAACAGGCGATCGTCGTCGAGGACAAGACGGGCCTCAGCCTCCTGAAGATGGCCAACGCACAGGACGGCGACCTCTACATCCAGGGCCACAGCCAAAGCAGCCTGCCGTTCGATACTGTGCACATCTTCCTGGGCGCGATCGGCCCGTTGACCCATCCTGAACCCACCCGCGTGCTGGTGATCGGCTCGGGCACGGGCGGCACGCCCTACGCGGCAGGCTTGCACCCGCATACCGAAAAGGTGCGGGTCATCGAGATCGTACGACCCGTGATCGTGACGCTTCGGCACTATCTCGAGCGCAACGGCCGGTCGGGTGTCGATGGCCTTCTCACCAACCCGAAGTTCGAGATCCTTGTTGCCGACGGCCGCCACACTCTGGCCCTCGATCCCACCAAGTACGACGTGATCGAGGCCGATGCCATCCTGCCCAAGACAGGGCTGTCGGGGCTGCTGAATTCCCAGGAGTTCTTCCGCCAGGTTCAGTCCAAGCTGGCGCCGGGCGGCATCTATGTGCAGTGGGCGCCGACCGAACGTACCATCGAGACCTTCCGTTCGGTCTTTCCCTACGTGACCATGGTCCATCCGGCGTTGCTGGGCAGCGACCGGCCGATCCCCTACTCGCGCGAGAAGATCCTGGAGCTGCTGGCGCGGCCGGAAGTCGACATCCATCTGACGTCGGCGCGGATCGATCGCGCCGAGCTCTTGAAGTGGTTCGAGGACAAGAAGATCGAGATCCTGAACGACGGCAACACGATGCCGGTGCTGGCACCCAACACCGACCTCTTCCCCCGCGACGAGTACTACCTCAATCGTCCTTGATGTCGCGCGCCACATCGGGACGGCGCAGGAGCTGGCCGATCCGGTCCGCCTCGTCGAAGGTGCGATCGATGGAGAAGCGGATTTCCGGTGCGTAGCGCAGGCCCGCCTTCTCGCCGACGCGGGCGCGGAACCACGGCGCCGCCCGGCGCATGGCGGCCAGCAAGCGCTCCTCGTCCTGGCCGCCCAGCGGCATGATGAAGGCCGTGGCATTGCGCAGGTCGGGGCTGACGTCGACCGACGTCACGGTTATCGACGCATCGCGCAGCTCCGGATCGCGCATGTCGCCGCGCTCCAGGAGCTCGGCCAGCAGATGGCGCAGCTCCTCGCCGACCCTGAGCTGGCGCTGGCTCGGGCCCTTCTTGTCGCGCTCGGACGGGCGACGACGGGACATGGGAT
>JAEZIF010000431.1 GCA_023416135.1 Pseudomonadota bacterium
GCGCTCTCGACCGTGCGGTGTCAGACGGGCATTCTTATGGATGTCCATTCGGCTCTCCTCCAAGGATCGTTGACGTCTCGACAACATCAGCTTCCTCGGCCTGAGCCGGATGGACAACCTATTGAAAGCTCACATCTAGCTGGTCTCTGCTGGCGAATGGTGGCTTGCGAGAGATTGCGACGAACCAAATCGAGAAGCGATCAGGCGCCGGCACTGCCGCTTCGCAAAAGCGCCGCGATATTCTTCAGGACCAACAGGCACGAAGCCGCCGCCAGAACGTCGGCTTCGGTGGCGGCGGCGACAACTCGAGCGGAGCTAGGATGGGAGGATGGACAATTCGGCTCCGTATGGGAGTTGAATTGGGGAAATGGCGATTATCCGGTGAGGCATGGACATCAGGCAACTACGCACGTTCCACTCGGTCGCCGAGCTCGGCAGCCTGAGCAAGGCGGCAGACCGGCTGCGGACCACGCAACCCGGGCTCAGCCGCCAGATCAAGCTCCTTGAGCAGGACCTGCGGGTGCAGCTCTTCGTGCGCAACGGGCGCGGCATGCTGCTGACCAGCGCCGGTCGCATGCTGCTCGCCCGCACCGAGGGCCTCATTCGGCAGATTGAGCAGGTGCGGGACGACATCAAATCAACCGGCGGCAAGCCCTCGGGCCGCGTCGTGCTCGGCCTCGTACCGACGGTCAGCGCCGTGCTGGCCGGGAAGCTTGCCCGCCGCATCTTGTCTGAGTTTCCCGACATCTCGTTGCGCATTGTGGAGAGCTACGGCGGCCATCTGGTCGAATGGCTGCATCGCGGCGAGATGGACCTCGTCATCACCTACGGTCCGGCCACCGATCTGCACGTCGCCGCGCGATCCATCGGCTACGAGGAGATCGCCGTCGTCGGGCCCCGCGGCTCCGGCCTGCAGGCGCGCCGGCAGGTCGACTTGGACTGGCTCTTGAAGCAGAAGGTGATCGTACCCAGCATGGCGCACGGGCTGCGCGCGCTCCTGGAAAAGTCTCTCGCGCGCCGCAAGGCGACGTTCAAGGCGCTGATCGAAGTCGATTCCTACCGCGCCCAGGTCAGCCTGATGGAGGAAGGGCTGGGCTACACACTGCTGCCGGCCTCGGCGATCCGCGCCGAGCTCGCGACCCGGCGGCTGGAGATGGCGGCGTTGGTCAATCCCACGGTCTCGCGCGAACTGGTCCTCGCCTCGCCCGCTGCCAGCACACCCTCGATCGCAACGTCGACCGTGTCCAACGCCATCCTCGCGGAGATCAAGGACCTGTCCCGCAAAGGCTTCTGGAAGATCAAAATGGCGCGATGATGGTGACCGCGTCGTCTTGCGCAGAGGACAGCGAGTCGAGGGACCTCGTCATCTTGCCTACGCTGCGACAGCGCATGTCGCTGCGCGCTACGGTCGAAGGTTGCGCTGATCACTCCATGATTGTGGCGCGCCAGTGGATGCGCTTCTCCTCGACCGGATAGCCGCCGCCCGCCGCATGATTGGCGCAGCGATTGTCCCAGATAACGTAGTCGTGCCTGTGCCACTTGTGATGGTATTCGGCGTGAGGCTGGATCATCCGGTCCTTCAGCTCGTCGAACAGCGCGTCGCTCTCCGCCTCCGTCATGCCGATGAAGCGGACGAAGTGGATTGGGTTAATGTAGAGCGACTGCCGCCCGGTCTCGGGGTGGATGCGGATCGCCGGCCACACGACCGGCGGTGCGTCGCGGTCGGCTGGATCGAGCAGGTCGGCGCCGCGGCGGGCGCGGCCGCCGTAAACGTACTCGGCCTTCACGCCCTCTAGCCGCTGCTTCAGCGCCTCGGGCAGCGCCTCGAAACTCTCGTACATGTTGGCGAACAACGTGTTGCCGCCAACACTCGGGATCTCGAGCGCCCAGAGCTGTGTCGCCTTGCATACGCCGCGGCGATCCCACGGCCCGTCCGTGTGCCAGCCTTCTCCGCGCGCGAACACCGACTTGTCGATCTGGCCGTCGGGCTTGCGCGTGTTCAGCCCCATCTGCGTCAGTCCGGGATATTCGGGGTGGCGCGTGCGCCTGACGATGTGCGGCATCAGCGTGCCGAAGCGTTCGGCGACGGCCAGAAACTGCGGGATGGTAAACTCCTGGTCGCGCACGATCAGCACCAAGTGGTCGAGCCAGGCCTGATACAGGCGGCCCCACTCCTCGTCGTTCATGGTTGTCATGTCGAGGTCGGTAACGACGGCGCCGACCTTCGCCGAAGCGGCTTCGATGCGCATGGTGGCCTCCTCAGTTCACCGGAATGCGAGCGTCGCGGATCACGCGGCCCCACTGCGCCACCTGCGAACCCAGCTTGTCGCGCAGCGTCTCCGGGGTGGCATCCTTGCTATCGAACACGAGGATTTCCATCCCGTTCAGCTTGTCACGCGTCTCGGCACTGCCGTTGGCGCCCTGCAGAGCCTTGGCCAGCCGGTCGATGACAGGTCGCGGCGTACCGGCCGGGGCATAGAGGCCGTACCACAGGCTGACATCCATCGCCTGGACGCCGAGTTCTCCCGTGGTCGGCAGGTCGGGCAGACTCTCCAGCCGCCGCGAGCTGATCAACACGTAGGCCTTGATGGCGCCCGTCCGCACCAGGGAGGACACAGCCTGCGGGCCATCGCACAGCAGCTGGACACGGCCGGCCTGCAGGTCGGCCAGTGCCGGCGCGGCGCCACGATACTGCACCATGGTCACGTTGGCGCCCGCGAGCTGCTGGAACATGATGGCGCAAAGGTGCGTGGCGCTGCCCTGCCCCGACGAGGCGAACGTCACCTGGTCGCCCTTCTCGCGCACCCAGGCCAGTAGCTCCTTCATGTCTGCCGCCCGCACGTCCTTGTTGGCGACCAGCAGCATCGGGATGTCGGCGAACAGGCCGACCGGCTCGAAGCTCTTCACCGGATCAAAGCCTGGATTCTGGAACAGCGCCGGCGCGGTCGCCATACCGACGTGGTGCAACAGCAGAGTGTAGCCATCGGGCGCCGCCTGGGCGACCTTGGCCGCGCCGATGTTGCCGCCGGCGCCGGTGACGTTCTGCACCAGTACCGGCTGGCCGAGCTGGCGACGCAGCTCATCGGCCAGTACGCGCGTGACGACGTCGGAGCCGCCCCCTGCAGCATAGGGAGTCACAAGGGTGAGGGGCTTGCTGGGATAGGATGCCTGCGCGGCCGCAGCGGCCGGGATGAGCGTGGCCAGCAGCAGGCTCAGCGGCATGAGACGCTTGATCAACGACACAGTTCCTCCTCGACGGCTCGTTCTTCTTCTAGCGATGGCCGCCGCGGTCGAGCCTAGGGCGCGCGGCGCACCGGCCGGAAATGCTCTTTGTGAAACTCGGCTATCGCCTTTCGTTATAGCGCACGAGTAACGAGGCGCCGGGCGCCTAACAAACCCCAGCAACGAACTTGTCGTCTTTCAATTGCCGGAGCCATGAGGCCGCCGTCACTCCGGCCCGACGAGCGGGCCCCGGCACCCAACGGCCGCTGCATGAGCTTCAACTCATGGGCCGATCCGCCTGTTCGTGGCTTTTTCGCACACGTCAACGCAAGCCGCGGACAGACTATTCAAAGCGTAGCACTCGCGTTGTCTTCCTGTGCCTGCACATCGAACGGGTCAGGGTCCTATCTCTACCCTGACCTATCCTGAAACCGTCTGCTCATACGGTTGAACGTGCCACGTTACGCCCGTCTTCGGATCTTTCGATGCATGAACGCAACCAAGATCCTTTAAGGTCGGATCCTTCTCGTAAGCCTTATCGTCGTGATTTTAGTTTGGGCTGCGATGAGTAGGCGGCCTGGCGCCTCGGCTTCCAGCCCCAACTCGGCCATCCGTGGTTCGAGCTGTTCAGATGGCCGGTCTACCGGCCGCAGGACTTTTTCTGGTGGTGGTTCTCCTTTGACGCCTATGCGCCTCATGTCTTTGACGCGGGCGGATACATAGCGGCGGCCGGCGGTATCGCCGCTGTCGCGGTGGCTACGACCATGTCGATCGTGCGCGCCCGTGAAGCTAAGCGGGTCGCGACCTATGGATCGGATCGCTGGTCGGTGACCGCGCGTCCGCTGCTGGCGCCGGGCGAGGCGATACAGCGACCGCCCGACGACGAGCTTATCCTTGTGTCGGGATGTCTTCCCGTCAGGGCGAAGAAGCCCGCTATTACGAGGACCCGCAGCTGCAGGCACGCATTCTGCCGCCGCCGGCAAGCTTGCCAAACATCAACGAGCAGGCCGGCGGTCCGAGGCGCGAGCACGGCAAGCGCGACGGGACGCGCTACTTCTTGGGTAGGAAGTCGTCGGTGTAGACCTCGCTGGGCTTTAGCTCGGTCTTGAACGATTCGAACGCCTGCTTCATCAGCACCAGCGTCTGTTCCCAGTCCGCGAGGGCCATGTAACCGAAGCCCTTGCCGACCGAGTTCTTGGTGTGGAGGTACGGCGGGGTGCGGCGCAGCTGCTCGAGCAGGAGCTCGCGATCCGCGCCGGGTCGTGCCGCGACGAGGGCGGCCACGGCGGCCTCCGGATCCTTCAGTCCCTCCTCGAACCCCTTCGCCGTGGCGGCCAGGAAGCCGCGCAGCAGCGCCGGCTTCTCGGCGGCGGTCTTCTTGGTAACGAACATCCCGCCACCCAGCATGTTGACGCCGTAGTCAGCATACCTGATCGGCTTCTCGATCGGCTTCTGGCGGGCGACGCGCAGCGCATCCGTGAACTCCCAGCCGACCATGAAGTCGATCCGACCCTGCAGCAGCGCCGTGTGGACGATCGCATGGCTGAGCTGGATCTTCTTGACCTTGGATTCATCGAAACCTGCCGCCTTGGCGAAGGCAGGAAAGAGCCGAGTCGAGTAGTCGTCAGGGTTGAAGCCCCAGGTCTTGCCTTCCAGGTCCTTCGGCGAGGTGATGCCGGAGCCCTTCAGGGAGATGACGGCATCCGGCATGGTCTGAATCATGCCGCCGACAGCGATCAGCGAGCGGCCCTGGGAAACGCCCAGCGCCATCGTGGCGAGGCTCGCGATGCCGATCGTGTCGGCTCCTTCCGAGATTGCCGTCAGGGTCGACAGGCTTCCCTTGCCGTCGAAGATCTGCAGATCGACGCCCTGGTCTTTGTAATAGCCGCGGCTCAGCGCGTAGAAGTAGGGGGCATGATATCCGGACGGAGTCCAGTCGAGGCGCAACGTGGCCGTCTGCGCCTGCGCGAGTGCGTCGCGACCGACGAAGATGGAAGCCGCGGAAAGACCAATGAGCGAGAGTGCTGACCGCCTCGTGCGGAGCGTCGACTTCATCCCTTGCAACTTCTTTGCCATTAGCCACTCCATTTCGGCCTCCGGTTGGATCAGAGGCCGGCTCCTTCCCACTTCATCGGGAACCCAATCACGTGAGATAAGCGCCGCCCCAAAGAAGGGTAAAGATCAGAAATTCGGGAAGGCCCCGCGAAATATTCGCCGCGAGGTTCAGTGACCGGGAGCAGTGTCGCGCCTGACGGAAGCATGCCACGGCAGCAGTCGTCGCTCGAGGTAGCCGATCAAACCGAAGAGCAAGATGCCGGTGAGCGAAAGAAGAAAGATCGCCGAGAACTGCCGCGTGACGTTTTGATCGGTCGCGGCCACGACGATGAGGTAGCCGAGGCCGCTGTCGGCGCCGACGAACTCGGCGACGATCGCCCCGATCACGGCAAGGACGCTCGCCACCTTAAGCCCGGCGAAGATGCTGGGCAGCGCGTTCGGAAGGCGGAAGTTCCAGAACACCTGCCAGGGAGAGGCACCCATCGACTGCGCCAGGTAGACCGTCTGGAGATTGAGCGACTTGAGGCCCACCACCGCATTGATGACGATCGGGAAGAACGTCATCAGCGTGACGATGATTATCTTCGGAAGAAGCCCGAAGCCGAACCACACCAGGAAGAGCGGGGCGACGGCCACCTTGGGAATCGTCTGGGTTCCCACGATCAGCGGGTAGATCAGCTTCTCGAAGGTCTGCGAGTAGGTGAAGAGGACGGCCAGCGGCAGCGCGATGGCAATCGAGACGACGAAACCAAGACCGATTTCGAGCAGCGTCACCCCCGACTGGGATAGAAGCAGCTCCCAGTCGTTGATGAGGTCCCCCAATACCGCGAGCGGCGAAGGAAGCAGATAGGCGGGCACGTCGAATGCATCGACGCCGATCTGCCAGAGTGCAAAGAAGGTGAACCCACTGATGAGTGCGTAGGGCACTTCTACCTGCTTCAGCAGGCGGCGCAGGATCGACGAGTTCGCGGCCGTGCTCGGCATGGCGATTTCCTTGGCCTGGCTCATATCTATTCCTCCCGCAAGATGCCGGTGGACTCGAAGACGCGACTGATCCGCCGGCTGTAGTCGAGGAACTGTGGGGTCTCCCGGATGGCGAGTTTGCGCGGGCGCGGAAGGTCGATGTCGACCACTTCCTCGATCCGTCCCGGCCGTGCCGACATGATGACGACCCGGTCGCTCAGGAAGACAGCTTCGGAAACGGAGTGGGTGATGAAGAGCACGGTGGTGGGGCTCTCGCGCCAGAAGCGCATCAGGTCGATGTTGAGCTGGTCGCGGGTGAGGGCATCGAGCGCGCCGAAGGGTTCATCCATGAGAAGAAGCGGCGGGCTATGAAGCAGCGCGCGGCAGATCGATGCGCGCTGGCGCATGCCGCCCGACAGCTCGTGCGGGTACATGTTCTCGAAGTCCTTGAGGCCCACTAGCTCGAGCAGATGACGGGCGCGTGCCGTATACTTGGCCATGTCGAGCTTGCGCATCTCGGCCTGGATCAGGACGTTCCGAAGGATGGTCCGCCATTCCAGCAGCGTGTCCTGCTGGAACACGATGCCGACGTCCGTGTAGGGGCCGCTGACGGCCTTGTCGCCGATCCTGATCGCGCCCGTGGAATGCGGCACGAGGCCACTCAGCATCATCATGAGCGTGCTCTTGCCGCACCCGCTGGGGCCGACGATCGAGACGAACTCGTTCTCGTCGATGTCGAGGTCGACAGCGTTGAGCGCCCGGATCGGCCCATTGCGAGTCGAGTATGTTTTCGTGACGTCTTCGATCCTTATGAACATCCACCCCCCTTGGCATCGGAGTTCCGGTCACCGGGCAGTGACAGGACTTTCCGGCCTGCAATCGACCTTCTGCGCAACGTGATTGATCAGTCGTTCGGCTGCGTTCTGAGCCAGACCGGCGACAGCATCGAGCTTCCAGCCATTCCGAGGCAAAGGGTGTGCCACCCCGTCGAGCTCCCGATCGAGCAGCCGACGCAGGCCAGCGAGCTCAGGAATGGTGCCGACCAATGCACGTTCCGTGTCGCGGGCGCGATAGGGAGTCGGTGCGACGCCGCCCAGCACGATGCGAACGTTGCTCCAGCGGCCGTCCGATTCCAAGTCCCGCGAGATGGCGACCGCCGCGACCGCGAAGTCGCCTTCCCACAGAGCCAGCTTCTCGAACGCGGTGAGGTGCGACGCCTTGCGAGGAGGAATTCGGATCTCGGCGAGCACTTCCCCCTGGTGGAGGCGGCTCTCGCCGGGGCCGCTGTACAGATCGTCGACCGTCAGCGTCCGGCGGCCGTGAGGGCCGACGATGACGGCATCGGCATTCAGCGCGATCAACGTGGTCGCGAGGTCCGAGGGCGTAACGGCCTGGCAGCGGTGACCGCCTATGACCGCGTGATGGAAGCGATGGTCGCCGGCGACGGCGTAGCAGGGCGCCAGGGAGCCGACGCGCTTGTAGCAGTCGAACCCGTTTCGATAGAACCAGCAGCGCTTGCCCTGGAGCAGGTTCCCGCCGACCGTCGCCATCTCGCGGATCTGGGTTGACGCGATCTGACGCACGGTTTCGGCGAGGGCTGGGCAGGCCCTCGAGGTCTGGCGAGCGGCCTCGGCAAGGGAGACAGCCGCGCCGATGACGAGTGCGCCATCGCTCTCGACCCGTATGTGCTGCAGCTCTGGAGTATCGAGAAGCGACACGAAGGCCGAGGCCCTGGAAACGCCTTGTCGATTCGCCGGGAGGAGGTCTGTCCCGCCGGCCAGAGGCACCAGGCCCGCCTTGGCGGACGCGATGACCACCGCCAGCGTGGTGGGCTGATCGATCCGGCTGATCGTCCGCGGCGGCTGGTAACGGGAGAGACGCAGGCGATTGGCGTGCAGCAGGCGCAGCAGGCCACGCGGATAGAGGTGTCGCACCAAGGCGATCCACCAACGGCCCGGCCGGCGCCACAGCCCGTGGTTCCTGCGGCGGCCCTCCTTGTGCGCGAGGGCGGTAATGATCTTGTCGGGTGTGATCGGCAAGTCACCGATGCGAACGCCGATCGCATCGTAGACGGCGTTCGCGATGGCTGGCGCGGGGGGCGTGTTGCACAGTTCGCCGATGCCCTTGGCGCCGTGCGGCCCCTTGGGATCGCCGCCTTCCACGAGGATGGTATTGATGTGCGGTAGGTCGCCGGCACGCGTCATGGCGTAGTTGATGAAGGCCGGATTGATGACCTGCCCCTGCTCATAGAGCATCTCCTCGCCGAGAGCGGCACCGCCGCCCATCTGGACGCCGCCGGCGATCTGGCCATGGACCATCACCGGATTGAGGGCCGTGCCGATATCGTGAGCGGCCGCGAAGTCGACGACGCGAAGCTTGCCGGTCTTCAGGTCGACATCGACTTCGGCGGCGTGCGCGGCAAAACTGTAGGTGGCCGAGAAGTTTCCCCGGCCCACGTCGTCGAGAAGCTGGGACGTCTCGTCGACGAACGAGGCAGTGGTGCTGAGAACCCCGCTGACCGTCTCCGGGTGGGCGCTCACGACGGCACCGATCGGCACCCTATCGCTGTCGCAGACGGCAAATCCATCCTCGAAGCGGACCGGCCGGTTGCCGAAGAACGTCGTCGCCGCAAGGCGGAGACGTTCGAGCACGGCATCACAGGCCTTGATCGCCGCGTTTCCACTGTAGTAGGTGCCGCGGCTGCCCCAAGCCCCGAGATCGTAGGGTGTCTGATCGCTCTCCATGGACAGGATGCGAACGCGCTCGAGCGGCAT
The DNA here is from genome assembly GCA_023416135.1 of Pseudomonadota bacterium. Lineage (GTDB taxonomy): Bacteria > Pseudomonadota > Alphaproteobacteria > Reyranellales > Reyranellaceae > Reyranella. The sequence goes on from JAEZIF010000431.1 coordinate 9,015, forward strand.
GCCCAGATTGTGGGCCACGATCTGGCAAAGGATCGTGCGCTGGCCGGTGCCGGTGTCGGCGCCACCGAAGCGGATGAGCACGCCGCCCTCGGTGTCCAGGTCGATGGTGCTGTCGTTCCGGTTGGATCCCGGGAAGGCGTAGGTGCCGGAGGAATGGAAGCCCGTCGCGACACCCAGACCGCGACCCTTCTTTCGCTCCGCCTTCTTGTTGTCCCAATCGATGGCTTCGCGTACCGCCTTGAGACACTCCGCCATGCGCACCGTCTGCAGCTTGGCGCCCTGCACCGTTTCGGTGAACGGGATATTGGCGTTGTGTAACCTGAGGTCGATCGGATCGACGTTCAGATCCTCGGCAAGGTCGTCCAGGAGGGACTCGAGGGCATAAACGGCTTGCGTCGTTCCATAGCCGCGAAACTGTCCGCCCGGCTGCTTGCATGTGTCGGTGAGCCGGGCGACGACGTCGACGGCCTCGGCCCGGTAAAGCGTGCCGAGCGCCTTCGGGCCGGACGACATCACACTGAAGCCCGAATGGACGTAGGAGCCGTTGTCGACGTGGATCCTTCCTTCTATTCCGCGCACGAATCCCGTGTCGGCAGCGTGGAGCTCGAGATCCACACGCCAACCATGACGGGTCTTCGTGGTCGCGAATTCCTCGGCGCGTGTCAGGGCGATGCGAACCGGCCGAGCGGCCTGCCGCGACAGCACGGCGGTGATGGCCTCGTGTTCGGCGATGCGAGATTTCGCACCGAAGGCTCCCCCGACGCCAATTTCGTGGACGACGATCTGCTCGACGTCCATCTGGAGAAGCTGCGCCATCTCCTTGATCACGAAGAACGGAGCTTGAGTGCCCGTCCAGAGATGCAGCTTGCCGTCCTTCCATGACGCCACTGTGGCGTTGGTCTCCATGCATGCATGCGTCTGTTGCGGGAACCAGTAGGAGCCGCTGACGTGACGCGTCGAGCTGGCGCGGGCCGCCCGGGAGTCGCCCCATTTGCGGTCGAGGGTGAGCGCGATGTTCGGCTCGTTCGTGGGACGCTCATGCAATGTCGGCGCGCCCTTGGCGATGGCCTCCTCGATGGTCCAGGCGGCGGGCAGGGGCTTGTACTTGACGCGAATGACGGCGAGGGCGGCAAGCGCCTGCTCCATCGTCTCGGCCGCGACCGCCGCCACTTCCTGGCCGACGAACCGGACAATGCCGTCGGCGATCGGCGGGCGATCCTTCGCGCCGTCGTGGATGTAGCGGGCCCCGGGGGGAAAGTCCGAGGATGTAACGACGGCGTGGACGCCCTGCATGCTGCGCGCGGCGTCTGCATCGATGGAGAGGATGCGCGCGTGAGCGTAGGGGGAGCGAAGGATGGCGCCGTGCAGCAGGCCGTCCGGCGAGAGATCGCCGATATAGGTGAACCGGCCCGAGGTGATCTTTTCCCAGTCGACCGGCCGCACGCTCTGGCCAAGGGGAGGGCGGGCGCTCATGGCTTGGCCTTGGACCGCCGTTTCTCGGCCGTGCGCCAGACAGCTTCGACGATGCCGTTGTAGCCGGTGCAACGACAGATATTGCCGGACATCTCGTAGCGAATGGCCTTCTCGGCTTCCCGCCTGTCCTCGGGCAGGCCGGCGCGCAGCAGGGCAGCGGCTCTGACGAGCTGGCCCGAGGTGCAGAATCCGCATTGGAATCCGCCGAAGTCAGCGAACGCCTCACGAAGGTCGCGAAACTCGTCCGCCAAACCCTCCACCGTATGCACTTCGCTTTTGACGCGCGCCGCCAGCGTGATGCAGGCCATGACGGGTACGTTGTTCACGAGAACCGTGCAGGCGCCGCACTCGCCGCGCCCGCAAGCTTCCTTCGCGCCCTTTAGGCCGATCTGGTCGCGGATGACGGAAAGAAGTGTCGTGCCCGGTGCGATCGACGGCTCATACGCTCGAGAGTTGATCACTAGCATTTGCTGGCATGGCTCGTTGGCTTGCGTTGCTTCAGTTTGGCCGATCACCACGGAGCAGTCGCTCCGAATATTTCGACGGTGCCTTCGCGAATTTCTGATCTTTACCCTTCGTCGCCGCGGCCGGTACGTGTTGGCCATCAGATACGACTGGGTGATGCAGATGATGCCCGTTACTTGGCCCGAGGAGGGCGTGCGTCGGATCCCGTACGCCGTCTACTCGGCTCCCGAGGTATTCGAGCGTGAACAGAGCGCCATCTTCCGCGGACCGATCTGGCACTTCCTCGGCCTGGAGGCACAGATACCCGAAACCGGCATGTACGTGCTCGCTCAGGTCGGCCAGACGTCGGTGATCGTGGTGCGCGAGGCGAGCGGCATGGTGAATGCCCTGGTCAACAAGTGCTCCCACAAGGGCACGCCGCTGGCCTACGTCCCATCCGGCAAAGTCAGCCGCTTCCTGTGCATCTATCACAACTGGTGCTTCGGCCTTAACGGCAAGATGATCTCGGCGGCGTTCGAACGGGGCGTTGCCGGTAAGGGCGGTATGGCCGACACCTTCAAGAAGGAGGAGAACGGGCTTCAGAAGCTTCGCGTTCACACTTGCAACGGCCTGATCTTCGGCACCTTCAACGAAGCGACGCCGCCGTTCGACGAGTACGTCGGCGCCGACCTGATCGCCAACATCAAGCGCGTGTGCGGCAAGCCGCTACGCATTCTCGGGCAGTACAGCCAGAAACTTCCCTCCAACTGGAAGCTGTACATCGAGAACGTGAAGGACCCGTACCACGCCTCCATCCTGCATGCCTTCAACGGCGTGATGAAGCAGGACCGACTGACGATGGAGGGCGGTATCGTCATGGGCTCCCGCGGATGGTCGCACATCAGCTATTCCAAGATGAGTACCGACAAGGGCGACCAAGTCTACAAGAGCAAGGAGCTCCGGTCGGCCGAGGTGACGGCGTACGGCCACGGTCTGCGCGACACGTCGATGACGGACATCTGGGACGACTTCGGCGACGGCGTCAGCATGACCATCCAGACCATCTTCCCGAACTTCGTGCTGCAGCAGCTCCGCAACTGCCTGGCTGTCCGCACGATCGTTCCGGTCGGAACACACGAGTCGGAGCTTCGCTGGATCGCCTTCGGCTACGAGGACGATGACGAGAGCAGGCTCAAGGGTCGCCTCAAGCAAGCCAACATGATGGGACCGGCCGGCCTGATCGCGATGGAAGACGGCATGATCGGTGGGCTCGTCCAGAAGGGCATTGCCGGCGACCTCGACAAGGCGGCCGTCATTGAAATGGGCGGGCACGGTATCGAGCCGATCCCCGGGTCGAGGGTCTCCGAAGGCAGCGTGCGTGGCTTCTGGACCGGCTATCGCGCGTTGATGGATCTGTAGTCATGAGCCAGGCACAATCGGCGCCGGTCTCGGAAGTCCAGGCGCGACGTCTCATGGCAGACTATGCGGCTGCCATCGACGCCCTCGAGTTGTCGAAATGGCCGACATTCTTCACGAACCCATGCCTGTACCGCATCACGACGCGGCAGAACGAAGAGCAGAACATGCCGTTGTCGATCATGCTGTGCGACAACCATGCCATGCTCTACGACCGGGTTGAAGCCATCGAGAAGGCGAACGTCTTCGAGCCGCACTACTACCGGCACATTCTTTCGGATACGCGGATCCTCGAAACGTCCGCCGAGGGCATCAAGGCAGAAACGAGCTTCATGTGCGTCCGTACGATGCTCGATGGCCGGATGACGCTGTTCGCCGCCGGCGTCTACCGAGACGAGATCGTGCACTCCAACGACGCATGTCGCTTCAGGTCGCGGTCGGTCGTACTCGATTCGTCTCAGGTGGATACGCTGATCGCCATTCCGCTTTGAGTGGAGGCGAGACATTGACGCTGACATCGCAGAATCGTGAGAGGCTTCGTCGGGTAAGCGTGTCGACGCTGACCACTTGTCTCTATCGTAAGGGCCTCAAGCGCGTCTGGCCGAGCGGGATTCTCCCGCTTGCGAAAAGCCAGCCGCGCCTCGTCGGCGAAGCCTACACGCTGCGGTTCGTTCCGGCGCGCGAGGACATCGGCGCGGGCTCGTACGGAACGGCCGCCAACGTGCACCAGCGGGCGTTCGAGGACTGTCCGACCGGGCATGTACTGGTGATGGACACGAGGGGCGAAACCCGCGGCTGCTCATGCGGGGACCTGTTGATCGGTCGCCTGAAGGCGCGCGGCTGCGCCGGCATCGTCACCGACGGCGGCTTTCGCGACACGTTCGACATCGAAGGGCTGCAGTTCCCGGTGTACCAGCGCTGCGCGGTGCCGGCGCCGAGTTTCGGCTATCTGCATGCAGCGGAGGTAAATGTGCCGATCGGCTGCGGCGACGTCGCCGTCTATCCGGGCGACATCATCGTCGGAGACCAGGACGGCGTGGTCGTCATCCCGGCAGCGTTGGCGAACGAGATCGCCGAGACCGCATACGAGCAGACCGAGTACGAGACGTTCGCTTCCGAAGAAGTCGCCAAGGGGCGCACGATCATCGGCCTGTACCCGGCGACGGAGGAATCGATGGCCGAGTTCCGGGCTTGGCGAGATGGTCGGGATGGTCGCATCTGAGCCAGCCGCCGGCGCGAAAGACATCGAGCGTGTCATCATCGAGCGCCTCGCGCTTCGCGGCATCGTGATCACCTCCAAGCAGGCCAGCGAGCTTGCCGTTGCGGCGGTGCGCCTCCAACAGATGAAGGATCTGGTGCGCCTGGAAGTCGCCGCGCCGGATGACGGTGTGCGCGACCTGCAAAAGAACAGATGAGCGGCGTTCCAAGCCTGACCGAGGCTGCCCGGAGGATTCGCTCGGGTAGCCTGCTGCCGTCGGCCCTCCTGGAAGAGTGCGTGTCGAGGCTGGAAAGCCAGGACGCGACCCTGAACGCCTTCGTGACCACGACGATCGAAGCCGCGCGTGTCGCGGCGCGCATGGCCGATCGGGAGGTTCTGGCCGGGAGGTGGCGCGGCCCGCTTCATGGCATTCCGATCGGCATCAAGGACGTGATCGACGTAGCGGGCGTTCCAACGACGGCCCAGTCGCGCCAGCTCGAGAATCATGTTCCGGCAAAGAGCGCGGCCGTCGTCAATAAGCTGGCTGCGGCTGGAGCGGTCATCCTCGGCAAGCTGACGACCCACGAATTCGCCTTCGGCACGCCGGCCTGGGACGGGCCTGCGCCGCCAGCGCGCAATCCCTGGAAGACCGACCGATTCGCCGGCGGATCGTCCAGCGGCGCCGGAGTTGCAACGGCAGTCGGCATGGTGCTCGGCGCCGTCGGGACCGACACGGCGGGCTCGGTGCGCAGTCCGGCGGCGCTGTGCGGCGTGGCCGGCCTGAAGCCCGGCCAGGCCCGGGTGAGCCGGCGAGGCGTCTTTCCGCTTGCGCCGAGCCTCGATGCCGTCGGTGTCTGCGCTTGGACGGTCGAGGATTGCGCAACACTCTATTCCGCGATGGTGCCTTCGAGCCAGCTTGGACCCAGGCGCTCCTCCGGCAAGGATTTCCCCGATCTCGATACCGATCTGCGCGGGCTGCGCATTGGGGTCGTTCGCCACTTCTTCACGGAGGATGCGCCGATCTCCAATGATGGGCTGACGGCGATCGACGAAGCCCTGGATGTGTTCCGGAGCCAGGGATGCCGTGTCAGGGATGTTTCGCTCGCCCCGCTCAGGGAATGGAATGCCGTCGGCATGATGCTGTTGCTGGCCGAGGCGTTCTCGTTCCATGAGCCCTGGTTGCGGGGACGGAGTCGTCTCTATGGGGAATCGGTTCGGGACGCGTTGCTTCTGGGCGGGCTGATCGACGCGGCGGACTACGTGCAGGCGAACCACCACAGGAAGCGCCTGTCGGAATCGATCGATGCCCTGTTCGAGGACAACGACATCCTGGTGTCGGCCATTCAGGGCGGGGAAGCCGCACCGATCGAGGCGATAGGCAAGTGGGGCTTCATTGAGCGGCCGAGCTACGGCGTTCCCTTCAATGTCAGCGACCATCCCGCCCTGAGCGCCTGTTGCGGCTTCGGCCGGCAAGGCCTTCCGCTGGCAATACAGCTCGTGTGCCGTCGCAATGAGGAGCAGCTGTTGCTGCGCGCCGGCCACGCGTACGAATGCGCCGCCGGCTGGAGAGGCATCCGACCGCCGCTTGGGCAGGTGCCCGCCGTCGTCGAATGAGCAGGCGTGGGCCGCGCATCGTTGGACGGCGCCGTCGACCTTCTTCGCCGCCGTCGTCGGACGACAGGCAGTTATGGATGGATCGCGCTTAATGTAGGATTGATCGCCATGGCGCTCGGTCTGCTGCCCAATTTCATCAACACGACTGCCCTTCGCTATTTCTACGAGGTGGCGCGCTACGGCTCGTTTCAAGTGGCCGAGGAGAAGATCCATATCGCCGGCTCGGCCATCCGGCGGCAGATCCAGCTCCTGGAAGAGGAACTCGGTACCAAGCTTTTCATTCGCAGTCGCAAAGGGTTGCGGCTGAGCGCGGCAGGCGAGGCTCTGCTCTACCGGCTTCGCCGCGCCATGAAGGAATTGAGCAGCGCGCGCGCCGAGATCGACGTGCTCCAGGGCATGCACACGGGAAATGTCCGGATCGGCCTCAATGAAACGGTCGCGCGCGAAGTGCTGCCGGCATTCCTGGATGAGTTCGGCAAGAAATACCCGCGCGTCACCTTCGAGATCGTCGTTGCAAACTCGAACGCTCTCATCGAGATCTTGCTGCGCAACGAGGCGGACATCATCGTCGGCTATGCCCTCGAACCCAAGGGCGGAGTCCAGAAGGTATCGTCGTTCCGGCTGCAGACCTGTATTACGGTCCACCGCGAGCATCCGCTGGCACAGAAGCCCTCGGTGCGGGTCGCCGACCTCGTCGATGAAACGTTCATACTTCCGAGCATCGATTCTCATACCCGCCGGATCTTCACCGAGCTGTTCGAGCGGGTGGCCATCAAGCCGGTGTTCAACGTCTCGACCAATTCGTTCGAACTGATTGGCGTGCTGGTCGCCAAGCGACTCGGCATCGGCTGCCAGGTATCGCTGTTTGCGGGACCGGACCCGGCTCGGCCCGAACTGGTCTACGTGCCGGTCCGCGACGCGAAAGTCTCGTCGGCTTCCCTGAGCTGCTGCATCGGCGAGGAAGGAGTGCCCAACATGGCGGCATCGCTGTGCCTCAAGGAGCTGACGTCCACGCTCGAGGCATGGGTGGAGAGCTTCGCCAAGGGACCGCCGGGAAGCCCTGCGAAAAGTTTGGCGACCTAATCGCGAATTTCTGATCTTTACGCTTCGGCCCTCGGCTCGCTACGTGTGAACGACACTCGCGATCCTCCAGGTGGAAAGAAACTCGCTATGAGGCTCAACGAAAAGGCCAAGGGCGTATTCATCATTGCGGCAACGCCATTCGCCGACAATGGCGCCCTCGACCTGCAGAGCGTCGATTCGCTCACGGACTTCTACCTGCGCTGCGGCGTTCACGGCTTCACCCTTCTCGGCATGATGGGCGAGGCGCACAAGCTGACCGCCGAAGAATCCCTCCAAGTCGTGACCCGCGTCGTTGGCCGCGTCCAAGACCGCCAGGTGATCGTAGGTGTGAGCCATGCCGGCATCGAAAACGTACGACGGCTGTCGCACCAGGTGATGGATGTCGGCGCGGCCGGCGTGATGGTGGCTCCTCCTGCCGGTCTCAAGGGTGATGATGGCCTCTACAACTATTATGCCCAGGTCTTCCAGGCGCTCGGTCCCGACATCCCCGTCGTCTTCCAGGACTACCCGCAAGCGACCGGCGTCTTCATGCCGGCAACGGTGTTCGAGCGCCTCGTGGACGACTTCGAGCAGCTCGTCATGCTGAAGCACGAGGACGCGCCCGGTCTCGCCAAGCTGACGCGCATTCGGGAGGGCGAAAGGAAGCCCGGCCGCCGCCGCGTGTCGATCCTGGTGGGCAACGGCGGCATCTACTATCCGCAGGAGATGCGGCGCGGTGCTGACGGCGCCATGACGGGCTTCGCCTGGCCCGAGATGTTGGTCGAGGTCTACGAGCTTTTCACCAAGGGCCGTGCCGAGGAGGCGGAAGACCTGTTCGACATCTACCTGCCACTGGTGCGCCATGAGGTGCAGCCCGCGATCGGGCTCGCGCTGCGCAAGGAAGTGCTGTTCCGTCGCGGCGCCATCAGAAGCCCGAAGCAGCGCGCGCCGGGTTCCTCGCTGACGGCTGCCGACATCAGCGAGCTCGACGGACTGATCGCCCGGCTGGAGCGGCGCCTGGCCGCTGCCGGACGCCGCACCAGGGCGGCGGCGGCGGAGTGACGGGACGCGCTTTCTTGACATGCAAGTTCAGCGCTGCATGAAACCCCTCTTGAGCCTCGCGGCCGGCGTTCCGCCGCTTCAGATTTCTCCAAGTCCGGTTCTATAGACGTCGCTTCAGGCTGCGTGTGTCCACGATGCCGGCGACCGAGCGTGGGTCGGTGCCCTTCGGATAGATCGTGTGCTTCTGGATCTTCTGCGTGCCCGTCGTCGGAATGTCGGGCACGAAATGGACCCAGCCCGGCGCCTTGTAGTAGGCGATTCGCTCCAGGCAGTAGCGGACGAGGGCCTCGGCCTTCTCCTTGCCCGGGTCGGCGCCGCGCAGCACGACGCAGGCCAGCACCTCCTCTTCGCGCAGCTCGTCCTTGACCGGCATCACCGCGGCCTGGTGCACCTCGGGGTGGGTCAGCAGCAGCGCCTCGACTTCCGCTGCGGCGATGTTCTCGCCCGAGCGGCGAATGATGTTCTTCTTGCGGTCGACGAAATGCAGCATGCCGTCCGGTCCGCGCCACACCATGTCGCCGGTGTGGAACCAGCCGTCGCGCCAGGCCAGCTCGGTCGCCGCCTCGTCCTTGAGATAGCCGGAAAAGAAGCCGCGCCGCGGCGTCGCCGCCGAGTGGCGGATGACCAGCTCGCCGGGCTGGGGATCGGCGACGTCGCGCCCTTCATCGTCGACCACACGGGCCTCCACGCCGTCGATGGCGCGGCCGAAGGCCCGCGTGCCGACATGGCGCGGCTCGATGCAGTCGGCCAGCACGCGCACCATCTCGGTCATTCCCCAGAGCTCGATGAGGGGGAAGCCGAAACGCTTCTCGGCGGCGGCGTGGAGTTCCGGCTCGACGCCGGCGCCGACGGCAAAGCGCACCTGGTGGGCGCGCTCCTCGGCGCTCGGCGACTGTGCCATCAGAAGTGGCACGACGATGCCGAGATAGTGCACGACGGTGGCCCGTGTCTCGACGATCTCGTTCCACCAGCGCTGCGGGCGGAAGCGGTCGGGTTGGATCTGGCAATTGCCGGTGACGATGGCGGCCATCAGCGAGAAGACACCGGCATTGGCATGGTAGAGCGGCAGCGGATTGTAGATGCGGTCCCAGCCCGGGCGCAATGCCGCTTGGCCGCCCAGCGCTGCATAGCGGCCGCCTGTCGCCACCTCGTAGCCTTGCGACAGGACGCAGCCCTTGGGCCGCCCGGTCGTGCCCGATGTGTAGAGAATGCTGGATGGGGTCTCGGGGTTCGCCTGCCCGGGCGACGCCGGCCGCAGCGGTTTGGTCAGCGTCGACGCGAACTCTTCCAGATCGACGATTGCCGGCCGATGGGCGCTTTCCGACAGGCCGCCGAGCAGCTGCTGACGGCGCGCCGCCAGCCCGATCACGATCTCGGGCTCGCTATGCTCCAGGAGATAGGCGATCTCGCCGGCGCGATACTCCGGGTTTATCGGCACGCAGCAGACGCCCAGGCTGTTCAGCGCCAGCTTGTGCAGGACGTACTCGGGGCGATTCTCCAGCAGGGTCGCGACGCGATGGCCGAGGCCGTAGCCTGCCGCACGATAGATCGCGGCCAGCACCTCGACTTCCTTGGCGGTGTCGGCATAGGAGATCTCGAAGCCTGCCTCCAGATAGCCGCGCCCAACGCCCGCCGGCACGGCGAAGAAAGGCTTGTCGCCCCAGCTTGAGACGGCTGCGGCGAGTGCCTCGCCGATCGTTGTCTGGTCCATCATGCGCGAGCGGCGTCCTTGTCCGGATGGTGGAACAACAGCACGACCACCACCGACGACAGCGCCAGCACCGCCATCAGCAGGAAGCCGTCGGTGAAGGAGCCGCGGATGTTCAGCACCCAGCCGGTGACGACCGGAGCGAGGACACCCGCGATGGCGAAGGCGAAGTCCATGATGCCGAGCGCCGTCGCCGCGCGCTCCGGCACGATGTCGACGTTCACCGCATAGTAGGCGGCGTTGGCGCCCATCGAGGCCGCGACCGCCACGGTGATGCCGGCGATGGCGACCGTGAGGTCGTCGGTCATGGCCACCGGGATGACGGCGATTGCCGCCACGAACTGGGTGCCGGCGATCAGCCAGGAGCGGGCGATGCGCAGCCGGCCGGTCGTGGCGAGCAGATGGTCCGACCAGCGGCCGAACAGCCACAGCAGCAAGGCCGCCGCCAGCCACGGCGCCACGGTGAACAGGCCGACGGAACCCAGGTCCAGCCCGTACTTGCGCTCGAGATAGCTCGGCAGCCAGGTCATGAAGAAGAACAGGAAGTAGCCGAAGACGAAGAACGCCCAATAGTTGGCCAGCAGCGTGCGATTGGAAAGCAGCGCGCCGATCGTGTCCAGGCCGGGCCAGGTCTTGAGGGCGGCGCGCGGGCGCCGGGAGACCGCCTCGTGAGGGGTCTTGATATGGTCGAGCTCGGCCTGATTGACGAAACGCGATTCGGTCGGGCTGTCGCGGAACAGGAACCACCACAGCGGCACCCAGGCGGCCGACAGAACGAACAGCACACCGAAGGTCGCTCGCCAGTCGAGCCAGGCCAGAAGCTGGCTGACGATCGGCCCGCCGATCGCCAGCGCCAAGGGCACGGCGAGGAGCGCATTGCCCAGTGCCGTCGCCCGCTCATGCGGCGACAGCCAGTGGGTGACGGCACCGGTCAGTGCCGGGAAGTTCGGTCCCTCCGACACGCCCAAGAGCACGCGCGCGGCGTAGAGCATCGCGACTCCGGTCGCGAGCGCGGTCATGCCGATCGACAGGCTCCACAGCACAGCGGCAACGGTGAGCACGATGCGCGCGCCCCAGCGGTCGACGGAGAAGCCGCCCAGCAGCGTCGTGATGGCGTACCCCAGGCCGAAGGCGCCCAGGATGACGCCGCTCTCGGCCGGTGAGAAGCCGAGCTGCCTCTGGATCAGCGGGATCGCATAGGAGATCGCGGCGCGGTCGATGTAATTGACGATGGTGATCGCAAACAGAAGGAAGACGATGAACCAGCGAAAGCGAGTGGGAGTCATTGCTGCTATGGGAACTTCCTCCTGTCTATCGCTCCGCCAGCGCCAGCTTGGCGCCGAGCGCGGCAAAGGCGCCGGCGAAGGCGCGGCGCATCCAGGTCAGCACCCTGGGCCGCGAGATCACGTGCCGGCGCACCGCGGCGGCGAACAGGCCGTAGCCCACGAACACCCCGAAGGTCATCAGCATGAAGACGGCTGAAAGCTCCGACATGCGCAGCACCGGCGCGGTCTCCTCGGCGCTGACGAACTGAGGCAGAAAGGCAAAGAAGAAGATCGAGAGCTTTGGGTTCAGGATGTTGATCAGGATGGCATGCACGATCACCTGCATCGCCGACTTCTGATCGACCGTGTCCTCGACCTTGAGCGCGCCATGCTCCTTCAGCGTCATCCACGCCATGTAGAGCAGGTAGGCGACGCCGAGATACTTCATGGTCTGAAAGGCGATGGCGCTGGTGTGCAGGAGGGCCGCCAGGCCCATGATGGCCGCCGCCATGTGCGGCACGATGCCGAGTGTGCAGCCGAAAGCGGCGACCACGCTGGCACGCGCGCCGCGCGACAGGCCGGCGGCGATCGTATAGAGCACGCCGATACCCGGCGACACGACGATGATCAGGGTCGTGACCAGGAAGTCGATGCTCATCATGCTGCCTCCAACAACAGAACACTGCCCTGGCCGCCGTCGGCGCAGATGCTGACGACGGCGCGGCTGCCCTTGGGCATGGCCGCAAGCTCCTTTACCGCCTGGCTGATGATGCGCCCACCGGTGGCGCCGAACGGATGGCCGATCGCCGTGCTGCCGCCGTTGGGGTTCATGCGCTCCTTGGGGAACGCCCCGAAATCACGCGGCACCTTGGCCTTGTCGCGCAGGAACACCGGGTCCTGCAGCGCCTTCAGATGGAAGGCGACCTGCGCGGCGAACGCCTCGTGGATCTCCCATAGCTGGATGTCGGCATAGGTCAGATCGTGCCGCGCCAGCAGGCGCGGAATGGCGAAGGCCGGCGCCATCAGCAGTCCTTCGACGCGGAAGTCGACCGAGCCGATTTCCCAGTCGACGAGTTTCGCGCGCGGCGTGGCCGACGGCAGCCGCTCCAGGCCCTTGGACGAGGCGACCCAGATGGCAGCCGCGCCGTCGGTGAGTGGCGAGGAGTTGCCGGCGGTCAGGCTGCCCTTGCCGCTGGTGCGGTCGAACGACGGCGGCAGGCGCGCGAGCTTTTCCAACGAGGAGGCGCGGCGCGGGATGGTGTCGCGTTTGACGCCGCCCAATTCGATGACCAGGTCGTCGAAGAACCCGTTGTCCCAGCCGGCGACGGCGTGCTGGTGACTCGAAAGGGCGATCTCGTCCTGCTCCTGACGCCCGATCTGCCACTCCTTGGCGGTGATCTCCGTATGCTCGCCCATGCTGAGGCCGGTCGTGCGGTTGGCGATCGCCGGTATGTAGAGCCGGATGTCCTTGAGCTGGACATGCGTGACATGGTCGAGCCTCTGGCCGAGCGAGCGCGCCTGCTGGAACCTGCGCAGCCAGTCGCTGAGCTTCTGGCCCAGTCCGATCTGCACGCGGCTCAGGCTGTCGACGCCGCCCACCAGGGCGAGGTTGTAGGTCTCGCCGTCGATCATGCCGGCTGCTTCGATGGCGCCCAACATGCTGGTGGAGCACGCCATGACGGTCGAGAAGGCGGGGACCGCGGCGTCGATGCCGGCATCCATCAGCACTTCGCGGGCGATGTTGCTGAAGGTGAGCGAGGGCACCACGACGCCCCACACTGCGAAATCGGGCTTGCCGCCCTCCAGCAGTTCAACCATGTGCCGAGCCACCGGAACCGAGAGCTCGATGGCGTCGTAGCCGGCCAGCGGGCCGTCGACCTTGGCGAAAGGCGTGCGCACGCCCGCGGCCAGCCAGACATCAACGGGCCGCGGCATGGTCTGCTCCTCAGGCCGCCTGCTCGACGGTCGAGGCGAGGTCGCGCGTGGTCACGCGGCGCAGGTCGCGTACCTTGGTGGTGTCGAACGGCCGGGCGCGATGCATGGTGCAGCGATTGTCCCAGATCACCAGGTCGCCGCGCTTCCAGGTATGGCTGTGCACGAACTCGCGCTGCGTCGCGTGCTCGATCAGGTCCATCAGCAGGAGACGCCCGTCGGCGATCGGCAAGCCGACGATGTGCGAAGCGTGGGCGGCGAGGTAGAGCGTCTTGCGACCCGAGCCGGGATGGCGGCGCACGACGCGCTGCGGTACCGGCGGCAGGCTGGCGAACTCCTCTTGCGTGTACATGGTGACGGCGAGCTGACCACGCGAATGCCAAATCGAATGCTCGGCGATCATCGGCTCGATCCGGTCCCTGGTCTTCTGCGGCAGGGCATCGTAGGCCGCGCGCAGGTCGGCGAATTCGGTCTCCCCGCCCTCGTCGGGTACGACATGGGCATAGAGCATGGAGAGCGCCCCGGGGATGGCGCGGAACGAAGCGTCGGTGTGCCACAGGCGATTGGCAAGCCAGTCGAGCCGTCGCTTGCTGTCGGCCTCCAGGACGTTCCCGTCGCCGTCGAGATTGGAAATGTCGGCGATATCGTTCGAGGCAATACGGTGCTTGATGCCGGTGTGCCTGGCCTTCTGCGCCGGCGCAGCGATCGGCCCGAAATAGCGGGCGAAGTCGATCTGCCGGTCATCCGTCAGTTTCTGGTCGTGAAAGACCACGATCGCATACCGGTTGATCGCCGACTCGATCGCGTCACGGTCGGCGGGCTTCAGCGGCCGTGCCAGGTCGAGACCGGAAATCTCGGCCACGAAGTCGGGCGTCACCGGCTTCACGGTGATGCTCATGACCGTCTCCTGCGGCTATAGTGGTTCTGACCGGCCCATCTTCTCCCAGGAAACGCCATGCCGCAAACCTGCAAACTCGCCCTGCTCGACGACTATCAGAAGGTCGCGCTGAAGATGGCCGACTGGGATCGCCTCAGGAAACGTGGCGTGGAGATCACGGTGTTCCACGAGCCGTTCTCCTCGGTCGAGGACGCCGCCAGGAAGCTGGCCCCCTTCGACATGCTGGGGTTGCTGCGCGAGCGCACGGCCTTCCCGCGGGCGCTGATCGAGAAGCTGCCCAACCTGAAGTTCATGGTCCTGACCGGCGCGCGGGCTTCCAGCCTGGACGACAAGGCCGCTACCGACCGCGGCATTCCCATCAGCAATACGCCGGGCGGCGGCTCCAACGCCTCGACTGCCGAGCTGTGCTGGGCGCTGCTGATGATGTGCGCCCGCGACCTCGCCAAGGCCGAGCGCCTGATGCGCAGCGGCGGGTGGCACGACGGCATCGAGCAGATGGTCGTCCTCGAGGGCAAGCGGCTGGGCGTCATCGGCCTCGGCCGGCTGGGCAGCCGCGTTGCGGGCTACGCGAAAGCTTTCGGCATGGATGTGGTGGCCTGGAGCCAGAACCTCACCGAGGAGAAGGCGGCCAAGGGCGGCGCCAGGCTCGTCACCAAGGACGAGCTCTTGAAGACGTCGGACTTCGTCAGCATCCATCTCGTGCTGTCGGATCGTACCCGAGGGCTTCTCGGCGCGGCCGACCTCGCCAAGATGAAGAAGAGCGCGATCCTGGTGAACACATCGCGCGGGCCGATCGTCGACGAGGCGGCACTGCTCGCCGCGCTGAAGGACGGCACCATCGCCCATGCCGGCCTCGACGTTTACGACAGGGAGCCGGTGGCCCCCGGCCATCCCTTCACCAGGCTCGAGAACGTCACCCTGATCCCCCACCTCGGCTACGTCGTCGAGGACAGCTACCGGCACTTCTATTCCGGCACGATCGAGGACATCGAAGCCTGGCTGGACGGCAAGCCGATCAACGTCATCAACCCGGACGCCTTGAAGAAGGCGGCGTGAGAGCGTGCCTTGAGGCGGGTGCTCGTCACGGGCATGTCGGGGACCGGAAGGTCCGTGGTGGTCCGTGAATTGGCTGCGCGAGGGCACGAAGCCTACGATCTCGATACGCCCGAATGGTCCGAATGGATCGACGCCGATCCGTCCGACGGGCTCACGCCGGCCCAGGGAAAGGACTGGGTCTGGCGACTGGATCGCGTCGGGGCGCTGCTGTCCAAGCCCGGCGGAGGCACGTTGTTCATCAGCGGCTGCGCCGAAAACATGGGACAGCTCTTGCCGATGATCGACACGGTGATCCTTCTCGCCGCTCCGGTCGACACGATCCTGCAACGCCTCGCCGCTCGATCGCCCGGCGGCTATGGGCACGTCGCGGAGGAGCGGCGGAAGGTCGCCGCCCTGACCGCGACCATAGAGCCTCTGTTGAGACAATCAGCCGACCATGAGATCGAACCCGGCAATCGGTCGGCGCAACGGTCGATGAGATTCTTCGCCTGGTCGATGTCGAAGCCGGTAACGTTCGGACGTCGATGGGGTGACGGCGCCCGCCGTTGCGATCGGCCGGGCCTCGCGCTTCCCCGCACGACGCCCGAGCGCCGTCTCAGGGAGCGGCGGATCCTTTCAGCCGAATCACGATGAGCCAGGTCGCGCCCGCCAGGATGACGGCGGCGGCGCTCCATTCGGCGGCGGACAGCTCGGGCGCCGCAACCCAGCCGAGATACGCTGCCATCGCTTCGAGCGCGATGGCGAAGAACGGCATCGCAGCCAGCGCGATCAGATAGGTCTGAACGCCGGTACGGTTGATGGTCCAGAAACCGAGCCACGTGCCGGGTGCGCGGAACAGCAGCCCGGCCATGATGGCATAGAGCCAGAGGTCGGGCCGGCCGAAAGCGTCGCCGGCTCCCGCCCATGGCGAGGCGACCGTACCCGCCAGGCCGAGCACCGACCAGACGAGGATGAGGGCGAGCGAGGCGGCAATCAGGATCTCGCCGGTGAAACGGCTGCGTGCGGCAAGATCGTTCAGACGATTGCGCGGATGGTAGGCGATCATCCACGAGGCGGTGACGGCCATCGCTTCCGACGCGACCAGCCAGCCCAGGCCCCGCCACGCTTCGGGTGCGAGCGTCAGCGCAAACGCCACGATGCCGATCGCCAGCAGCGCGAGGCCCGGCCAGTCGCGTCGCGGCGGCGCATTGCGCGTCAGCCACCAGCCGGAGCCGGCGCCGATCAGCACGCTCACCGTCGCCAGGAGCGTGCTTTCGGTGATGGCGAGCCAGACGATCGCGGCTGCGGTCGCGCCGTTGATCCCCACGCGCAGGAAGGCGTAGCCGAGGGTCCATGGCGCCAAAAGCTCGAGCCAGCTCCCGGCAGCGCGACGGCCGAGCCACAGCATCACCAGGCCGGCCGCCAGCAGCTGCACCAGCTTATAGGCCCAGGCGTCGAGCCTGGCGCCGCTGACGACATGGCGGGTCAGCAGGAGATAGAGCGACCAGAGGAGCGAGTTGCCGAGGCCGAGCGCCAGGAGGTGACCGCTCATCGCTTGGACGTCGGGATCAGGTCCTGAAACGCAGCAGCAGGTGATTGACGCCGTTCAGCTTGACGTAGAGGTCCTCGAACTGCGTGTAAAAATCTTCCCATTGCGGCAGGCCGCCCTGGGCGCCGAGCGAGGTGTAGATCTCCGCCACCGTCTTGCGGCCGTCGACCTGCGACACGATGCGGCCGGCGAGCGGCGGCAGCTGGGCCCGCCAGGGG
>JAEZIF010000004.1 GCA_023416135.1 Pseudomonadota bacterium
GCTCGCCATCGATGCCGGGCTGAACGCCTATGCCGCCCCGCTCGGCCCGCTCGAGGCCGGTGCCGACACCTTCGCCGGCGCCATCCCGACCATCCTCAAACTCAACTCGGCCAACTCGCTGTCGCCCAACAAGGACCAGGCTGTGACAGCCTCGGTGAGCGACGCGCTGCGGCTCGGCTGCTCGGCGATCGGCTTCACGATCTATCCCGGTTCGGAAGACCAGTACGAGATGATGGAGGAGATTCGCGAGCTCTCCGAAGAAGCCAAGTCTGTCGGCCTCGCCGTCGTCATGTGGTCCTATCCGCGCGGCGGCAAACTAGACAAGGCGGGCGAGACGGCGCTCGACGTCTGTGCCTACGCCGCCCACATGGCGGCCCTGCTCGGCGCCCACATCATCAAGGTGAAGCCGCCGACGGACGTGCTGTGGCAGCCCGAGGCGAAGGCCGCCTACGAGAAAGCCAATGTCGACAAGTCGACCCTGGCGGCGCGCATCAAGCATGTCATGCAAGCCACCTTCAACGGCCGACGCATCGTCGTGTTCTCGGGCGGCGAGGCCAAGGACCTCGAGGGCCTGTTCACCGAGATCCGTGGCCTGCGCGACGGTGGCGCCAACGGCTCGATCATCGGCCGCAACACCTTCCAGCGCCCGCGCGACCAGGCGATCGACATGCTCGACAAGATCATCGGAATCTATCAGGGCAAGATGTAGATCGAGCCGTCAGCACATTCCGGGAGCCTTGGGTAACCTTCCCAAGCTCGCAGAGACAGGGCTTGGGAGGTGAGCTTCCAAGCCCATCTTCTTGTGAAAGAAGAGTGGCCCTATTTCTTGTTCGATGCGACGGGGGTGCTGGCCGGCGCCGACTCGGGCCGGCGAGGGAGAGGCACCACCTCAGCGCCTTGCTCGCTCCCAGCGCCTTCGCGGGCAGTGGCAAGCAGGGCCTTCTGGCGATCGGTATCGTATTGCTCTTTCGACACGATAGGCGAGAGGACGCCTTGAGCCTTCGATCCGCTTTCCACTCGACGCGTATAGATCAGCTCGCCACATTCACTCAGGACCACCAGCCATCTTCCGGACGGTCTTTCCTCGACGAAGGCCCTCATGACGGCTCCTACGGGCACGAGGGGTAGGAGTGCGTCGGCAACGTGCGCTGGCAAATTGGCATCGGCAATGGCAGGCAGTTGCCCAGCCGACGAGCCGCTCCTGAAGGACATCCTATGAGCACACGTCACGATCGAGACTCGCGGACCCCAAGCCTGCCAGCCTCGTCCACACACAATCAACGCGCACGTTACACGCTACTAGATATAGTATAAGACCCCTGCCCACTTGGTGATAAATTGGTGACAACGACGCGTCTCAGGGGTTGATAGTGATCCCCAATAGCCTCATGGCACCGTGCCGGACCCGGACGGCTGGCTTCCCGCCGCCCGGCCGATCACCCCGTCGGTCGAGGTCGACGGGGGACAGTGGCGGCAAGCGCTCGCCACATCTTCGCCAATGCCTTCCAGGAGTCCACGTCGGCTTTGAAGCGCCGGCTCGCAGCGTTGCGTTCACACCGCTGCGCCATCTCCTCATACCGCCTGTCAGATCCCATGGCCCCCTCCCTCGGGACCCATTTGAGATCGCCATCATTACATTCCCGTGACGTCCGGGCCACCGGACAAACCGGGGCGGGTTGCGTCTTTTGTAGTGGCCGCTACTCGGCGACGTCACCCGAGGCCTTCACCGCCTCGCCCCATTTGGGGACATCGTGCTGCAGCGCCTTGGTGAGCTCATCGCCCGAGGATGCGACCACCTCGAGGCCGATCTTGGCGAGTCGCGCCTCGGTATCGGGATCTCGCAGCGCGGCGGCAAAGATCTGGTTCAACCGGGCGGCCACGTCCCGGCGTGAGCCCAGGCGGCCCGACAATGGCGAGCCAGCTGTCGCCCTCGAAGTCGACGCTGTTCTCCTTGAAGGTCGGCACATCGGGCAGCGCCGGCGAGCGCTTCGACGAAGCCACGCCCAGCGCGCGCACCTTGCCTGACTGGATCTGCGGCAGGGACGTGTTCACGCTGACGGCAGTCAGCTGGACCTCGCCAAAGGCACCGCCTAAACGGCAGGCGCCCCGCCCTTGTAGGGCTTTCGTTTGTGCATTGAATCAATGCCTTGGTCTGGGGCTGCCACCTCGGGTGCCACCCTACCGAGCGCGCCGGTCGCGAACCGGTCGAACGGCGAACCAGCGCGAACAGCAGGCTCACCTTCTCGATGCCGAGCCGGCTAACGCCGGCACTCATGGCCGCTTCCCCGCGAGCGCCAGCCACGCGCGCCGCCGATGCCGCCGTCGGCCCCTGTGTCGGTATCGAGGCGCGGCCGGTGCTTGTCGCCGGTAAAGGCAAAGCCTTCCTGCTCCCAGCTGCGCGGTACGCGCTTGGCCTTGGGCTCAGCCACCTTCGGTGGCGGCAGTCCCTTGTTGAACGGATCGTGCTTCTTCATCGACGTTCTCCTATCTCCGTCGGCACTACTTCGCCGGCAGCTTGCGCCGGACATCGCGCAGCTATGCTGTCGCCTTAACGGCGGCGGCGATGTCCATCGGGGCGACGGCGCGCTGCGCGGCCAGCCGCTTGTCGCGCTCGGCCAGCTAGGAAGCGAAAGCGTGACCTACAACTAAGACGCGCTGCCGCAGTTCGGTACAACAACGGCGAGAAACGGCGGCGGCGCGCCATTGCCAAAGCTGGCAGGATGAAAGTCACCATTCAGTACGGGATAAGCGTAGCACGGCGTCCGACTAACCAAACGGGAGGAAAATGATGACCAGATTGATGTCTGTCTTTGCGTTTCTCGGTTTGTTGTTGGCGGCGAGCGTGGCGTCGGCCCAGGAAAAGACTTTGAAAGAACAGGTGGTCGGCACCTGGATCTTGTCTTCGATCACGAGCACGAAAGACGGAGCCGACATTCCAATACCGGCCATGCAGGGCGTGCTGACCTACACAGCCGATGGCTACTTCCACTTCGTCTCGATGCGCAAGGATCTGCCCAAGATCGCGGCGAATGATCGTACCAAGCCGACGCCGGAAGAGGCCATGGCGGTGGCCACGGGCGCACTGGCCTACACCGGCAGCTACACGGTGGATGAGAAGACCAAGACCATTATCCCAACCATCACCATGGCCACCTTTGGGAATATGGTCGGGACCAACCAGCAACGGGTCGTGACTGAAATCTCCGACACCGAGATGAAGTTCACCAACCCGCGCACCGCTACTGGCGCAGTCCTGAACATCACCTGGAAGAAGGCACCTCCGGTGGGCAGCGTGGATCTGGCGAACCAGATCGTTGGCGTCTGGCAATGGGGTACCGAATCCACCCGCAAGTTCGAGGGTGAAGAAGCGCAGAAGCGCCAGATCAAGGGCGTTGTCGTCTTCACCAAGAGCGGCCGTTTCGCCATCATGCAGCATCCGGTGGATCAGAAACCAGCCACCAACCCGGAAGAGTTGGGCGCACTGTACCGGAGCCAATTTTTCGGCAGCGGTACCTACAAAGTCGCAGGAGACAAGGTGACCTTGAAATACGAGGTGTGCGGCGATCCCTCGTGGATCGGACAAGAGCGCAAGCCTGACTTGAAGATCGAAGGCAAGACCATGACGTGGGTGACGCCGCAACTCAAGGATGCCACGACGGGCAAGATGTTCGTGGACACCTACACCAACACGCGGGTCGAGTAGCTAAGTAAGGTGGCGCGCTCGGAATGGGCTGGGCGCGCCAGCTAGGGAGTAAGCAGTGCCCAAGAGTTTCCTGGGCCCCTGCTGCATCACCGGCCGCGGCGGCATCGGCGCCAGCATCATCCGCGTCACCTCGATTATCGCACTGGCAAGCGCACCGGCGGTGACGCGCAGCTGGCGCACCAGTGCGTCGTCCTCGGCGCGCACCAGCTTCCACGATGACGGTGCGCTGCAATCGCCGTCCAAGCACTTCCGTCCATCGGCTCTCCCCCGAGACAGGCTGCACCCGGGCCGGTTGATCGTCGGTCTCTCGCACAATCTGGTGGGGGCATGCTCACTCGGTGCTGGTGCGCCGATGCTTTACCACCCGTTAAGCGGTCCACGGCCGGGACACAAAACAGGGATGGCACCCTGCGGCGCCGAGTAGCCGGGGCCGCGCGCCGAAGCCCTTGCAGGGCACGTGCACCATGTCGAGCCCGCCCGCCGCAGCGCGAAACAGCTCCATCGTGAGGTGCGAACCGTTGCCAGTGCCGGCCGACGAATAGGTGAACTTGCCCGGCCGGCTCTTGGCCAAGGCCACGAACTCCTTGGGCGTCGTGGCCGGCACCGACGGGTGCAACATGATCACCGTCGGAAACTTGGCTGCCAGCATTATCGGCGAGAAATCCTTGAACACATCGTACGACAGGCGCGCGCCATAGTGCGTCGGCGCGATCGCATGCGTGCCGTTGTCGGCCACCACCACCGTGTAGCCGTCGGGCACCGAATTGCTCACCAGGGCGCTGCCTACCGTGCCGCCGGCGCCCGGCCTATTCTCGACCACGGCCTGCTGGCCGGTCTGATCCGAGATCTTCTGCGCCACGATCCGCCCGAACGTGTCCGAATTTCCACCCGGCGCGTGCGGCACGACGGTCCTGATCGGCCGCGAGGGGAACGTCGATGTCCGGGCGGCCGTCGGCAGCACGGCGGAGCCGGCACCAAGACCGGCGAGCAGGTCAACGTCCATGAGCGCCTGACGACGGGACGCACGGATCACTCGGTCTCCATGGGCGAAGGTCGGGAACGTTGTCACGGAACTCGCTCCCTGTCGACGATGCGCATTGACTGCCGATGGCTGTCGCCCCACACACAAACCGCCTCGGAACAGGAAAGACGAATGCCATCGGAACAGCCAGGCGCGGCGACGCATTGCCGGCTCTATCTCATCTCGCCGGAACGCATCGAGCATCCGACGATCTTCGCCGACGAATTGCGGGCAGCGCTGGACGGCGGCGATGTCGCCGCATTCCAGCTTCGCCTGAAGGACGTCGCCGACGACTCCATCGCCCGCGTCGCCGACACGCTGCGGCCGGTCTGCCAGCAGCGCGACGTAGCGTTCATCATGAACGACCGGCCCGACCTCGCGGTGAAGCTCGACTGCGACGGCGTCCATGTCGGCCAGGAGGACATGCCATATGCCGAGGCGCGCCGCATCGTCGGTCCCGACCGCCAGGTCGGCGTCACCTGCAAGGCTTCACGGCATCTCGCCATGGAGGCGGCCGACGCCGGCGCCGACTACGTGGCGTTCGGCGCGTTCTTCCCGTCGGGCACCAAGGCCGTGACCACGCCGGCCGAACTCGACATCCTCGAATGGTGGAGCGGCCTCATGGAGGTGCCATGCGTGGCGATCGGCGGCATCACGGTCGCCAATTGTCGGCCGGTGGTCGCGGCCGGCGCTGACTTCCTCGCCGTCGCCGGCGGCGTTTGGGGCTACAAAGACGGCCCGGCAGCGGCGGTCCGCGCCTTCAACGAGATCTTCGCTTCATAGCCGCGAGCGCGGGCTCTCCGGCCCGCTCAACGCACCGGCAGCCACAGCACGTCCTCGATATGGCCGGCGCCGGCGACGAGCATCACCAGGCGGTCGAAACCCAGGGCGATGCCCGAGCAGTCGGGCAGTCCGTGATCGAGCGCGGCCAGGAAATCTTCGTCGACCGGCCAGCGCACGCCGTAGAGCCGCTCCTTCTCGTCCATGTCGGCCTGCAGGCGGGCACGCTGGATGTCGGGATCGGTGAGTTCGCCGAAGGCGTTGGCGAGTTCGACGCCGCAGACATAGAGTTCGAAGCGCTCGGCGACCCGCGGATCGCCGGGCTTGGCCCGCGCCAGCGCCGCCATGGCGATCGGATACTCGCAGAGGATGGTCGGCCGGCCCATGCCGAGCTTGCCCTCGATCCGGTCGAACATGACGCGGAAGAAGACGTCGTCCCAGGTGTCGCCGTCGTGCATGGCGATGCCGGCGGCGCGCGCCAGCTTCTCGGCGCTGCCGACCGTGGCGATCAGGTCGACGCCGGCATGGCGCCGGAACGCCTCCGCCACCGTCAGCCGCTCCGGTTCGGCGCGCGGATCGCAGCGGTGCTCGCCCCAGCGCAGCTCGCTTGCGCCGGTCAGCGCCAGCAGCCGCGCGCAGTCCTGCATGATCGTCTCGTAACCCACGCCGGCGCGGTACCACTCCAGCATAGTGAACTCGGGATGGTGCAACGCCGAGCCCTCGGCGTTGCGGAACACCCGGGCGAACTGGAACAGCCGCGGAACGCCACCCGCCAGGAGCTTCTTCATGGCGAACTCCGGCGAGCTGTGCAGCCAGCGCTCGCGCTCGTCGCCGTCGGGCAGCTCCCAGTCGGTGGCGAACCCCGAAAGATGCACCTCGGCGCCGGGCGCCACCTGCAGGATCGGCGTCTCAACCTCGACGAAGCCCTCGCCCGCGAACCATTGACGGATCGCCGCTTGCAGACGAGCACGTGTCTGCAGCGCCGGCAAACGCCGGGCCAGCCTGTCGGGACGCCATTCCATCATGGCCGACCATCGCATGCGACGTGACGGCCGTGTAGGGTGACGACATGACGCCCAAGCAGATCGATGCCTTCTGCGGCAAGCTGCCCGCCGCGACCCGCACCGTGCAATGGGAGGGCGTCATCGTCTTCAAGGTCGGCGGCAAGATGTTCTGCCTGATCGCGCCCGAGGAGCATTCGGTGGGCCACATCTCCTTCAAGTCGGCGCCGGAACACTACGATGCATTGAGCCGCTCGCCGGGCTTTCGACCGGCGCCCTACCTCGCGCGCGCCAAGTGGGTGTCGGTCGACGATCCCAAGGCGCTGACCGACCGCGAGATGAAGGCGTACATCAAGCGGGCGCACGCGGTCATCGCCGCTGCCCTACCCAGGAAAAGGCAGGACGAACTGGGCCTGTGAGGCCCCCCGGTTGCGGCCCCCTGTCGCCTTTGATACAAGCCCGCGCCGGCCTCGCACCGCCTTTCGCGGACGAGGCCGAATTCCATTCATTCGACCTGCGGTAAGCCCATGAAAGTGCCCGTCAATTCCATCCGCGCCGGCAACGTCATCGAGTACAACGGCAAGCTCTGGGTGGCCGCCAAGGTGCAGCATATCAGCCCCGGCAAGGGCGGCGCCTTCGTCGCCATCGAGGCCAAGGCGCTGCGCGAGGGCAACAAGCTGCAGGAGCGCTTCCGCTCGGGCGAAACCATCGAGCACGTGCATATCGACGAGCGCGAGTGCACCTACCTGTTCAAGGACGACAACGGCTTCACCTTCATGGACAAGGAGAACTACGAGCAGCTCACCGTGGGCGCCGACGTTCTCGATCCCGACCAGTCGCGCTGGCTGCAGGACGGCATGGAAGTGACCGTCTCGCTCTACGAGGGCACGCCGGTCGGCGTCGAGCTGCCAAAGAGCGTCATCCTCGCGGTCGTAGAGGCCGATGCAGTGGTGAAGGGCCAGACCGCCTCCTCGTCCTACAAGCCCGCCGTCGTCGAAGGCGGCATCAAGGTGATGGTCCCGCCGCACATCGCCGTTGGCACCCGGCTGGTGATCAACACGGAAGACGGCAGCTACATGGAACGCGCCAAGGATTGATCACAATGGCCCGAGCGCCCGATCAACCCGTAGCCCGCATCGGCCGCGCGCCGATGAGCACCGGCCGCGAGCGCTCCGGTCCACCCGAGCGCCGCTCGCTGGCGCCACGCTCGGCCACCATCACGGTGATGATCCGTGCCGCCTTCGCAGCGGCCAAGAACCTGAAGCGCGACTTCGGCGAGGTCGAGCACCTGCAGGTCTCCGAGAAGGGCCCCGGCGACTTCGTCAGCCACGCCGACATCAAGGCCGAGCGCACCGTGCGCGCCGAGCTTGCCCGCACGCGTCCCGACTACGGCTTCCTCGGTGAGGAAGGCGGAGAGACCAAGGGTGACGGCCGCAACCGCTGGATCGTCGATCCGCTCGACGGCACGACCAACTTCCTGCACGGGGTGCCGCACTTCGCCATTTCGATCGGGCTCGAGCGCGAGGGCGAGATCATCGCCGGCGTGATCTACCAGCCGGTCTCCGACGAGCTGTTCTGGGCCGAGAAGGGCAACGGCGCCTACATCGACACGCCCAATGCGCGTTCACGCCGGCTCCGCGTGTCGGGTCGCAAGGATCCGGCGCGCGCCCTGGTCGCGACCGGTATTCCCAACATCGGCAAGGGCGATCACGCAGACTATCACCGCCGGCTCGAGGCCGTGACACGGCAGACCGCCGGCGTGCGGCGCTGGGGTGCGGCCTCGCTCGACTTCGCCTTCCTGGCGGCCGGCCGCTACGACGCCTTCTTCGAGTATGGCCTGGCGCCGTGGGATGTCGCCGCGGGTCTGCTGCTGGTGCGCGAAGCCGGCGGCAGCGTGAGCGACGTCGCGGGCAAGCCCTACGAACTCGGCGGTCCGTCCGTGCTGGCCAGCAACTTCGGCCTGCACGAGCCGATGATCGGCATCCTGGGCTCTTAAGTCTGCCGCACCGCCATACAACGGCCAAACTCTCCACAGGATTTGCCGAAGACGCCGTCCGCTGGTTGAGCGGGCGTCTGCCATTGGGTATTCTCCAGCCAAATTCTCGTTGAGAGGCAATTGGTTATGCCATCCTCCTCGGCTGCCGTGCGCGGCTTGGCGCTTGCCGTGCTGGCCATGGGCTCAGCATCGGCCTTCGCACAGGGCATCGTCGTGCAGCCGGCGCGAGTGCCAGTTGCCGGCGCGCCGGGGACATACGAACGCAATCTGCCGCCGCCCCCGCCTGGCCCGATCGAAAGCAGGATGCTGAACGTCCCCGCTGCCCCTTCCGCCCCTGCCACGCCAGCGGTGACGGTCCCGGCGACACCGCCGCCTGGTCCGACATTGGCGGTGGGCACGCCCGCCGCCGTGCCGGCCGCACAGCCTGCCGGCCCCTTCGGCACGATCGCCTTCATCGGTCGATCGGTCGTGCTGACTCCTGCCACCAAGGCCGAGCTCGACCAGATCGCCAAACGCATTGCCGACCGGAAGCTGAAGCATGTCGAGCTGCGCGCTTTCGCCATGGACACCGGGCCCGACAGCCGCAAGGTTGCCCTGGCGCGCGCTCTCGTCGTGCGCAGCTACCTGATCGACCGGGGCGTCAAGTCGCGCATCGAGGTCGGCAGCTTCTCGGGCGACGGCGACTCGGTCGAAATCCTGGTGCCAAACACGTGATCGGGCTCGCGCCGTTCGGCCATCCAAGTTCGGTCGCATGAGCAGTCCGCTCCCCTATCTCGTTCGTATGCTGTTGTTCCTGGCGGCCGTCACCGGGCTCGCCTATGTGCTCCATGTCGACCTTCTGCGCGTGTTCATGAACACGCCGATCCTGAACGGCGTGATCGTGGCGGTGCTGGTGATCGGCATCTTCTTCGTGATGCGCCAGGTCATCTCGCTGTGGCCGGAGGTCCAATGGCTGCGACGCTTCCAGCATCGCGAGGAAGGGGCGCCGCCCCTCGATACCCACTCACTGAACCTGCTGGCGCCGCTCGCCACCATGCTGGGTGAACGGCAGGACCGGCTACGGATGTCGGCCACCGCGACGCGCGCCGTGCTCGACGGCATCGCCACGCGACTCGACGAGCGCCGCGACCTCACGCGCTACATGATCGGCCTGCTGATCTTCCTTGGCCTGCTCGGCACTTTCTGGGGCCTGCTCGAAACCATCAGCGCGGTGGCCGACGCCATTGGCCGGCTGCAGGTCAGCGGCGGCGACGCCATCAGCATGTTCGCCAAGCTCAAGGAGAGCATCGAAGGCCCGCTCAAGGGCATGGCTACCGCCTTTGGCGCCTCGCTGTTCGGCCTGTCGGGCTCGCTGGTGCTGGGTTTCCTCGAGCTGCAGGCGAGCCAGGCGCAGGGCCGCTTCCATATCGAGCTCGAGGAATGGCTGGCGAGCGCCACGCGCCTGTCGACCGGGGTCAGCGCCGATGGCGAACAGGGCGTCTCGGCCTATGTCGAAGCGCTGCTCGAGCGCACCGCGGACGGCCTCGACGATCTCACCCGCACCTTGCGCCGCGCCGAGGAAGGCCGCGAGGCCACCGTCGCCACCAATGCCACGCTGGTCGAGCGCCTGGCGGCGCTCGCTGAAGCGATGCGCGGCCAGCAGACGCTGCTCGCGCGCATGGGCGAGCAATCGATCGAGCTGCGCACGGCGATCAACCGGCTCGGCGAACGTGGCTCGTCGGACAACGACCGCGAGGCGCTGGTCACGCACCAGCGCACCATCGAGAGCCATCTCGTCCGCCTGCTCGAGGACAATGCGCGCAGCCGCGCGGCGCTCAGCGACGACTTTCGGGTCATGCTCGAGCGGCTCGCCGAGCGCCGCTCGCCCGAGGAGCGCGACGCCCTGATGGCGCACCAGCGCGCCATCGAGGGGCACCTTGCCCGCCTGGTCGACGAGAACGTGCGCGGCCGCACCGCGCTCGCCGACGAGCTGCGCGGCGAATTCCGCCTGCTCGCCCGCACCATGGCCTCGACGGGCCGCGGCGCCGTGCATCCGCCGGGCGAAGGTTAGCGATGGCCTCAGCCTCCTCCCACCGCAGGGGCGGAGCCGCCGACTACATCTGGCCGGGCTACGTCGACGCGCTGACGACGCTGCTGATGGTGCTAATCTTCCTGCTGACGCTGTTCAGCGTGGCGCAGTTCACGCTGTCCAACGCGGTCAGCACGCGCGACACCGCCATCGACCAGCTCAGCCGCCAGATCGGTGATCTCGCCAACCAGCTCTCGATCGAAAAGCGAGCCGGCCAGAGCCTGCAGAAGGATCTCGAGCAGCTCACCCTGCAGATCGCCCAGATGCGCGGCGAGCGCGACAGGCTGAGCGGCGATCTTGCCGCCGAGCGCCGTTCATCGGATGCGCTCAAGATCGAGCGCGACCAGCTCACCGAGCGTTTGACCTCGATGCTCGCCGAGCGCGACAAGCTCGCCGCCGCCATGCAGAGCGCGGCGAAGGATTCAGAGGCCAAGGCGGCCGACCTGCAGAAGGAGGTCGAGCGCCAGCGGCTGGAGCTGACGCGCCTGGCCGCATCGCTGGCAGCGGCCAACAACGAGAAGGGCAAGCTGTTCTCCGACCTCACCGAGGAACAGAAGCTTTCTGCCGAGCAGAAGGCCGCGGTCGTGCGCATGACCGCCGAGATGGCAGGCCTCAAGGACGAACTGGGCCGGCTCAACGCCGCCCTCGACGCCTCGGAGGCCAAGTCGAAGGAACAGCAGGCGCAGATCGTCGATCTCGGCCAGAAGCTCAATCGGGCGCTCGCCAGCAAGGTCGAGGAGCTGGCGCGCTACCGCTCGGAATTCTTCGGCAAGCTGCGCGAGGCGCGGGCCGGCCCCCGCGCCGGTGAGGTGGTG
>JAEZIF010000008.1 GCA_023416135.1 Pseudomonadota bacterium
GGTACTGGAACCGCTATCCCGGCGCGCGCTTCGATTCGGAGAGCTATTCCTACGGCTACTCCTTTTCCCAGGAGCTGCTCGACGAGTGGCACTGGACCGAGCACTTCTCGCCGCAGCCGCAGACGCTCAGGTATCTCAACTTCGTCGCCGACAAGTTCGACCTGCGCCGCGACATCCAGTTCAAGAGCCGGGTCACGGCGGCGCACTGGAAGGAAGAGACGCGCGGCTGGGAGGTCACGCTGGAGGACGGCAGCCGGCACACCTCGCGCTTCGTGATCACCGCCATCGGGCCGCTGTCCGCGCCGACCCTGCCGCGCATCGACGGCATCGAGAGCTTCAAGGGCCAGTCCTGCCACACCGCGCGCTGGCCGCACGAGCCGGTGAGCTTTGCAGGCAAGCGCGTGGCCGTGATCGGCACCGGCGCGACGGGCGTGCAGACCATCCAGGAAGTGGCCAAGACCGCGGGCCATCTCACGGTGTTCCAGCGCACGCCCAACTGGTGCGCGCCGCTGCACAACGCGCTGATCTCCGAGGAGGAGATGGCCGAGATCCGCCCGCGCTATCCCGAGATCTTCCAGCGCTGCCGCGAGACCTTCGCCTGCTTCCTGCACACGCCCGATCCGCGCAAGGCCATGGAGGTGACGCCCGAGGAACGCGAGGCGCTGTGGGAGAAGCTCTACGGCAACCGCGGCTTCGGCATGTGGCAGGGCAACTTCCGCGACATTCTCGTCGACCGCGAGGCCAACGCGTTGGTGAGCGACTTCGTCGCCCGCAAGATCCGCAAGCGGGTCAAGGACCAGGCCGTGGCCGACAAGCTGATCCCGAAGAACCACGGCTTCGGCACCCGCCGCGTGCCGCTGGAAACCAAGTACTACGAAGTCTACAACCAGCCCAACGTGACGCTGGTCGACATCAAGGAGACGCCGATCGAGCGCATCACGCCCACCGGCATCAAGACCAGCGACGCCGAATACGAATTCGACATCATCATCTACGCCACCGGCTTCGACGCCATCACCGGCGCCTTCGACCGCATCGACTTCCAGGGCGTCGACGGCCTCAGGCTCAAGGACAAGTGGAAGGGCGGGCCGCAGACCTACCTCGGCATCATGGTCGAGGGCTTCCCCAACATGATGATGCAGATGGGTCCGCACACCGCGCTGGGCAACATCCCGCGCAGCATCGAATACAGCGTCGAATGGGTGACCGACCTGCTGCGGCATGCGCGCGAGCACGACATCACCCGCGTCGAGGCGACCGCCCAGGGCGTCGCCTCGTGGACCGATCACGTCAAGTCGCTGGGCGTCGGGCTGCTCTCCAACGAAGTCGATTCGTGGATGACCGGCATCAACCGCAACCTCGACGGCAAGCAGACCCGCATCATCGCCCGCTACAGCGGCAGCGCGCCGGCCTTCCGCGAGCGCTGCGACGCGGTGGCGGCCGACGGCTACCGGGAACTCAGGCTGGCCTGACAACGACGACGGAGGAGATCATGGCAGACGGCATCACGGTCGCAAAATTCCGGGACGTGGCCGGCGGCCTGCAGAAAGGCCAGTTCGCCGTCGGCGAGCACGTGAAGATCAGGCACCTGTCGGACCTCGATCCGATCTACAAGGCGCTGCTCGACCGGCCGATCACCGTGACCATGGGGCTCGTCGCACCCGACGGCACCATCGGGCTGACGCCGATGTGGTTCGACTACGAGGGCGACAAGGTGCTGGTGAACACGGCCTCCCACCGGCCCAAGTGCGGCTGGATCCGCAGGAACGGCAAGCTCACCATCCTGGTCGTCAATCCCGACAACGCCTACCACTGGGTCCAGCTGAAATGCTCGGTGGAGCGCGAGGAGCACGAGGACGCGCCGGGCGGCGAGCGCGTCACCAGGCAGCTCGACAAGATCTGGACCAAGTACACCGGCAATCCGCCGCCCTACGGGCTGCGCGACCCCGCGATCGACGAGAAGCGCGTGCTGTTCATCTGCAACGTCGATCGCATCGCCACCTTCGGCAAGCCGTAAGCGCCGCTAAGGCGTTGCGATGACCGCCACGAGGGCGGTGTCCGTGCACTGACGGAAGTCGACGATCTTGCCATCGCGAAACGTCACGAGATCGAAGACTTCGAACCGCTCGGTCTTCCCGGTCGGCACGCAGGTCACCTTCGCGGTCCAGTGAAGCAGCGCCTTCTCACCATCGACCAAGAGCGCGAGCTCCTTCCAGTCGTCGAAGCGGAAGTTGCCGATCAATTCTCCTACGATCGAGCGGATCGCCGGCTTGCTCCTCTTCTCATCGGCCATGACGGGATGGCCGGTGCCGCGGCCGTTGAACATGAACACGGCATCATCGGCAATACCTTTCATGACACCTTCCAGGTCGCCGCGGCAGCGAGCGGCATACAGCGACCGGACCGTTTCCTCGATGTGAGCGCGGCTTGTCATTGAGTCCCTCCCTGCTCGCAATGCAAAAGGATGACTCCAAATCGGTCCGGGGCCAACACCGGGCTGTCCCGGTTACGATTTATTCATGCGGAGGTTGTCACGCGATCAGGCCTTCCTCGCGCGCCTTGATCTGGAGCGCGCGGTAGCGCGAGTAGATGCGCGTTCCCCCGCGCCAGCGCCGCCGCATGGCCGAGGCTGACTCCGCCGACGAGTGGATCGGCGTGCCGATGCGCCAGGCGCCACTCGCTGCCCTCGCGGCGCCAGACGAGGGTGACGCGCAGCGGCCAGCTCTGCGCCGGCAGGCCGCCGACCTCGACCGCCTGGCGTTCGATCAGGGCCAGGACCACCATGTCGGGGGACCCGTAGACCTGCACGACGTCCCGCTCGAACACGCCGTTGCGGAAGAAGCTGCTGAACCAGATTGACCTTGCTCGCGCCGACCTCAATCTCCTGGTCCTGTTCGAGGTCGTCTTGCGGGAGCGCCACGTCGGCCGGGCGGCGGACCGGCTCAACCTGACGCCGTCCGCCGTCAGCCACGGCCTCGGCCGCCTGCGCCGGCTCCTCAACGATCCGCTGTTCCTGCGAACACCCAAGGGCGTCGTGCCGACGGCCCGCGCCGCCGAGCTGGCCGCGCCCATCGCCGACATCCTGGCCCGCGCCAGCGCCGTCATGGCGACCGCCGCGCCGTTCGATCGTCCACGTCGACCCGCCGGTTCGCGATCGGCGCTCCGGACGGCGCGGCGGCCGTGGTGCTGCGCCCGCTGCTCGCCCGGCTGCACGCGATCGCGCCCGGGATCGACATCCGTATGCGCCAGATCCTGCCCTCGCCGGCGCGCGTCTGGCAGGCGGCCCTTGTCGGCCTCGAGGCGGGCGCCATGGACATCGCGATCATCCCTTCGGACGACATTCCGCCGCGCTTCGAAAAGCGACTCCTCTACGAAGAAGACTTCGTGATCGCCATGCGCACGGGCCATCGCTTTGCCCGCCATCCGACGCTGGAGCGATACTGCGAGATGCAGCATCTGGTCGTCTCGCACAGCGGCGATCCGCATGGCTTCGTCGACGAGGCCCTGGCGAAGCGGGGGCGGAAACGGCGGACCGCGCTCACCGTTCCGAACTTCATGCTGGCGGCCGCGACCGTCGCCGAGACCGACCTCCTCACCGCCCTGCCGAGGCGGTTCGCCGCCATGAATGCGGCGCGCTTCGGCATCCTGGTCTCGATGCCCCGCTGCCGCTGCCCGTCTCCCCGGTCAACGCCGTCGCCTCGAAGGCCGCGCTGATGGATGCGGGCATGGCCTGGCTGTTCGACCTGCTGGCCGGATCGGGGCAGACGGAGTCGACCCGGCGCAGCACTGCACCACAGCGCCGAAAAACTAGTCGATCAGCCCGTCCTCGCGCGCCTTGATCTGCAGCGCGAGATAGCGCGAGTAGATGCGGCACTGCGCCAGACTGCCGGCGGTGAACCACAGGCCCTGCTGCTTCGTCGGGCCCCACATGTTGCGCAGCTCGCCGCCGTCGTCGAAGCCCCAGACCGGGCCGATGCGCTCGGCGACATGGTTGCCGAGCGTGGCGCGCACGAACTCCTGCTGGCTTTCATAGCCGGTCGCGACGACCACCAGGTCCAGCGACTTCTTCGTGCCGTCCTCGAGGACGACGCCGTCGGGTTCGAAACGGTCGATCGTGTCGTACTGCAGCAGTCCGACGCGGCCGTCGATGATCATGTCGGAGCAGCCGACGTTGAAGTAGTAGCCGCCGCCGCGCCGCAGATACATCATCTGGAAGCCGGTATCGTCCTCGCCGAAGGTCAGCTTGAAGCCGCGCTTCTCCAGGCCCTTCAGCAGATCGCGGTCGACCTCGCGCATCTCGGCGGTCGAGAGCTGGTAGGCGCGGCGCAGCACCGGATAGGGCATCGAGCAGGCGAGCAGGTCGCAGTCCTCGAACGGCAGGCCCTCGCTGTAGGTCGCATAGACCTTCTGCGCCTCGCGGATGCTGACAATGTAGGTCGGGCTGCGCTGGACGATCGTGGTGTCGACGCCGCTGGCGCAGAGATCCTGGGCGACGTCATGGCCGCTGTTGCCGGTGCCGATCACCATGGCGTTGCGCCCCTTCCAGGCCGCGCCGGTCGTGTATTGGCCGGAATGCAAGACCTCGCCCTCGAAGGACCCGAGTCCGGGAACGTCCGGCCAGACCGGGATGCCGCTCACGCCGGTGGCCACGATGATGTGCCGCGGCTTCATGGTGCGCTCGCTGCCGTCGCTGCGGCGCAGGGTCACCGTCCAGCACTTCGCCCTGGCGTCCCAGCTGCCGCCGACGAGCTCGGTGCCCGTCCAGAAGTTGAGCTCGAGGCTCTCGACGTAGGTCTCGAACCAGTTGGCGAGCTTGTCCTTGGGGATGAAGACCGGCCAGGTCGGCGGGAACGGCATCAGCGGCAGGTGATTGACGTGCACCTCGTTGTGCAGGGTGAGCGAGTGATAGCGCAGCCGCCAATTGTCGCCGATGCGCTGGTTGCGATCGATGATCAGCGTGTCGACGCCGAGATGGTTGAGCCGCGCCGCCGCCGACAGGCCGGCCTGGCCGCCGCCCACGATCAGCACCGCGGGATCGTGGTCGGTGTAGGCGCGCGCCTTGCGCCGCTGGTCGAGCCAGTTCTCGCCGCCGAAATCGCGAGAAAACGTCTCGGCGTCGCTCACCGCCTTGGGCCGGCCGTCGGGATAGCCGTGCAGCTCCTCGAGCGTGGTGAGGAGTGTCCAGGCGCGCCATTCTCCCTCCTCCTCGACCAGCCGCACGACGCCGTTGGCGCGGCCGGCCGCCGTCTCGAACTCGAAGATCGCCTCGATGCAATCCGTCCCGGCGCGCTTCACGCGCCGCGCCTGCGAGCGGCCCTCGGGAATATGGAAGCCGCGCGGCCTGGTGCGCGCGAGCGTTGGCGCCAGCGCAGCTTCGATCGCCGCTGCGCCCGTCTCGGTTCCGATCCGCCAGGTGAACGCCAGCACGTCACGCCAGTGGCCTTCGCTTGCGAAGTGGCGGGCCGCAGCGGCGGCATCGCCGGACTGCAAGGCATCGCCGAAGGACTTCAGCCAGGAAACCGCCATGTCCTGAACGTCGTGACGGGGCCTCGAAATCACGTTCATATGTCACACCCTTGCAGACGGGCCAGATTACCAGAGGAAACGAGGAGACGAACATGGAGCCGGGCAAAAGACCTTTGGGCAAGGTCGCGATCGTCACAGGCGGCGCGTCGGCGCGTCGGTTCTGCTGACCGACAGCAACGCTTCGCTGGGCAAGTCGATCGAGACGGAAATCGCGTCGGCAGGCGGAACCGCGAGCTTTGGCGAGCAGGACGTGCGGAGCGAGGGTCGATGGAGCGCGATCGTCGACCAGGCCGAGAAGGCCTGGGGCCGCATCGACATCCTGTGCAACATCGCCGGCATCTCGGCCCGGCGCGGTCATCGGTGTGTCGACGAAGCCCGGATGGACCGAGTTCATCCTGTCGGGGGCGTACTGGATCGCCGCCGCCTTGGAAAGATGCGCACCGCGCCCTTGGAGGCGTGGTAGGCGGCGTTGGCGTGGCTGCCGACGATGCCGCAGATCGACGAGATGTTGATGATCGAGCCGCCGCCGGCGCGCTGCATGGCCGGCACCGCAGCCTTGGTGCCGAGGAACACGCCGGTCGCGTTGATCTCCATGACGAGGTTCCAGTGCTCGAGCGTCTGGGCGGCGAGCCGTGGTCCGGCCGTGTGGCCGGTCTGGACGTTCTGCTTGGGATCGCGTCCCCATTCCAATCCCGAGGTGGCGCGCAAGCGCATGGAAGCCACCCCGCTCGGCCGCTTCGGCACGCCCTACGACATCGCCGCCGGCTGCCTCTACCTCGCCTCCGACGAATCGTCGTGGGTGACGGGAACCGAGCTGGTGATCGACGGCGGGATGACCGCGAACTGATCATTCGCTGGGGGGCGCGTCATGCGCTTCCGGACCGCGGGCCTCCAGGCCCGCTCATGATCATGATGCGGGCCTGGAGGCC
>JAEZIF010000029.1 GCA_023416135.1 Pseudomonadota bacterium
AGTGGTCGATCCGAAAGCCTCGATTACGGCGGATGGCACCACCGTCGGCAACACGAAGTCGCTCTCGACGAGCATGGCCAGTTCGATGTTGTTCAAGGTCAGGCTGTCGCCGTTGCCGAAGTCGAAGGTCGTGTCGGCCGCGACCTGGAGGCCGCGCGAGATGACATCGGCAAAGCTCTGAATACCCTCGCCCAAAGCCAGGTCGATCATGTCACCGTCGGCCTGGGAAAAATCCTCGACCGTGTCGGCGCCGTAGCCAGTGGCGAAGCGGAAAACATCGCTGCCGACGCCCCCAGCCAAGTGGTCGATACCTGGACCGCTATCCAGCAGATCGTTGCCGTCGCCGCCACTGACGCTGTCGTTGCCGTCACCGCTGTGGATCTCGTTGTCGGCAACATTGCCCGTCACCGTGTCGTTCCCTGAACCGGTGACGAGGTTGACGATCAGCGAGCGGGTGTCGCCGTCGTAGAGCAGGGAATTATAGATGTTGCCCTGGGCAAAGATTTCGCCGGCTGGCTTGGAGGGCGCAAAGGCATTCAGATCGGCCAGTTGGTCGGCCGAGAACGACATCCACCCGCCAGGGTTCATGTCATCGACCTGGTCCTGCGCGAAGTTGCTCAGATCGTAGGTCACCGTCGCGCCGGCGGTCCAGATCGTCTGGAAGATGTGGTTGTCGACCGGGGTTCCCTGCGACTGATCGTCGATGAACTGCGCGCCGGTCGTCGCCGACCAGGTGTAGGTATGGGTCTCGTCGACCTGGCTGAAATCGGCACCGTACATGTACTGGAGGGCGGCGATGTCATACATCATGAAGGTCTGCGCCGAGGTGCTGGCAGTGCCGAAGCCTTCCATCGACCCGATGTAGTTCGGGTAGTTCATCAGCGAGAATTCGATGTCGAGATGGTCGGCGCTCATCGCACCAAAGACGCTGCTCTCCTGGCCATGCTTGAGGCCCAGGGCGTGGCCGATCTCATGCAGGACTGCCTGTCCGGAATCGAAATTGCCCATGACGGGAAACCGGCCGGTAACGCCGAAGAAGATGTCGCCCGCCTGTGCGTTCGTTCCGGGATAGTAGGCATAGGACGTCGGCGGCGACGCGGAATTGGCAAAGCGGATCGCGGCATGGGCATCCGCCTCGTCGATCTCGCTGAAGGCCAGGCCGGTGTAGCTGCTGATCAGCGCCAGGCCGCGCAGCACCTCGTCCATCTGCTGCTCGGTCAGGGAGCTGAAACCATTGAACGGCGCCGGATCGGGGTAAGTGGTCGGCGTGCCGTAGTCGGACGAGGAGGTCGGAAAGCTGAATGTGATTGTGTCGGCGTTCCAGGCGATGCCCGACAGCAGGCTCGAGATATTCTGATTGTCGGCCTCGCTCAGGGTCGGATCGTCGTGGCGGCCGACAGCAGTGACGCCAGTTCCGCTCAAGCCTGACATGTGATGTTTCCCCGCGTTGCGTTGTCGTTCTTGTTTTCCTTCAGTCGGCCGAAGCACGAGTGCTCGGTATCGATCACTCGTAACCGTAACGCGAGGGCGTGTGATTGGACTGTGGCCATTGCAG
Organism: Pseudomonadota bacterium; assembly: GCA_023416135.1. GTDB lineage: Bacteria > Pseudomonadota > Alphaproteobacteria > Reyranellales > Reyranellaceae > Reyranella. The sequence continues at coordinate 1,556 of JAEZIF010000029.1, forward strand.
CAAGGAACTTTCGCAATGGTCGCCAACCGAGACAGTCAACAGACTTGATCAGCTTGCGTACACGCGCCGTGCACGTGACTGCAGCGACCTCGATCCCGGCATGCAAGCGGAGGACGTCCCGTCCCTCGCGATCACCAGAACACCGGGATGAGGGAGAACGCGAGCAGGCTCGCCATTGACACGTTGAAGGCGCGTCGTGCTTGGGGACGGGCGAGGTAACGGCCGATCACCGTGCCGAATCCGGCTCAGATCGCCACCGAGGCCAGGCAGGTCGCCGCCAACACGCCCGCGATCGCCGACGTCTGCCACAGCACGTCACCGCCCACCGTGCTGTAGGCGGCGACAGCGCCCAGCGCCGAGACCCAAGCCTTGGGATTCATCCAGGTGAAGAGCGTCGCTTCCAGGAAGCCGATCGGCTTGGCGCGCGCCGTGGCGCTGGAGGCGTCGGCGCGGGCGATGCGGTGAAGTATGCCGGCGCGCTCTATCTCCTCTACCTCGCATGGCGGCGGGATGGTGCGACGGAAGCCGAAGTTCGCCGCCGATGCCGTCACCAGCACAACGTTGGGTCCCGGCGTCAGCGTCATCGCCACGGAAAACAGCACCAGCGGTCCAAGCATCTCGCCCATGCGAACGAAGTGCCCGGATAGCGGGTTCGTCTCAACTACCTGGCATGTACTCATGTTAGAGTGGGAAGCGGAGGACCCAGGACATGTCACCGGTCACGTTCGATCCCGCCGTGGGCCGTCAGTTCGTCAAGTACGCCCGCCTGGTCGCGGGCCGCGGCTATGTCCACAACACGCTGGGCAACATCGTGATGCGCGTGCCGCATACGGACTTCCCGCACGGGCTCGCCTACACCAAGCATGCCGAGATCTCGCTCGAGGAAATGGAGCTCGAGAACATCGTCATCACCGATATCCCGACCAGCCGCATCGTCTGGGGCGAGCGCATGACCAGCATCGGCCACAATCTCAGCCGCGAGATCCTGCGGCTCCGGCCCGACATCGACGCCACCATCCATGTGCACGACGATGCGACCATTGCCCTGCTGGGCTCCGGCGCGCCGCACGACTTCAAGGTGCTGTCCCTCGATCCGCCCTTCGTGCTGGGCAAGCCGGTGCATTTCGTGCCGGCGCATGTCGACGTCGAGGCCGATGTCAGCTCGGTGAACGACTTCATCCAGGACACCAACTCGGTCGTGCTGGTCGGCCACGGTATCACCACGCTGGGCCGCAGCATCTCCGAGGCCTATCACCGCCTGAACACGCTGACCGCCGAGGTCCGCCGCTGCATCCTGGCCGAGCAGCTCGCGGCGCTTCGCGGTACGGCGATCGCCTACCGCTCGCAGCGGGAGATCGAGGACATGTACCGCTTCGCCGAGCGCATCATCTATCCGACGCGTGCCGACAGCGTGATGCACGACGCTGCGGAGTAAGTTTCCTTTCGCGTAGAGTGTGTTGATGAAAGACCAGACGTTGTCGGGCGGGGTGCCGTACGGCGCCATCGCCCTGTTTGCCATCGCTTTCCTCCTCTATTCCGGCTTTCTCGCCAATCTCCTGGGCTCGCGCGGCACCGACCTGGCCGGCCGCGGCATGGCGCTGGGCTTCGCCGCGATCATCGGTCTCGTGCTGTGGCTCGTGCTTACCGGCCTGTACGTGCTGGCCTGGTTCAACGGCCGCTTGCCCGGCTGGCTGGCGGTCGTTGCGTTGATCGTCCTGCCCTTGTCGGCGATCGCGGCGGCGGCGGCCGCGGGCCTCGCCGAGGAGCGCGGCTGGTGGCTGATGACCGCGCCCGTCGCGCTGCCGCCGCTCTTGGCTTTGCTCGCCCTGTGGGGCCGGATGCCGGCATTGCATGGCGTGCTGCCCGTCGGACCCACGACGGCCGCGCTCGGCGGCGCGATCGTCGTTCTCACGGTCGTGCCGTTGGTGATGGGCTGGATCGAGACCATGCCCAATCCCGAACGCGACGCCCAGCGCGCCGAGCAGCGGCGCCAGTACGAACAGGAGACGGAGCGCCGGGCGCAGCGGGCGCACGAGGAAGAGGAAACCCGCTTCGCGCGTCTCGGTCCGGGGTCGTCGCTCGCCGACTATCTCGACTACCTGCCGCCGGGCGACCCGCGCCATGCCCAGGCGCTGGCCGGGGCACGGCTGGTGAAAAGCCGCAACCAGGACGCCATCGCCCTGCTGCGCGAGGGCCGTCTGACCGATCTCGAGATGCTGTGGCGGCTCGACCTCGATCCTCTTCAGATCTGCCAGGCCTACGGTGCGGCGCTGCAGGCGCAGGCGATGAAGATCGACCGCAGCCAGCCGGGCCACGTCTCGGCTTCACTCGATATCGAGTGGCAGCTTCCCAACATGAAGAGGCTGGTGGCGGCGCGCTGCGATCTCGACCAGGCGCTGGCCATGGCCGAGGCACGGGTGAGGGCGATCGCCGACAACG
>JAEZIF010000062.1 GCA_023416135.1 Pseudomonadota bacterium
TGCCATTCGCTCGACGCCAACCGGGTCGGCCCGGCGCATCGCGGCGTCTTCGGCCGCAAGGCCGGCTCGGTGCCGAACTTCAGCTACTCGAGCTCCGTGAAGAGTTCGGCCGTGGTGTGGGAGGAGAGGACGCTCGATGCCTGGCTGACCAATCCGCAGGCGCTCATTCCCGGCCAACGCATGAACTTTCGCGTGGCCCTGCCTCAGGACCGCGCCGACATCATTGCCTATCTGCGCCAGCAGTCGGGCAAGTGAGAGGGGAACCCGGCGCCGCACGCCGCCCGCTTCCAGCTTCAGATGAAGAGTGCCGCGACCAACACGACGCTGAAGAAGACCGAGACCGAGATCAGCGGGAGCGCGCCGAGCCAGCGCGTGGTCTGCGGCAGCACCTCCCAATAGCGCAGGGCAGGGAAGGCGGCCCACAGTGAGAACAGAAGGCCGAGCAGCCAGAAGCCCACCGCAAGCGGCAGGGCGACGTTGACCTGGTCCTGTGCCACGTCGGCGATGCCCAGTGCCACGATGGCCGGCGGCACCGAGGCGGTGTACAGGGCCACCGCCCAGATGGCTCGATTGCGGATACGCTGGCTGGTGCCGAACGGCGCCGTGGAGGCGGGCGGCGTACTGCCCGGCGAACCCGGGCCGTCGGCCACGTCAGCCCTTGAAGTGCCCTTCCGACTTGAGGTCGGCGAGGGTCGCGTCGAAGGCCTGGCGCAAGCGTCCAAATAGGTCGGCGAGCTCGGCCTCGTTGATGATCAGCGGCGGGCAGATCGCGACGCGATCACCCATGTTGCGGATGAAGAGCCCGCGCGCCGTGGCATGGTTGTAGACGCGGTTGCCAGCGCCGACCGCGGTCAGGTCGAACGGCGCCTTGGTCTTCTTGTCGGCGACGATTTCCAGCGCACCGACCATGCCCACGCCCATCGCCTCGCCGCCCAGCGGATGGTCGGCGAACGACTGGATGTGCTTCTGGAAGGCCGGGCTCATGCGCTTGGCATGGCCGAACAGGTCGAGCTCGTCATAGATCTTCTGCGCCTCGAGGGCGACGGCAGCCGCCACCGGATGGCCGGAGTAGGTGAAGCCGTGGCCCCAGGTGCCGATCTTGCTGCTTTCGCTCATCAGCGCCTGATAGACCTTGTCGTTCACCATAACCGCCGAGATCGGCAGGAACGATGCCGACAGCGCCTTGGCGCAGGTCAGGATATCCGGCTTGATGTTCAGCGTCTGGCAGCCCCAGACATTGCCGGTCCGGCCGAAGCCGCAGATCACCTCGTCGGCGACGAACAGCATGTCGTACTTGCGGCACACCGCCTGGATCTTCTCGTAGTAGCCCTTGGGCGGCACGATCACACCACCGGCACCCATCACCGGCTCGCAGATCATCGCGGCGACATGCTCGGCGCCGCCTTCCTTGATGATCAGCTGCTCGAGCTCATCGGCGCAGCGCGTCGCAAACTGCTCCTCGGTCTCGCCGTCCTGACCGTTGCGGTAGTAGTGCGGCGTCAGCGTGTGCACGACGCCGGCGATCGGCAGGTCGAAGGAGCGGTGGTTGTGCGGCAGCCCGGTCAGGCTGCCCGATGCGACGGTGATGCCGTGATAGCCCTTGAGCCGCGACACGATCTTCTTCTTGTCGGGCCGGCCGAGTGCATTGTTCATGTACCACACCATCTTGACGACGGTGTCGTTGGCCTCCGAGCCCGAGTTGGCGAAGAACACCTTCGACATTTCGACCGGCGCCATCTGCTTGAGCTTCTCGGCGAGGTTGATGGCCGGCTCATGGGAGCGGTGGTTGAAGGCGTGGTAGAACGGCAGCTGCTTCATCTGCTCGTAGGCGACCGTCGCCAGGCGCTCGTTGCTGAAGCCCAGCGCCGCCGACCAGAGGCCGGCCATGCCCTCGATATATTCCTTGCCGTCGTCGTCGGTGACGTAGATGCCGCGGCCGCGCACGATGGTCAGCGGGCCGGTCTCCTCGTGCTTCTTGAAATTCGTGTAAGGATGCAGGTGGTGCGCGATATCCCGAGCCGCGTTGGAGTTCCCGCGGAAGCTGCGTGAGACGTCGTTCATGTGCGCACCCTGAGAAAATATAGCCGGAACGGGACGATAGCGGCCCCGGGCCGGGAATGTCCAACGTATGTACCCATGCAAAAAATTTGGGCAATTGACGTCAAGACACTGCCGGTGCAACGTAAGGTAGGTATGCGTCAGCGCATATCACCACGGGTCGGGGAGACCGGTCGGCGCGCAAGGGTGTGTCGCCAAACGAGGGAATACGATGACTTTCAATCTGCGGCAGTCTGTTGCACTGGCGGCGATCGCCTGCACGGTCTTCGGCGTGGCGCCCATGGCGCACGCCAAGACCTTCAAATGGGCCAATTCGGGCGACGTCAGCTCGATGGACCCGTATGCTCGTCAGGAGACCTTCCTCCTGACCTTCACTCAGAACATCTACGATCCGCTGATTCGGCGCGACAAGAACCTCAAGCTCGAGCCAGCGCTGGCCACCAAGTGGGGCCAGACCGATCCGACGACCTGGTTCTTCGACCTCCGCCCGGGCGTGAAGTTCCATGACGGTTCGCCGCTCACCGCCGACGACGTGGTGTTCTCGCTGAACCGCGCCAACGGCCCGGGCTCGAACCTGCAAAGCAACTTCGTGTCGGTGAAGGAGATCAAGAAGGACGGCGACATGCGCGTCCTCATCACCACCAAGTATCCCGACCCGCTGCTGGCCGACAAATGGGCCAACATCGTCATCATGTCCAAGGCTTGGGCCGAGAAGAACAACGCCGTCAACTCGGCGGACATGACCAAGAACGAGGAGAACTTCGCCACCCGCAACGCCATGGGCACGGGCCCCTTCATGCTGAAGGAGCGCAAGGCAGGCGAGCGCACGGTGCTGGTGAACAATCCCAACTGGTGGGACAAGCCCGAGCATAACCTCACCGAGGTCATCTTCACCCCGGTAGCCAACCCCGCGACCCGCGTCGCGGCGCTGAAGGCGGGCGACATCGACATGACCTACGAGGTCCCGCCGGCCGACACCGAATCACTGAAGAAGGACGCCAACGTCAAGGTGCTGGAAGGTCCCGAGACCCGTATCGTCTATCTCGGCATGGACCAGGAGCGGCCCGAGCTGCTCGAGTCCAACGTCAAGGGCAAGAACCCGTTCAAGGACAAGAAGGTCCGTGAGGCGATCCATCGCTCGATCGACGTCGAGGCGATCAAGCGCACGGTGATGCGCGGACAGTCCTTCCCGACCAACCTGATGGTGGCGCCGGGCATCAACGGCTACATGAAGGACCTCGACAAGCGGCCGGCTCTGCTGAAGCCGGAAGAGGCCAAGAAGATGCTGGCCGACGCCGGCTATCCCAACGGCTTCGAGGTCGGCATGGACTGCCCCAACGATCGTTACGTCAACGACGAGAAGATCTGTCAGGCCGTCGTGGCGATGCTCGCCAAGATCGGCGTGAAGGTGAATCTCAAGGCGCAGACGCGCAACCTCTACTTCGCCAAGATCCTGCGCAAGAACGACCTGTCCCCGGGTGAGACCAGCTTCTACATGCTGGGCTGGTCGCCGGCCCAGACCTACGACGTGCACAACGTCTTCGAGGCGCTGATCCAGACCCCGAACAAGGAGACCAAGAAGGGGCAGTTCAACGCCGGCGGCTACTCGAACCCCAAGCTCGACGCGCTCGCCGACAAGATGGAGCAGGAGACCGACAAGGCCAAGCGCGACGCCGAGATCGCCGAGGCCACCAAGCTCTATGTCGACGACTTCGCCTACATCCCCCTGCACCAGCAGGCCCTGGTGTGGGCGTCGCGCAAGAATATCGACCTGGTCCAGCCGGCCGACAATTCCTTCCCGCTGCGCTACGTCAACGTGAAGTAGCGGCCGACGCACGATCACGTCTTTTCATCCCTCATGCTCCTCTCCCCTTGGCGGGGAGAGGAATTCGGGTGAAGGGGGGGTGAAGGCGCCCAAACGCACATTCCGTTCTGGCGTCTTTCCTGCTAGGCCTGCGCTCGGGCCGACCTTATCCACATGATTGCCTTCATCCTGCGACGAATGCTGCAGTCCATCGCCGTCCTGGTGGCGGTGGGCTTGGTCGCCTTCTCGTTGTTCCGCTACGTCGGCGACCCCATCAACGCCATGGTCGGCCAGGACACCTCGATGGAGGACCGGGCGGCCCTGCGCGAGAAGCTGGGGTTGAATGATTCCCCGCCCGTGCAGTTCCTGCGCTTCATATCTAATGCCGCGCGGGGCAATTTCGGGCTGTCGTACCGCACCTCCGAGCCGGTCAGCCGCATGATCTTCGAGCGCGTGCCCGCGACCCTCGAGCTGGCTTTCTGCGCGGCGATTTTCATCCTCTTCGTCGGCGTACCGATGGGGGTCTATACCGGGCTCTATCCCAGGCACTGGTCGAGCCGATTGCTGCAGACCGTCTCCCTGCTGGGCGTGTCGCTGCCGCCCTTCCTGCTCGGCATTCTGCTGATCCTGGTCTTCGCCGTCATGCTGCACTGGCTGCCATCGTTCGGCCGCGGCCAGACCGTGCAGATCGGCTGGTGGACGACCAATTTCCTCACGATCTCCGGGCTCAAGGCCCTGATCCTGCCCTCGATCACGCTGGGCCTGTTCCAGCTCACCCTGATCATGCGCCTGGTGCGCTCGGAGATGCTGGAGGTGATGCGCACCGACTACATCAAGTTCGCGCGCGCCCGCGGCCTCACCAACCGGGCCATCAATTTCGGCCATGCCCTCAAGAACACGCTGGTGCCGGTGATCACGGTGATGGGCCTGCAACTCGGCACCCTGATCGCCTTCGCCATCGTCACCGAGACCGTGTTCGCCTGGCCGGGCGTCGGCCAGCTCTTCCTGCAGTCGGTCCAGTTCTCCGACATCCCGGTGATGGCCGCCTACTTGCTGCTGATCGCGCTCCTGTTCGTGGTCATCAACCTCGTCGTCGATCTCCTCTATTTCGTCGTCGATCCGCGCCTGCGCAGCCAGGGCGGCGCGGCGCGCGTGGCGGGCCACTGACATGGCGATGCAGGCCGCACCACGAGGGAAGGACCGTCCCGGCTGGCTGCATCGCATCACCGACAGCGACATCTGGTGGAGCTTCAAGTCCTCGCCCACCACCGTCACGGCCGCGGCGGCGACGCTCTTCATCTTCATCATCGCCTTCTTCGCGCCGCTGCTCGCGCCGCACACGCCGTTCGACCCGGCCACGCTCAGCCTCAGCGACGGGCTGAAGCCGCCGGTCCTGGTCTCGCCCGACGGCGAATGGACCTTCCCGCTGGGCACCGACGACCAGGGCAGGGACGTGCTGAGCGCCATCATGTACGGCACGCGCCTGTCGCTGATCG
>JAEZIF010000068.1 GCA_023416135.1 Pseudomonadota bacterium
CGCGAGAACGACTACCTGATCGACCGCGACATGCAGAAGAACGTCAACTACACCGGCATCCAGGGCATCGGCCGGCAGGATCAGGCGATGATCGAGTGCATGGGCGAGATCGTCGATCGCAGCCTCGAGCATCTCGCGCCGTCGGACCGCATGATCGCTATCACCCGCAAGCGCTGCCTCCAGGCCGCGCAGGAGCTGATGAACGAGAAGAAGGTGCCGGCGACGGTCGACAATCCCGACATCTATCTCGGCGCCCGCGGCGGCGCCTTCGTGGCGCCGATCGAGCAGGACTGGCTCGATGCCTATGCCGAGAAGTTGCAGACAGCGAAGAGCCCGCTGGGCCTGCTGAACCGGAACCGGCTGCCGCTGGCGGCCGAGTAGTCGAAGGGCCGACACCCTTCATGCTCCTCTCCCCCCTAGCGGGGCAGAGGAACATGAAGGGAAGTATAAGAGGGGCGATCAGCCTTCTGGGAGGAGGTGCGAGGATGGTGACCGTTGCCGCTCCCTTGGGCGAGCGCAGTACGTCGTTCGGCGGCCTATGGCGCTGGGGCCGGCCGGCGGGCATCGTCGCGCTGATCGCGGTCCTCTGTTTCCTGTCGCTCTATCCCATGCTGATGCTGCTCTATGGCAGCCTGCATTCGACGCCGCCGGGCATCGCGGGCGAGTTCAACCTCAACGGCTACATCAGCATCGCCACGACGGAGAACCTGGTCGTGCTGGCCAACACCGTCGGTATCTCCCTGGTCAAGACCGTGCTTGCCCTGGCGCTGGCCGTTCTGCTGGCCTGGATCGTCGCACGCACCGACACGCCGGGCCGTGGCGTGCTGGAAGTGCTGATCACCCTGCCCTTCTTCATTCCGCCGATCCTGACGGCGACGGCGTGGGCGATGCTGGGCAACGCCCAGGTCGGCACCATCAACCTTGCCTGGCGCTGGCTCTCGGGCACCGACAGCACGCTGGTCGACGTCTACTCCTACGGCGGCGTCATCTGGCATATGATGCAGTACTCGACGCCGTTCATCTTCCTGTTCGTCGTCGACGCCTTCCGCGCCATGGATCCCGCGCTCGAGGAATCGAGCCGCATGTCGGGCGCCACACGCTGGCAGACCTTCTGGCGCGTCACCTTCGCGCTGATGCTGCCGGTCACCACCAGCGCCTTCATCCTGAGCTTCATCCGCGGCATCGAATCCTTCGAATCTGCGGTGTTCTTCGGTGTACCCGTCGGCATCGAGGTGATCACCACCACGATCTACAACTCGATCACCCAGCGCGCCCAGCCCGACTACCAGTCGGCGACGGCGCTGTCCTTCGCAGCTCTCGCCCTGATGTTCCTGCTGCTGGTGATGCAGAGCCGATTGCTTCGCGGCCGCAGCTTCACTACGGTGACCGGCAAGGGGTATTCGCCCAACATCACGCGGCTCGGCCGCCTGCGCTGGGTGACCTTCGGCATCTGCATCCTGTTCTTTGCGTTGACCGTGGCGCTGCCGATTGGCCAGCTGTTGCTCAGCTCGTTCTTCAAGTTCTTCGGCTTCTACGAAGCCGACATGCTGACCTTCGACCACTATCGCAGCGTCTGGGAGAATTCGAGCTTCTGGCGCGCCTTCGGCAACACCATGCTGCTGGGCGTGGTCGGCGCGACCGCGACCATGGCGCTGGGCGGCATCGTCGCCTACATCACCACGCGCACGCGCTGGCGCGGCCGTCGTCTGATCGACCTTCTGGCTTGGCTGCCCTGGATGATGCCGGGCATGGTCCTCGGGATAGGCTTCCTGTGGGGTTTCGCCATCCTGCCGCACGGCATCCCGATCTACGGCACGCTGTGGGCGCTGCTGCTGGCCTACATCGCGCTCGGCACGCCGGTCGCGGTACGCGTGACCTCGGCCGCCTACCAGCAGATCGCCAACGACATCGAGGAATGCAGCCGCGTGCACGGCGCCGGCTGGTGGCAGACGCTGGGCCGCATCCTGATCGCGCTGGCCTGGCCCGCCTTCGCCGTCGGCTGGGTGCTGATCTTCTTCGGCATCATGCGCGAGCTCAGCGCCTCGATCCTGCTCTATGCGCCCGGCACCGAGGTGCTGTCGGTGGTCATGCTGAAGATGTGGGTGAGCGGGAAGCCCGAGGAAGTGAGCGTCATCGGGCTGGTGATGCTGGTGCTGGTCCTGGTGTTCCGCTGGGTCCAACTGAAATTCATCAAGAAACGCATCAGCACGCTGTGATCGGGAGGGATGGGTCATGTTGAGAAGAAGCGTTCTCGGTCTTCTGGCCGCCGGCACTACCATCGGTCCGGCGTGGGCGCAGGACGACTGGGCGAAGACTGTCGAAGCCGCCAGAAAGGAAGGCAAGCTGGTCGTCTACACCGCCTCGATCGGCTCGCCGTCGCTGAAGGCGGTGATCAAGTCCTTCGAGCAGGAGTACGGCATATCGGTCGAGCTCCTGGAAGCGCGCGCCAGCGAAGTTCGCGAGCGGGTGCGGGTCGAACAGTCGGCCGGCCGCTTCCTGGGCGACGTCCATCACAACGGCAGCACGACCACCTGGCTGATGGCGCGCGACGGCAACTTCCAGCCGCACGGCCCCATTCCCAACATCAAGAACATCATCGCGCCCTTCGACGCGGACGACATCCGCATCCCCGCCGAGGTGATCAGCTACTGCCTGATGATCAACCGCAACCTGGTGAAGGCCGGCGACGAGCCCAAGAGCTGGAAGGACATCCTCGATCCCAGATGGACGGGCAAGATCCTGTCCGATGACTACCGCGCCCTGGGGGGCGGCGCCGTCTTCTTCGTCGTGATGCACGACACTTTCGGCAAGGAATTCGTCGAGAAGCTGGCGACCCAGAAGCCGGTCTTCTCGCGCGACATCGCCAACAGCGAGCGGCGTGTGGCGCGCGGCGAGTACCCGATCTACCTGCCCTTCTCGCTGCAGAACTACAACACGCTGAAGGGGCTGCCGGTGAAGCCGATCGTGCCCGCCGAGGGACGGCCATATGTCCGCTTCGACCTCGCGATGCTGAAGAACGCGCCACGTCCCAACGCTGCGCGCCTTTTCATGAACCACTACCTCGAGCCGGAGCAGCAGCTCATCTACGCCAACGCCGGCTACAATCCCGTCGTGAAGGACGTGGTCGAGAAGACCTTGGAGGACATCCGCGTCCTGCTGGCGACCAAGGCGCTGGGCACCACCGTGCCCGAGCGCCAGGACGCCATGCTCGAGCTCGCCAAGCAGATCTTCAAGTAGGACCGGATGCCGAGCGTCTCCCTGCACGATGTCGGCCGGCACTTCGCCGAGGTGAAGGCCGTCGACGGCATCGATCTCTCGATCGAGCACGGCGAGTTCGTGACCCTGCTGGGGCCGTCGGGCTGCGGCAAGACCACGACCTTGCGCATGGTGGCGGGGCTGGAGCGCAACGACACTGGCTCGATCGTGATCGGCGGCCGCGTGGTGAGCGACGCGCCGGCCGGACTGTTCGTTCCGCCCGACCTGCGCAAGCTCGGCATGGTGTTCCAGTCCTACGCGATCTGGCCGCACATGACGGTGTTCGACAACGTCGCCTATCCGTTGAGCGTGCGGCACGTCGCCAAGCTCGAGATCAGGCAGCGCGTCATGGCGGCGCTGCGGCTGGTCGAGATGGACCGCTTCGCGGACCGGCCGGCGCCGGCGCTGTCGGGCGGCCAGCAGCAGCGCGTGGCGATCGCCCGTGCCCTGGTTTTCGAGCCCGAGGTATTGTTGCTCGACGAGCCGCTCAGCAACCTCGACGCCCGCCTGCGCGCGCAGATGGGCGATGAGTTCCGTGCCCTGCAGCGGCGGCTGAAGATCACCGCGCTCTACGTCACCCATGACCAGGAAGAGGCGATGGCGCTGTCCGACCGCGTCGTGGTCATGCAGCGCGGCCGCATCCTGCAGGCCGACGCGCCTGAAACCGTCTACCGGAGGCCGGCCAGCCGAGAGGTGGCGGCTTTCTTCGGCACGCCGAACTTCATCGAGACGACCGTCGCGGCCTGCCGTCCGGCCGGCGAGGGCGACTGGCTGGTGACCATCGAGGGTGGTCACTGCCGCGCCGGAGAAGCCTTCGAGCCGGGCGAGGCGGTGACGGTTATGGTGCGGCCGGAAGACGTCACCCTCGCCGCGGCCAGTACGCCGCCAACCAACGGCCATCTCACCTGGTCCGGCAGGGTCGTCGACGGCGTGTTTCGCGGCCCGCGGCGCTCGCTCACCGTCGAGACGGCAGGCCTGAGGTTCAACGTCGAGTGCGCGTCCACACGCGCGGCCGCGGTGGGCGACACCGTCGCCCTGCTGGTCGACGCCGACAATGCGTGGGCGCTAAAAGCCTGACGTCCGGTCGGGAGGCACGAATGGCACGGTTGCGGGCGGAGGATGCGGAGAAGCGGGCGGCGAGCGGCTACGGGCCCGACTTCCTCGAGGCCTTTGCGCGCGGGCTCCGGGTCATCGGGGCGTTCGGCCGCGAGAAGAAGCACATGACCTTGAGCGACGTGGCGCGCGCCACGGATCTGCCCAAACCCAGCGTGCGACGCGCCCTCTACACCCTCACTTGCCTCGGCCTGGCGGAGAATGACGGCCGCTCCTTCCGCCTTACCCCGCGCATCATGGAACTGGCCTCGGCCTATCTCGGCTCGAACATGGTCTCGACCGTCGTCCAGCCGGCCTGCGAGCGCATCGGCGAGCGCACCGAGCAGTCGTGCTTCGCCGCCGTGCTCGACGGCTACGACATCGTCATGATCGCCCACTCGCTCCACGGCCGTCCCGATGTGCTGGCACCGACCATCGGCCTGCGCCGGCCCGCCTTCAATACGGCGGCCGGCCGCGCCATCCTGAGCCAGCTCCCCGACGAGACGCTCGATGCCTGGCTGGAGAAGCTCGAGCCCAAGGTGATGACCGACTTCACCGTCACCGACAAGAAGGCGCTGCGCGCCGAGATCCTGCACGTGCGCGAGCAGGGGTTCGCGATTACCGCCCAGGAAATGCGCCGTGGCTACCACGCCGTGGCGGTACCGCTCAGGCGTTACGACGGCGCCACCATCGCCACGGTCTGCGTGGCGGCCTGGGTCGAGGATTCCGCGGCGGGCTCGTTCGCGGAAAAGTATCTGTCCGTCCTCAAGGAAGAGACCGAAGCGCTGCAGCCGCAGCTTCTGTAGTCTTGCCGGACCGCGGGCCTCCACGCCCCCGGTACGGCAAGAAGACTACTTCCCGCCGGCGAAGGGATTGTCGTCGCCGTCCCAATAGCGCCTGAGCAGCGGCACCTGCATGAAGGCGAAGACCAGGGTCAGCGGGAAGCTCAAGAACATCTTGCTGGCGATCCAGGTCTCGGTCGAGAAGCCGCGCCACATCACCTCGTTGACGGCGGCCAGCACGAAGAAGAACAGCGTCCAGCGTACCGTGAGCTTGCGCCAGCCCTCGTCGGTCAGGCGGAAAGCCGCACCGAAGATCGGCTTCAGCAGCGGCCGGTTCAGCAACAGCAGGCCGCCGCCCAGGATCACGCCGAACAGGCAGTTGACGATGGTCGGCTTCAGCTTGATGAAGGTGTCGTCCTGCAGCCAGATCGTGAGCCCGCCGAAAACCAGCACGAAGAAGCCGCCGACCAGCGGCATCACCGGCCAACGCTTCTCCAGCCAGCGATAGCAGGGCAGCGCAATTGCCGTCGCGACGATGAATACGCCGGTGCCGACGAAGATGCCCCAGCGGCCGTTGACGAGGAAGAACAGCAGCAGCGGCCCGAGCTCCAGCGCCGTCGCATAGAGGCGGCGGGCGCCACCCTCCTGTTGCGCGCCTTCGCTCATGCGAGACCCATCAGGCTGCGCGCGAAGGCCCGCGCCTCGAACGGCCGCAGATCGTCGATGCCCTCGCCGACGCCGATCGCCACGACCGGCAGCTTGAACTTCTCGGCCAGCGCCACCAGCACGCCGCCCTTGGCGCTGCCGTCGAGCTTGGTCAGCACCAGCGCATCGACGGGCGACATGGTCTTGAAGGTCTCGACCTGGGCATGGGCGTTCTGGCCGGTCGTGGCGTCGAGCACCAGCAGGCAGGAATGCGGCGCCGTCGGATCGAGCTTGCGGATCACGCGGACGATCTTGGCGAGCTCGTCCATCAGGTTGGACTTGTTGTGCAGACGGCCCGCCGTGTCGATCAGCAGCACGTCGCAGCCCTCGGCCTTGGCCCGCTCCAACGCTTCGTAGGCGAGCCCCGCGGCATCGGCGCCGGTGTTCTTGGCAACGACGGGCACGCCGGCGCGGTCGCCCCATACCTTGAGCTGCTCGACGGCGGCGGCGCGGAAGGTGTCGCCCGCCGCCAGCATGACCGTGCGGCCCTCACCCTTGTAGAGATTGGCGAGCTTGGCGATGGTCGTGGTCTTGCCGCTGCCGTTCACGCCGATCACCAGCACGACATGCGGCTTCTTCGCCGGATCGATGACCAGCGGCGTCGCCACCGGCTGCAGGATCTCCGCGATGTCGTCGGCGAAGGCGGCACGCACCTCCTCGTCAGTCACTTCCTTGCCGAAGCGCTCCTTGCCGAGCTTGCCCACCAGTCGTGCGGCGACGCTGACGCCGAGGTCGGCCTGGATCAGCGCATCCTCCAGCTCGTCGAGCGTCTGCTGGTCGAGCTTCTTCTTGGTGAAGAGGCCGGTGATGCTCTCGGTGACGCGCTTGGTCGACTTGGCGAGGCCAGCGCGCAGCCGCGACAGCCATCCCTTCTTTTCGGCCTCCGGCTCGACCTCTGCGACCGTTTCGATCACTTCGGGTCGGGGCGGCTCGCTCACCGGGGCATCAGCGGAGCGCAGCCGCGACAGCCATCCCGTCTTCTCGGCCTGCTTCTCGACTTCGGGCAGGACTTCGGCCTGTTCGGGCTTGGCCTCGACCTCTTCCCGATCGGGCGCCACGCTCGCGGGCTCGGGCCCAGGCCCGGGCTCTTGCTCCTGCTCGGGCTCTGGCGGCACGATCGCCGGTTCAGGGTCCGGCGTCGCGCTCGACGCGTCGCCTCGGGAGCGCCATCGCGCGAACCACCCCTTCTTCGGTGCTTCCTTTTCCGTGCCCTGGTCGGGCTTGGGTGTCTCGCTCACCGGCTCACCTCACCGAAAGCAGCGAGCGGTCGAGCTCGCCCTTGAAGGCCACGGCGATGCCGCCGGTCATCAGCACATGATCGTCACGCAGCCATTCGATGGTGAGCGTGCCGCCTTCGAGGATTACATCTGCCCGGCGCGGGACCAGGCCGCGGCGGGTCGCCGCCACGACGGCCGCGCAGGCGCCCGAGCCGCAGGCGAGCGTGATGCCGGCGCCGCGCTCCCAGACACGCAGACGAAGTCTGCCATCGTCCAGGAGCTGGGCGACACCGATGTTGGCGCGCTCGGGGAAGAAGCGGTCGTGCTCGAGCCTGGGGCCGAGCTCGGCCAGCGGGATCGCCGCGGCATCGTCGACGAAGAACGTCGCGTGCGGGTTGCCCATGTTGGTGCCGACGGGGTCCTGCAGCGGGCCGATGCCGACCGGCATGTGATTGGTGTCGCACGCCTCTCGCACGGGGATCTCGCGCCAGTCGAGACGCGCCTGCCCCATGTCGACCGAGATCACCGGCAGGCCGTTGCTGCCCACTCCGGTCTTCTGCGAATCGAGCAGGCCGGCGATGGTCTGCACCGTGACGTGATCGGTCTTGCGCTCGTCCATCACCACCGAGGCGACGCAGCGCGTGGCATTGCCGCAGGCGCCCGCCTCGCCGCCGTCGGGATTGTAGATACGCATGAAGACGTCGGCCTCGCGCTCGGTCGGCGGCTCGAGCACGATCAGCTGGTCGCAACCCACGCCCAGGCGGCGGTCGGCGATGACCCGGCGGCGTTCCGGCGTCAGGTCGAGCGCGACCGCCCGGGCATCGAGCACGACGAAATCGTTGCCCAGCCCGTGCATTTTCAGGAACGGCGTGGTGGCCATGCGGCGCTATATGGCCGTTCGGCCCGGCCAGCGCAACGAGCGCGGCCGGACCTGGCCGTCATGCGGCCCGCCCAGTTCCCGCACGTCCAGCGTCGCCAGGCGCTTGGTGTAGATGGTCAAGTGCAGGATGCCCAAGGGGTCGTAGGGCATGGCCGGCTCGACGAAGAGCGAGCGTTCGGCGTCCCAGGCCGGCGTCGCGTGATGGATCGGCCAATTGCAGCGGCTGGGCAGCGGTTCGCAGGCGAAACCCCTGTCGTAGACCAGCACGTTCAGCGCGATCTGGTCCGTCATGTTGGCCGAGCGCTGCAGGGCATCGCCCATCACGTCGGCCCAGCCGGCCCAGTGCGGTGCGTCGACCTCGAGGGCGAAGACTCCCGCGTTGATCAGAGGATAGCGGATCAGCCGCTCGGCCGTCTCCTTGCCGAAGCAGGCTTCGTAAGCCGCGCCGTTGATCGACGAGAACTCGCCCCAGGCATGGCGGTAGTGGCGCATCGAGCGATGGATTTCCGGCGCCACGGCGAGCGCGCCGGTGCGCGCCGCCCGCTGGAACAGTGCGATCGCATCGCCCTTCTGCACCCAGCAATCGCCGTCGATCCAGAGATAGAGATCGAAACCAGGAAAGTAACGCGGCAGGAACGGCCGGGCCGTCAGCGCCTTGTAGCCGTCCTGCAGCTTGTCGCGGCCCGGGAAGTCGAAATCCCACTGCGGCACGACCAGCGTCGCGCCCTGCGAGCCGCACCAGGCGCGCTGCTCGTCCGTCAGGCCGCAATCGAGGACGCCCAGCGCCACGGCACGGCCCTCCGCCGTCGCGCGCAGCGAGCCGACACAATCCTGCATGAGATCGAAATAGCCGGCATCGCCGCCGGTGATCGCGATGGTTCGTTCCGACACGTGGGTCAGGATGGCCCATCGCCCCTTTGCTGTCGCCTGCCATTCGGCCACAGTCCGCACGCGGAGGACGAACCATGGCCAAGCACGTCGACTACTACGTTTCGTTGAATTCGCCCTGGACCTATCTCGGATCCAAGCGCTTCGAGGCCATCGCCAGAAAGCACAATGCCGACGTCACCATCTGGCCGGTCGACTTCGGCTCGGTATTCGCCGTTTCCGGAGGCCTGCCGCTGCCCAAGCGTGCGCCGCAGCGCCAAGCCTATCGCATGATGGAGCTGAAGCGCTGGCGCGACCATCTCGGCGTGAAGACCACGCTGGAACCCAAGTTCTTTCCTGCCGACGAAGTGCCGGCCGCGAAGTGCGTGATCGCCTTGCGCGAGCAGGGCCGCATGGCCGACGCCATCAAGCTCGCCCACGCGGTGCTCGCCGCTCTGTGGGCCGAAGAGAAGGACACCGGCGATGCCGCGACCTTGCGCGCGATCATCGCCGCCTGCGGGATCGACGCCGACGCATTGATCATGGCGAGCCATGCGCTCGAGATTGCCGGCAAGCGCGAGGCCTACACCAGGCACGCCATCGACCAGGGCGTGTTCGGCGCGCCGTCGTTCGTGATCGACCGCGAGATCTTCTGGGGTCAGGACCGGCTGGACTTCGTCGACCGCAAGCTCGCCGCCTGACTACTTGTCGATCACGGCCGCGGCCACGACCGCCAAGCCGTTGTTGACGATGTGCGCCACCAGCGATGGCCAGAGCGAGTCGGTGCGCTGGCGCAGCCAGCCGAACCACAGGCCGAGCGGCAGGACGAGGAGGGCGTGCGCCGGCTCGACATGGGCGGCGGCGAAGAGAATCGAGCTCACGAGCCAGGCGATCGTCGTTCCCCAGCGACCGGCCACCCAGCCGTAAAGCAGGCCGCGAAACACCGCTTCCTCGACCAACGGCGCCAGCAGGGCCATCACCACGAGGCTCGCCACGAACAGGCTGGGCGTGCGGGCGACGTCGAGCGCCTGCTTCACGCCCTCCGGCTCGCCGAGCTGGCTGACCGCGACCGACACGACCAGGGCACCGATCGTGCCGAGCACGATCGTCCAGAAGCGCGCCGGCCGAAAACCCAGCGCCGGCAGGGCACGCCAGCCCATGGGCGCGACCGCGACGGCCAGCGCGATCAGGCCCGCCATGAAGAAAAGGGCGAGCATGACCAGCATGTCGCGACCGCCGAGCAGCCAGACCGCCGGCACCAGCAACAGCGGCAGGACGGCCAGGAAGACCACGATCGACCAGCCGCTGATCGGCCTGAAATCGTTCTGGGTCAAAGGGTTAGCATCTGCCGTCAAGCCTTTTGACTCCTTGTCCGGCAGGCCTTATACCCCGCCCGTTCAATCGGTCGTGCCGATTTAATGGTTCCCCCGTCGGGGGAGCTCCGCTGATCCGCGAAGGTTCGCGCATCGGCGCGATACGTGTTTGGGCGAACGTAGGGTCGATAGGCTGGATGTTCGAGGGTCTGAGCAAACGTCTGGGTGACGTCTTCGACAAGCTTCGCGGGCGCGGTGCGCTTTCCGAGGCCGATGTCGATGCGGCCTTGCGCGAGGTCCGCACCGCCTTGCTCGAAGCCGACGTGGCGCTGCCCGTCGTTCGCCAGTTCATCGATTCGGTCAGGCCCAAGGCGATCGGCGCCGATGTGATCCGCTCGGTCACGCCGGGCCAGATGGTGGTCAAGCTCGTCAACGACCACCTGGTCGAGATGCTGGGCGGCACCGTCGCCGACCTCGACCTCAATGCCATCCCGCCGGTCGTGATCCTGATGGTGGGCCTGCAGGGCTCGGGCAAGACCACCTCGTCGGCCAAGATCGGCTACCGCCTCAGTCAGGGCCCGCAGGGCATGGCTGCGGAGTTCGGCGGCACCTTCGCCATCAAGCGCAAAGTCATGATGGCCTCGCTCGACACCCGCCGCCCGGCCGCGCAGCAGCAGCTGAAGATCCTGGGCGAGCAGACCGGCGTGCCGACCCTGCCGATCGTGCCGCTGGAAATGCCGCTCGCCATCACCAGGCGCGCTCTCGAGACGGCACGGCGCGAAGGCTTCGACGTCCTCATCCTCGATACCGCGGGCAGGCTGTCGATCGACGAAGAGCTGATGAAGGAAGTGGCCGACATCAGCGCCCTCGCCAAGCCGCAGGAGACGCTGCTCGTCGCCGACGCCATGACCGGCCAGGACGCGGTCAACGTCGCCAAGGCCTTCAACGATCGGCTGGCCGTCACCGGCATCGTGCTGACCCGGGTGGACGGCGATGCGCGCGGCGGCGCGGCGCTGTCGATGCGTGCCGTCACCGGCCGTCCCGTCAAGCTGATCGGCGTCGGCGAGAAGTTCGACGCGCTGGAGCCGTTCCATCCCGACCGTATCGCCAGCCGCATCCTCGGCATGGGCGACATCGTCTCGCTGGTCGAGCGCGCCGCCGAGACCATCGAAAAGGAAGACGCCGAGAAGCTCGCGGCCAAGGTCCGCAAGGGCCAGTTCGACATGGACGACCTGCTGAACCAGCTGCGCCAGCTGCGCAAGATGGGCGGCCTGTCGGGCCTGATGGGCATGCTGCCCGGCGCCATGCAGGCCAAGGCGGCGATGTCCAAGGCCAAGATCGACGAGACCCAGCTCAAGCGCCAGGAGGCCGTCATCCTGGCGATGACGCCCAAGGAGCGGCGCAACCCCGACATCATCCACGCCTCGCGCAAGAAGCGCATCGCCAAGGGCTCGGGCGTGGCCGTGCAGGACGTCAACAAGCTGCTCAAGCAGCACGCCGACATGCTCAAGATGATGAAACGCGTCAACAAACTCGGTGAGAAGGGATTCATGCGCAGCCTCGGAGGCATGACGCCGCCGCCCGGCTTCCCGCGCTGAAATTGTCGAAGGAGAAAGAATGCTTGCTATTCGTATGACCCGTCACGGCGCCAAGAAGCGGCCGTTCTTCCACATCGTGGTCGCCGATTCGCGCAGCCCGCGCGACGGCCGCTTCATCGAGAAGCTCGGCACCTACAACCCGCTGCTGCCGCGCGAGCATGCCCAGCGCATCACGCTCGACAAGGAGCGCATCGCGCACTGGCTGATGGTCGGCGCCCAGCCATCGGACCGGGTCGCCAAGTTCCTGGCGCAGGCCGAGATGATGAAGCCGCGCGAGCGCCGCGAGCAGACCAAGAAGCCGCAGCCGCGCGCCAAGGCGCAGGAGCGCCTGAAGGCCGCCGCCGCTGCCGCGGCTCCGGCCGAGGGCGGTGAAAAGGAGGCTGCCGCGGGCTGATGAGGCTCGTTCATGAGTAAGGGCCGCGTCCTGCTGGGCGTCGTGGCCGCGCCGCATGGAGTGCGTGGCCTGGTGCGCATCAGGAGCTTCACCGAGGACCCGATGGCCATCGCCTCCTATGGCGAGCTGTCGGACGAGACGGGGAAGACGCGGTACCGGGTCGAGGCACTGAGCACGGTCAAAGGCTCGGTACTGGCCCGGATCGAGGGCGTAGGCGATCGCAATGCCGCCGAGGCGATACGAGGCTTGCGGCTCCATGTGGAGCGCGAGCGATTGCCGGCGACGGCCGAGCGGGAGTGGTACGAGGCGGACCTCATCGGTCTGCCCGCCGTCGGGACCGACGGTCGGGATTGGGGAAAGGTGATGGCCTTCCACGATTTCGGCGCCGGCCGGACGATGGAGATCTCGGGAGGCACGGCGTCGCGCCAGGCGGTGATGCTGCCTTTCACCGACGAAGCGGTGCCCGAGGTCGACGTCGAAGGCGGCAAGGTCGTGGTCGATCCGCCGGCGGGCGTGCTGGCGGGAGGCAGTGAGAAGGAGGCGTAGGACCAACGTGTGGCGCGCTGTGGCGCTGACGCTCTTCCCGGAGATGTTTCCGGGCCCGCTGGGCGAGAGCCTGGCCGGCAAGGCGCTCAAGGAAGGCGTGTGGTCGCTGGAGGCGGTCGACATCAGGCGGTTCGCCAAGGACCGTCACGGAACGGTCGACGATGCGCCCTTCGGCGGCGGCGCCGGCATGGTGATGAAGCCCGACGTGCTGTCGGCGGCGATCGAGACGGTCGCCCGGGCACCAGGGATGGCGGGAGTGCCGAAGGTTCTGCTGTCTCCCCGAGGCGCGCCGTTCACTCAGGCGCGCGGACGGGAGCTGGCGAAGGGTCCGGGCGTGGTGCTGGTGTGCGGGCGGTTCGAAGGCGTCGACGAACGCGTCATCGAGGCCCAGGCATTGGAGGAGATCTCGGTCGGTGATTTCGTGCTTTCGGGCGGCGAGATCGCGGCCATGGCGGTGATGGATTGCTGCGTGCGGCTGCTGCCCGGTGTGATGGGCGAGCCGCTGTCGGCGAACGAGGAGAGTTTCGAGGACGGACTGCTGGAGTATCCGCACTACACGAGGCCCGCGAGCTGGACCGGGCCCGACGGAACCGAACGGCGCGTGCCGGAGGTTCTGGTCTCGGGCCATCACGGCAAGGTCGCGGACTGGCGGAAGCGACAGCGGGAAGAGATTACGCGGCGGCGGCGGCCCGATCTGTGGGCGCAGCGCACCGCGAGGGCGAACGAAGAGAAGTGACGAAAGGATGGATGCGATGAACATTCTCGATACGCTGGCCCAGGCCCAGATGGACAAGGTGACGGCCGAGCGGCCGGTGCCGCGTTTCGAACCCGGCGACACGCTCCGCGTGCACGTCAAGGTTCAGGAAGGCAACCGCGAGCGCATTCAGGTCTACGAGGGCCTGTGCATCGGCCGCAAGAACGATGGCATCAACTCCTCGTTCACGGTGCGCAAGATCTCCTTCGGCGAGGGCGTCGAGCGCGTGTTCCCGCTCTACAGCCCGGGCATCTGGGAGATCGAGGTCATCCGCAAGGGCATCGTGCGCCGTGCCAAGCTCTATTACCTGCGCGACCTGCGCGGCAAGGCGAGCCGCATCGCCGAGGACGTCGAGGCCCAGCGCGAGCTGGTCGCCGAACAGGCCGACGAGTCCAAGCGTCCGCGGCGCGAGAAGCTCAAGAAGGAAAAGCCCAAGGACGAGAGGAACGTGCGTGCCGCCAAGGGCGGAAAGAAGTAGCGACCATGGCGTTCCGCAAGAAGTCGGCCACGCCGCCGCCACCGCCTCCTCCGCCGCGGACTCTGTTCGAGAAGATCTGGGATGCCCACGTCGTCCATCGTCAGGACGACGGCACCTGCGTCATCTACATCGATCGTCACCTCGTCCACGAGGTGACCAGTCCGCAGGCCTTCGAAGGCCTGCGCATGGCCGGCCGTCCGGTGCGCCGGCCCGACGCCACCATCGCCGTGGCCGACCACAACACGCCGACCACGCCGGTCGGCGAAGGCGGCATGGATGAGGAATCGCGCATCCAGGTCGAGACGCTCGAGAAGAACGTCGCCGATTTCGGCGTGCCGTACTTCGACATGAACGACGCCCGCCGCGGCATCGTGCACGTGATCGGCCCCGAGCAGGGCCTCACCTTGCCGGGCATGACCATTGTGTGCGGCGACAGCCACACTTCGACTCACGGCGCATTCGGGGCGTTGGCTTTCGGCATCGGCACGTCGGAGGTCGAGCATGTGCTCGCCACCCAGACGCTGATCCAGAAGCCGGCCAAGAACATGCGCGTGGCGATCGAAGGCAGCCTGCCGCTCGGCGTCACCGCCAAGGACGTGATCCTCGCCATCATCGGCAAGCTCGGCACCGCCGGCGGCACCGGCTACGTGGTCGAGTATGCCGGCCGCGCCATCCGCGAGATGACGATGGAAGGCCGCATGACGGTCTGCAACATGTCGATCGAGGCGGGCGCGCGCGCCGGCCTGATCGCGCCGGACGACACGACCTTCAAGTACCTCCAGGGCCGGCCGTACGCGCCCAAGGGCGGCGCCTGGGACCTGGCGCTAAGCCAGTGGCGCCGGTTGCCGTCGGACAAGGGCGCGCACTTCGACAGCCAGCTCGACCTCATCGCCGCGGACATCCCGCCGATGGTGACGTGGGGCACCAGCCCGCAGGATGCGCTGCCGATCACCGACGTCATTCCCGATCCGGCCAACGCGCCGGACGAGAACCGTCGTCAGGCATGGACGCGTTCGCTCGCCTATATGGGCCTGACGCCGGGCACCAAGCTCGTCGACGTGCCGATCGACCGCGTGTTCATCGGCTCGTGCACCAACGGCCGCATCGAAGACCTGCGTGCCGCGGCCGAGATCGCCAGGGGCCGCAAGGTGGCGCCGGGCGTATCGGCCATGGTCGTGCCGGGCTCCGGCCTGGTGAAGCAGGAAGCCGAGAAGGAAGGTCTCGACAAGATCTTCCTCGAGGCGGGCTTCGAATGGCGCATCCAGGGCTGCTCGATGTGCCTCGCCATGAATGCCGACCGGCTCGACCCCGGCCAGCGCTGCGCCTCGACCTCGAACCGCAACTTCGAGGGCCGGCAGGGCCGCGGTGGACGGACCCATCTGGTGAGCCCGGCGATGGCGGCAGCCGCCGCGATCAAGGGCACGCTGGCCGACGTACGCGACTACCAGTAGGGACGTCGCCTCGACCAAGTCGCACCGCCGCCTGTCTGGTTCGACCGGACGAAGGTGGCGGTGGAGGGCGCATCGCCCGGCGATTCTCGATCCGCTTCATCGCACGATGCGCAGCCACTGGCCATCAAGGCTTCGTGGCGCCAGTCGACGACGAGCCTGTCGATATTCCGGCCGACATGCTCGTGATAAGGTCGCCCCGACGATTCTGCCAGGAGACCGAAATGCCGAGTGTGCCGACCTCAGGCTCCGCCCCGCCGCCTCCGGTCTGGGACGCCCGCCCGCCGGAGACGACGGTGCGTTATGCCGGCTTCTGGCTCCGCGTCGTGGCAGCGCTCGTCGACGGCATCGCGCTCTGGATCGTCTGGTCGATCGTCGTGATGGTTCTCCCCTCCGATCCGCTTCCGGCCCTGCCCGAGAATCCCGACCTCGAGACCTTGATCGACTATGCCAACAGCCTGGTCTCGCCTCGCCAGATGATCGTGTATGCGCTGATCGTGTGGGCCTACTTCGCATTCCAGGAAAGCTCCTCGAGCCAGGCGACGCTGGGCAAGCGGCTGCTGGGCATCCGCGTCTCGACCGAGAACGGGGAGCGGTTGAGCCTGATGGGCGCCACCCTGCGCTGCTGGCCGATCTATCTGCCTTCCCTTGCCGGCGTCGCCGGCAGCGGCTTCAGCACGGTGGTCGGGCTGATCGCCCTCGTTTCCTGCGTCGCCGTCGCGTTTTCCGTGCGAAAGCAAGGCCTGCACGACAAGATGGCAGGCGCAGTGCTGACCCGGCGCTAACGACACCGAGCCGGCTTGACGGGCTGGGGAAAAGTCCGTTTATTCCGGCGTTTCGCGAGGGATCTCATGGAAAAATTCACGACGCTGCGCGGCGTCGCCGCTCCGATGCCGATGGTCAATATCGACACCGATATGATCATCCCCAAGAACTTCCTGAAGACCATCAAGCGCACCGGGCTCAAGGACGGTTTGTTCTACGAGCTGCGCTGGACGGCCGACGGCGAGAAGAAGGACTTCGTCCTCGACCAGCCCGCTTATCAGAACGCCAAGATCATCGTCGCCGGTCCCAACTTCGGCTGCGGCTCGAGCCGCGAGCACGCGCCCTGGGCGCTGCTCGACTTCGGCATCCGCTGCATCATCTCCGAGGACTTCGCCGACATCTTCTACAACAACTGCTTCAAGAACGGCATTCTGCCGATCAAGATGCCGAAGGAGATCATCGACAAGCTGATGGACGATGCGAGCCGCGGGTCCAACGCCATCATCGAGGTCGATCTCGAGAAGCAGGAGATCAAGGGACCCGACGGCGGCACGGTGCATTTCGACATCGATCCGTTCCGCAAGCACTGCCTGCTGAACGGCCTCGACGACATCGGCCTCACCATGGAGAAGAAGTCCGAGATCGACGACTTCGAGGCGCGCCAGAAGGAAGCACAGCCCTGGCTGCACGCCCCGTCCTGACGAACGACCGTTAGCCAAGAGAAAGAAGACAATGGCGTCCAATCGCAATCTGCTGGTGCTGCCTGGCGACGGCATCGGCCCCGAAGTCATGAACGAAGTCCGCAAGATCATCGCCTGGATGGGCAAGAAGCGAGCGGTCGGCTTCGACATCAAGGAAGACGTGGTCGGCGGCGCCGCCCTCGACAAGCACGGCGTGCCGCTCTCCGACGACGCCATGAAGACAGCGCTCGAGGCCGACGCCGTTCTGTTCGGCTCGGTCGGCGGCCCCAAGTGGGACAATGTCGAGTTCGACAAGAAGCCCGAGCGCGGCCTTCTGCGCCTGCGCAAGGAGATGGACCTTTTCGCCAATCTGCGGCCTGCCAAGGTGTTCGATGCGCTGATCGACGCGAGCTCGCTCAAGCCCGAGATCGTCAAAGGCCTCGACATCATGATCATCCGCGAGCTGACCAGCGGCGTCTATTTCGGCGAGCCGCGCGGCCGGCACACCAACGCCCAGGGCGAGGTCGAGGCTTTCGACACCCAGCGCTACACGGCGGGCGAGATCCGCCGCGTCTGCGCCGTCGCCTTCGAGCTGGCGCGCAAGCGCAAGAACAAGGTGATGTCGTCGGAGAAGGCCAATGTCATGCACACCGGCGTGCTGTGGCGCGAGGAAGCGGCCAAGCTGCACAAGGAGAAGTACTCCGACGTGAAGCTCGAGCACATGTATGCCGATGCGCTCGCCATGCAGCTCCTGCGCGCGCCCAGCCAGTTCGACGTCATCGTCACCGACAATCTGTTCGGCGACATCCTGTCGGACGAGGCATCGATGCTGACCGGCTCGCTCGGCATGCTGCCGTCGGCCTCGCTGGGCGCGCCCGACGCGACCGGCCGGCGCAAGGCGCTGTACGAGCCGATCCACGGCAGCGCACCCGACATCGCCGGCAAGGGCCTCGCCAACCCGCTGGCCGAGACGCTGTCCTACGCCATGATGCTTCGCTACTCCTTCGACCTCGGCAAGGAAGCCGACCTGGTCGAGACCGCGGTCGAGAACGTGCTGAAGGCCGGCTATCGCACCGCCGACCTGCTGGCCGGCGGCAAGACCGACGGCGTGAAGAAGGTCGGCACCCAGGAAATGGGCGACGCCATCGTCAAGGAGCTCGACCGGCTGGCCTGAG
>JAEZIF010000070.1 GCA_023416135.1 Pseudomonadota bacterium
CGCTGGAAGACGTCGTCGACGGCGCCGACGATCCCCTTGGGCGCGAATCGCATCAGGGCCAGCAGGACCACGCCGTAGAGCAGCAGCCGCCAGTCGCGTAGCGCCTCGAGGAACTCGGGCACGACGAAGAAGGTCAGCGTGCCCGCGGCCGGACCCCACAACCGTCCCGGGCCGCCCAGCACCACGACCACCAGGAAGAAGATCGAGAACTCGGCGGTGAAGTCGTCCGGCGTGATGACCGTCTTCTGGACGGCGTAGAAGGCGCCGGCCAGGCCGGCAATCGACGCGCTCAGCACGAAGGCCAGCATCTTGAGGCCGACGATCGACACGCCACTGGCCATCGCCGCCGCCGGATTGTCGCGCACCGCCATCAGGCCGCGCCCGACGCGCGAGGCGACGAGATTGCGCACCAGCAGGAAGCAGCCGACGTTGACAGCCGCGACCAGCCAGAACAGCTCGCGTGCATCGAGCAGATGGCCGAACGCCGACGGCATCGGAATGCCAACGATGCCGTCGAACGAATGGGTCAGCGCGCCCCACTCGATCAGCATGGCCGAGACGACGTGGGCGAAGCCGAGGGTGATCAGCGCGAAGTACCAGGTCGAGACGCGAAAGGCCGGCAGGGCCATCAGCGCGCCGCCCAGCGCCGCCATCACCATGCCAGCCAGTGCCGCCGGCCAGAAGGTCCAGCCGTGGTCGACCATCAGGATCGACGCCGCGTAGGCGCCGATGGCGACCAGCGCGCCGTGGCCGATCGAGGCCTGGCCGGCGTAGCCAGTCAGGAAGTTCAGCCCGATCGCGACCATCAGGTAGACGCCGACCTGGGTGGCGACGAACAGGACGTACTGGCTCTTGATGACCAGCGGGAAGGCCACCAGGAACAGCAGGATCAGCGCGATCGCGGCGCGCTCGATGCCGCGCCGCGCACTGCCACGGGGGTCGGCCGCCGCCGCTGCGGTCTCAGACATAGCGCGCTTCCGCCTTCCCGAGCAGGCCCTGCGGCCGGACGAGCAGGATGGCCAGCATCAGGGCGAAGGTCGTGGCCTGCTGGTAGCCGGGGCTGAGCAGGACGGCGCCCAGCGCCTCGGCGATTCCCAGGATGTAGCCTGCCAGCAGCGCGCCCTTGTTGTTGCCGATGCCACCGATGGCCGCCGCCTCGAAGCCCTTGATGAGCACCAGGGGAGCGAGGCCGACCGACGCGTAGAGCATCGGCGCGGCCAGCACGCCGGTGGCGGCGGCCAGCATGCCGCCCAGGACGAAGGACCAGAAGCTCAGCCGCTCGGGGTCGATGCCGCGCAGCAGCGCGGCGTCGCGGTCCTCGGCGACGGCGAGGATCGCGCGCCCGCGCCGCGAGGCGTAGAACCGCTCGATCGCGAAGACGATGACGATCGTGGCGACGATTAGCGTCAGCTGGTAGCTGCTGGCGCGGAAGCCCAGTATCTCGAACGTGCGCATCGACAGGGGTGCTGGCGGCGACAGCCGGATCGGGTCCGGTCCCCAGATGTGGCCGACCAGGTTGGCGATGATCAGCGACACGGCCAGGGTCGAGATGATCCAGGCATGGCTGCTCGAGGAGCGGCGCAGGATCGGCCGCACCGCGATGCGCTGCTCGACGCCCGCCAGCACACCGACCACCACCGCAGCGGCCGCAAGCGCGACGATCCAGGACTGGCCGTGCAGCGTCGCCACCGTCGCCCCGACCATCGCGCCCACCATCACGAAATCGCCCTGCGCGAAGTTGAACACGTTGGTCGGCCGGTACAGCACGTTGTAGCCCACCGCCACGAGGGCATAGAGGCTCCCTGCCGTGATCCCGTTCAGCAGCACCTGGAGGTACATCGCCCGCGTCCGGGGGCTGGCGTTGCGCTAGAGGCCCGGCGCGCGTTCGCGGAACACGCCCATCGCCCGCGGATCGCGCGCCGACGCGACGCGGGCCATGCACAGGTCCGACGCCGACAGCGCGCAGTGATTGTCCGCGGTGAAGTTGATCGCGCCGGCCAGGCCCGGGAAGCCGCGGATGCCGTCGAGGGCGCGCTTCACGGCGTCGACCTCGAACGACTTCTCCTTCTCCACGGCGTGCTTGAGCACGTACAGGAAGTCGTAAAACGGCGAGCAGGCGATGATCGGCTCGCTGCCCTTGGCCTCCGGACGCTGCGCCAGCTTCTTCGCGAACGCGACCTGGCGCTCGCCGGGCGAGACCTTGTCGTTCCAGGTGAAGGTCTTGAGCGCCGTCCCGTAGACGTTCTTGATCGACTCGGCCGGCACCAGCGCCAGCAGCGATTCGTTGAACAGCTGGTTGTGGCCGACCGTCGGCGGCAGCCAGTTCAGTGACGCCATGGTGTTGAACGCCATCGAAAGCTGCGGGATCGCCGCCGCCCAGATCATCAGGCTGTCGATGCCGGCGCGCTGCAGATTGGCGATGTAGGCGTTCAGGTCGGGGGCGGTCAGCGGGAAGGCCTCGACGGCCGCCGGCGCCAGGTTGTAGCGCTGCATGATGCGCCTGGAATCCGCGACGGCCTGCTCGCCGAAGGCGGTCGTCTCCTGCAGGATGCCGATCTTCTTCGCCTTGATCGTCTCGGCGAGGTAGCTGACCGCCGCCTCGGCCTGGTGGTCGGTGTTGAAGGTGGTCTGGTAGGCGTAGGGGTACTTCTTCCCGTCGCCCAGCGCGGTGGCCACCGCGAAGAAGCCGTGGATCAGCTTGGCCGGCGTCGTCACCGCCACGGCCGACAGGCACTGCGAGCTGCCGGTCGGGCCGACGATGACCTTGCAGCCTTCCTCCTGCAGCCGCTTGATGGCCGCGGGCTGCTTGGCCGGCGAGCCCTCGTCGTCGACCTCGACGCGCTCGATCTTGCGGCCGAGGATGCCGCCGGCCTCGTTGATCTCGTCGACGGCGATCAGCCCGCCGAAATAGAGCGGTGCGAAGGAGCTGGCGAGCCGGCCGGTGGTCGGGCGGATCCAGCCGATCTTGAACGAGTCCGCGGCAAAGGCGGAGCGGCCGATCATCGGCGCCGCGAGGGCCGTGCCGGCCAGGGCTACGCTTCGCAGAACGTCACGTCGCCGGGCCATCGTCCTGGTGTCTTTCGTCATGGGTTTCCTCCGTCAGTTGTCGTTGCCCTGGCGGGGCATCGGCGCCCCGGAAATGGGATTCGTCGACAGCCAGTCGCGCAGGATGGCGTCGCGCTGGGCGCCCGGACGCGGCGGCGGGCGCCTGAGCCGGCCAGGCGTGCGGCTGAAGCGGGGCGCAGGCCGCGGCTGCACCAGGCCGTCGAACGACTGGTACATGGTGCGCGCCGCACTGTGCGGATGGTCGACGGCCTCGCCCATGTCCAGCACGGGGGCGAAGCAGGCGTCGCTGCCCTCGAGCAGCGCGCACCATTCGTCGCGCGTGCGCGTTCGGAAAAGGTCGGTGAGGCGCCGGCGCAGGGCGGGCCAGGCGGCGCTGTCGCCATGCGCCTTCATGTCATGATCGTCGAGGCCGACCTTGGCGCCGAACACGCGGAAGAACTTCTCCTCAACCGCGGCCAGCGACACGTACTTGCCGTCCGCGGTCTCGTAGGCGGCGTAGAACGGCGCGCCGCCATCCACGATGTTAGCGGCCCGCCGGTCGCTCCACAGGCCGAGCTGCCGGAAGCCGTGAAACATCGTCATAAGGCTGGCCACACCGTCGACCATCGCGGCATCGACGACCTGCCCCTGGCCCGACTGCCGCGCCTCGAGAAGCGCACTCACGACGCCGAACGCCAGGTACAGCGCGCCGCCGCCGAAATCGCCGATGAGGTTCAGCGGCGGCATCGGCGGCTGGCCCGCGCTGCCGATGCAGTGCAGGGCGCCCGTCAGCGCGATGTAGTTGAGGTCATGGCCGGCGGCATTGGCTAGCGGCCCGTCCTGGCCCCACCCCGTCATGCGGCCGTAGACCAGGGCGCGGTTCTCGCCCCAGCAGGCGTCCGGCCCCAGGCCCAGCCGCTCGGCGACGCCCGGGCGGAACCCTTCGATCAGGATGTCGGCGCGGCCGATGAGGTCGAGAGCCAGCCGCTTGTCCGTCGCGGCCTTGAGATCGAGCGCGATCGAGCGCTTGTTGCGGTTGAGCAGGTCGCGCTCCGGCGCCACGTCGACGCCGAGGCCACTGCTCTCGGTGCGATCGATGCGCACGACGTCGGCGCCGAGATCGGCCAGTAGCATGCTGCAGAACGGCGCGGGACCGATCCCCGCCAGCTCGATGACGCGCACGTCGGCGAGCGGCCCGGCCGCCGGGCCTGCTGTCGCGGCAGCCGTCACGCCAGCCGCTCACGGCGCAGGACGATGCCGCCGTCCTTCTCGCGGTCCCAGGCGTCGGCCGTGACGCCGTCTCCGCGCAGGGCCGTCTTCTGGACCTTCTGGGTCGGTGTCTTGGGGAGCTCGGCGACGATGCGGATGTAGCGCGGCACCATGAAGTGAGCCATGCGCGGACGCAGGAACTCGACCAGCTCCCGCGGGTCGATGGTGGCGCCGGGCACGGGGGCCACGACGATCATGATCTCGTCGTCGGCGAACTCGCTGGGCACGGCGATCGCCGCCGCCTCCTTGACCGACGGATGGGCGCAGACCTCGAGCTCGATCTCGAACGAAGAGACGTTCTCGCCGCGCCGCCGGATGGCATCCTTGAGGCGATCGACGAAGAAGAAGTTGCCGTCGGCGTCGCGGCGCAGCGCGTCGCCGGTGTGGAACCAGCCGTTGCGCAAGGCCGCGGCAGTCGCCTCGGGATTCTTGTAGTAGCCGTGGGTGATGACCCAGGGCGCGTCGGCGCGAATGACCAGCTCGCCGGCCGCGCCGACCGGCACCTCGCAGTCGTTGGCGTCGACCAACCGCACCTCGACGCCTTCGCGCACCCGCCCGCAGGTGCCGGCCGGGGCCGGATTGGGGCCGGCAACCAGCGGCATGCAGGTCTCGGTCATGTTGAAGCAGGTGTAGACCGCCACGCCGAAGCGCTCGGTGATCGCCGCCGTGTCGTCGGAGGGCAGCAGCAGCACGTTGCGCAATGTGTGTGCCCGGTCGCGCGCCGAGGGCTGGGCCTTGAGCAGGAACTTCGGCACGACGCCGAGCATCTGGCACACCGTGGCCCGGGTGCGCTCGACCTCGGCCCAGAACTGGTCGGTCTTGAAGCTCTCAAGGATGGCGACCGAGCCGCCGCGCATCAGCATGGCGTATACGTAGAGCGTGCCGCCAACATGGTAGAACGGCAAGTAGACCAGGAAGCGGTCGTCGCCCGCGAGGTAGGGGAACGCCGACGTGCCGCCCATCGTCGCGAGATGGATGTACGACGACAGCACGCCCTTGGACGGGCCGGTCGTGCCCGAAGTGTAGACGATCGACTGGGTATCCCAGGGCTGGATCGGCCGCTCGAGCGGCGGCAGGACTCCGTCGCCCTCGAGCGCGGTGGCGTCGAGCACTTCGAGGCCGGCGAGGCGCGGCGGCGGGCCGCCGATCGCCACGGCGCAGGCCAGCGCGGCGCGGTCGATGTCGTCCAGACGCGGCAGCAGGCTGGCATGGCCGACGATGAGCCTTGCGTCGGAGTTGCGGATGACGTGGGCCAGCAGGCTGCCGCGGTAGGCGATGTTGATCGGCACCGACACCGCGCCGAGATAGTTCACGGCAAACCACACGACGACGAAGTCGACATCATTGGGCAGCCACAGCACGACATGGTCGCCCTGCCGCACGCCCAGCCGCGCGAGCGCGCTCGCCGTGCGGACCACGCGCGCGTGCAGCCGGCCGAACGTCCATTCCTCGCCGGCTTGGGTCAGTATGAAGACGTCGTCGGCATTGTCGCGCGCCCGGCGGTCTAGCAGCGGCCGCAGCACGCAGTCCGCCGCTGCCGGAACGCGCGGATCGCCGGGCGGAGGCCCTGCCGGCATGGCCGCGTCAGCGTCCGATTCGCGCAAGGGGCTGCCCTTCGGTGACGGCGTCGCCGGCCGTGATCGTGAGGTCGTGGATGGTGCCGGCCACCGGCGCCGTGACGGGGATCTCCATCTTCATGCAGTCGAGCAGCGCGGTGACGCCGCCCGCACCGAGCCTGTCGCCGTTGGCGACGTTGACCAGCAAGACGGTTCCGGCCGTGTCGGACGTGACGAGAGTGTAGGCTGCGCTCATGGTCGACCGGCTCTTCTCAGATGGGCGAGATCGAACGATGCCTGGGGAAGGGCTTGTTGAGATGCCGTGCCGGACAATCCTTCAGCGTCCGGATCAGGATGGCACGGGTGTCGCGCGGGTCGATGACGTCGTCGATGAAGAAGTGCTCGACGGCGCGCAACGCGCCCAGATGCCCTTTGAATTCGTCGATCATCTCCTGCCGCCGCGCGGCGGGATCGGCGGCCTTCTCGTAGTCCTTGCGATAGACGACATCGACCGCGCCCTCGACAGACAGCGCGCTGATCTCCGCCGTCGGCCAGACGTAGCAGGCGTCGGCATCGAAGCTCGGGCCTCCGCCGTTCATGGCGCAGAACGCCCCGCTATAGCCCTTACGCATGATCACCGAGAGGCGCGGCACCGTCGATCGCCCGAGCTCGTACAGCATGCGCCCGCTGCGCCGGCCGAGCGCAGTCGCCTCGGCCTTCGAGCCGATGGCGAAGCCGGGCACGTCAACCAGGTAGATCAGCGGCAGGCCGAAGGCGTCGCATACGGCGATGAAGTGCGCCGCCTTCTCGCAGGCATTGGCGTCGAGCATGCCCGCCGACTGCATCGGCTGGTTGGCGATGAAGCCGACCGGCTGGCCGTCGAGGCGGGCAAAGCAGACGACGATGTTGCGGGCATAGGTCGGTTGGATCTCGAAGATGCTGCCGCGGTCGGCGACGGCGTTGACGACCTTGCGCACGTCATAGGCCTGGCGAAGGTTCGCCGGCACGATATCGAGCAGCTCCTCGGCGCGGCGATCGGCGGGATCGTCGGCCGGCAGGCGCGGCGCCGGAAACGACGCATTCTTCGGCAGGAAGGAAAGGTAGCGTTTGATCGCCTTGAGGCACTGCTCGTCGTCGTCGACCGCGAGGTGGGCGATGCCGTGGCGATCGGCCTGGAGCTCGGCGCTGCCGAGCTCGGCGATGCTGACCGTCTCGCCGGTGCCGGCCTTGACGAGGGCCGGCCCCGCCATGCCCATCGCCGTGTTGTGGCGGGTCATGATGACGAAATCGGCGATCGCCGAGAAATTGGTAGCCGCCGCGAAGCCGGGGCCCATCACCGCCGACACGATGGGCACCCAGCCCGACATCTTGGCCAGCACGTTCCACAGGCTGAAGCCCATCGCGAAGTGCCGCGAGTCGAGGCCGTCCTGGATGCGGTGCCCGCCGCCCTCCATCAGCATGATGTAGGGCATGCCGGCGTTGCCAGCGCGCTCGGCCGAGCGGATGAACTTGTTCATGCCGATCGTGCCCAGGCTGCCACCGAGGACGGTGTAGTCGTTGGCGCAGATCGTGACCGGCATGCCGCCGATCAGCCCGGTACCGGTGACGACGCCGTCGGCCGGCGCATCGACGTCCTGGTTGTAGGGATTGTCCTTCACCGGCTTCACCAGGCCGCCGTACTCGCGGAAGGACCCGGGATCGCACAGGCGCGCGATGCGCTCGCGCGCCGTCAGCTTGCCGCGGCCATGCTGGCGCGCCACCGCGTCGGGGCGGCCCTCGTCGCTGACCCTGGCCCGCGCTTCGGCGACCTCGGCCAGAAGCGCCCGGGCATTGCGCGGGGTCGAAGTTCCCACAGTTTTCGCGGATTCGCTGCGACTGTTCATCGAACGGACCATGACAAAGGCACCAAACAGTGGCAAGCATAAATGAATGTTGAGCCAATATTCAGTTTCGCATTGGCATGACGCGCCTCGAGGCTGCCGATGACCGCGCGCCGCCCCGCGAAGCCGAAACGCGCGGCTCGCAGTGCGCCGGCGGCGAAGCGCGTGCTGAAGGTCGAGGCGACGCGGCAGCGGCTGTTCGACGCCGCGCTGAAGGTGGTCGGTGAGCTGGGGTACAGCGGCTCGTCGATCGCCAAGATCACCGAGCGGGCCAAGGTCGCGCAGGGCACTTTCTACAACTACTTCTCCTCGCAGCAGGACCTGTTTGACCAGCTGCTGCCGCATCTCGGCAACCAGCTGCTCGACGAGATCCGCGTTCGCCTGCAGGGCCGCACAGAGAGCTACGAGCGCGAGGAGATCGGCTTCCGCGCGTACTTCGACTTCCTGGCGCACAATCCGGAGTTCGAGCGCATCTACGCCGAAGCCGAGATCTTCACGCCGCAGGGCTTCCACCAGCATGTCGAGAACATCGCGCGCGGCTACATGCGGGCCTTCCGCCACAGCCAGCGCAACGGCCAGCTGCCGCATTACACCGAGCGCGAGCTCGAGGCGGTGACGCATATCCTGCTTGGCGCCCGCAACTTCCTGAGCAAGCGCTACATGTCGAGCACGCATGGGACGGCGACAGCAGCGCCGCTCGCCGACTGGGTGGTCCGCGCCTACATGAAGTTCATGCGTTACGGGCTGACGGGGCCGCGCCGAGCCTTGGCGGTGGCCGCGACCGGCGGACACAAGGGCAGGCCGGAGATCGCCGACAGCATCGAGCGCCACGACCGGCGCGCCACCGTGAGCCGCTTCCATGCGGCCGATGGCGGCACCAGCGGCTTCGCCTTCCTCGCCGATCTGGCACAGCATACCGCGGCACTCAGCCTGGCGCCGCCAGGCCAGGCTGAACGGCTGGCACCGGTCCATTTCTCCTGCAGCCTGCTGGCCACGCCGACCGAGGGTCCCGTCATGGCCAGCGCCGTCGCGGAAGGCGGCGATTCGGCGGCGATCGTTGTGCAGGTCCAGCTGACGCAGGACGGCCGTCCGATCGCCCAGGCCCTGGCTTCCTACTCCCGGAGAATCACGTGAGGGCGGTACGCGCAGAACAGCTCGACAGCATCGCCGACTACCGTATCGTCGAGGCCGCGACGCCCGAACCGCAACGCGACGAGGTGCGCATCCGCGTTGCGGCCTGCGGCGTCGGCTATGTCGATGCCCTGCTGGCGCTCGGCCGTTACCAGGTCAAGCCGGCGCTGCCCTTCACGCCCGGCATCGAGGTGGCGGGGCATATCGAAGCCGTCGGCCGCGACGTCGTCGGCCTGAGGCCGGGCGATCGCGTTCTCGCCGCCGTGCAAGGCGGCTTCGCCGAGCGGGTCGTGACGAAGGCGGCCGACGCGACGGCGATTCCTGACGCCCTGTCTTTCGCCCAGGCCGCAGGGTTCAGGATCAACTATCTCACCGCACTCCACGGCCTGCGCGACCGCGCGGCGCTTGCCGAGGGCGAGCGGCTGCTGGTGATCGGCGCCGCCGGGGGCGTCGGCATGGCAGCCCTGCAGGTCGGTCGTTGTCTTGGTGCGCGCGTGGTCGCCTGCGCCTCAAGCGAGGAGAAGCGAGCCTTCGCCCAGGCTCAGGGCGCCCACTGCGTCATCGACGCCGCGCCCGAAGGATGGCGCGAGCGTCTCAAGGGAGCGATGGACGGCGCCGGCCCGGACGTCGTTTTCGATCCAGTATCCGGCCCCCTGATGCAGCCGGCCTTCCGGTCGCAGAACTGGCGCGGTCGCTACCTCGTCGTCGGATTCGCCCAGGGCCAGATCCCGGCACTGCCGGTCAACCTGCCCCTCCTGAAGGGCGCCGCGCTCATCGGCGTCGACGTGCGCCAGTTCCAGATCTTCGAGGCCGAGCGCACGCAGGCGCATCTGCGCCAGCTGCTGGGCTGGGTCGCGGAGGGATCGATGTCGCCGCCGGTCGGGCGGACCTTCCGCTTCGAGGCGTTCGCCGAAGCGCTGGAGTTCGCGCTGACCGGCCAGGGGCTGGGCAAGACCGTCCTGCGCATCTCAGGCGACGACGCCTGAGCGCGATGGCCGGCCGGGCCGGCCAGGCCAGGCCTCACGCCTTTAGCAAGAGCTTGCCGGCGACGTGACGCCCCTCGAGACGGCGATGCATCTCGGCCGCCTCGGCCAGCGGGAACACACCCTCGATCGGGACTTTCAGCCAGCCGGCAGCGATACCGCCCACCACGTGGTCGATGCCGGCCTGCCACTCGGGCAGGGCATGGTCGACATGGCCGAGATGCAGGCGCGTGAAAGTCTGTGAGCGCGGCAGGATCCGCTCCCGGATGTTCTTGAAGGGCTGGCCCTCGGCCTCACCGATGCTGACGACGTGGCCGAGCTTCTTCACGACGTTGAAGGTGCGGTCGAGCATGGTGGCGCCGTAGGAGTCGATCGCGAGGTCGACGCCCTTGTTGTCGGTGAAGTCGAGCACGGCCTTTTCGAAATCCTCGCTCGACGTCACGACCACGCGCTCCGCACCGAATTCGAGCGCACGCCTCTCCTTGCCCGGCGTGCCGGTGGTGCCGATGACGCGCGCGCCGGCCTGCACCGCGAGCTGGGTGCACATCAGTCCGACGCCGCCGCCCACGGCATTGACCAGGATCGTGTCGCCCTTGCCGACGCCGCCATAGACCGTCCACATCATGTGATAGGCGGTCAGCGCCTGAATGGGAAAGGCGGCGGCGACGTCGAGCGCGACCGCATCGGGCAGCTTGATCAGCCCCAGCGCCCCGGCGACGCATTTCTCGGCGTAGGCGCCGCCCTTTTCGGGAAAGGCGGCGACGCGGTCGCCAACCTTGACGCCCGCTACGTCTGCGCCGAGGGCCGCGACTTTTCCCGATACCTCGAACCCCAGCACCATGGGATAGGTCATGGGATGCGGGTAAATGCCCATCCGCACTTGCGTGTCGGCCCAGTTGCAGCCGGCATAGGCGACGTCGAGCAGCACCTCGCCGGCGCCGGGAACCGGGTCGGGCATTTCGGCCAGGGTGAGCTGGTCCGGCCCGCCAAGCGCATGGATCACGACAGCCTTCATGGCGCATCTCCTCTGCAGAACAGGACGCAAGTCCCGTGCCGACAGTAGTCGGCGACCCGCTCATCGCACCAGCAGTCCACAGCCGGATTCATGCAGGATCGCCATGCACTCTCGTCCGGGGATTTCATGGCTGGCCGCAGCTTCTGGCTTCTGTTCCTGGTGTCCGGCACTTTCGCCATGGAGACCCTCGACAGCGCGATGATCTCGACGCCGCTGCCGCTGATCGCGCGCGACCTCGGCGTCGACCCCGTCCAGGCGAAATCGGCTCTTACATCGTACTTCCTTGTGATCGCCGCGCTGATTCCGTTGTGCAACTGGCTGTCGGATCGCCTCGGGCCGCGCCTGGTCTTCACGGCGGCGATCGCTGTCTTCCTGCTCGGATCGCTGCTGTGCGCCGCCTCCACCACCCTCCCGACACTTGTTGCCGCCAGGGTCCTTCAAGGTGTGGGGAGCGCCATGATTTTTCCCATCGGGCGCATGATCCTCATCCGATCGGTGTCGAAGCAGGATCTGGTCCGTGTGCTGTCGTCGGCCTCCATCCTTCCGGCTCTTACCCTCGTTGTCGGTCCATTGCTGGCGGGATACGTGGCGACATATCACGACTGGCGCCTCCTGTTCCTGATCAACGTCCCGATCGGCCTCGGGGCGCTCGCGCTGGCCCTCTTCGTTGTTCCGAAGGACTCCGACACGCCGAGAACACCCTTCGATGGCGTCGGATTCGTGTTGTCCTCGTTGGGAATCCTTGCAATCGGAAGCGGCCTCAGCGCCCTGGGTGGACCGACGTCCCCGCTCGCGTGGAGCTTGGCGCTGTCGGCGATCGGCGCCCTCCTCCTGGCTCTTTACGTGAGGCACGCCCGACGGACGACGTCGCCTGTCCTGGATCTGTCGCTGCTGCGGCATCGCACGTTCCGCATCGGCATCGGCAGCAGCTTCGTCGTCCGCGCCGCCGTCGTCGGCGCCCTGCCCTTCCTGCTCCCGATGCTGCTGCAGGTCGGGTTTGGCCTGACGCCCTTCGAATCGGGATCGATCACCTTCATCGGCGCCATCGCCACGCTGTCGAGCCGCTTCGCCATCGGCTCGACGCTTCGCTGGTTCGGGTTCCGGAGTTTCCTCGCTGGAACCGCCCTGTTCGGGGCGCTGTCGATGCTGTTCCTCGCCTTCATCAGCGAGACGACGCCATACCTCGTCATCATGGCGATCATCTTCGTCGGGCACTTGCTGCGGGTCCTGCAGATCCAGGGCCTGGAGGCCATGATCTTCTCGGACGTGCTGAAGCCCGAGACGGGGCAGGCGTCCACCATGCTGAGCGTCGCGAAGCAGATCGCGGCTTCGGCCGGTGTCGCCTATGCAGCGTTGGCCACGACTGTCGGCGGTGACTTTCGAACGGCGATCGTCCTTGTCGCTCTTCCGCTCGCCCTGCCCACCTTCCTTTCACTGAGATTGTCGAAGGAAGATGGCGCCGAGATTGCCGGTCGAGCGTTGTCGAGGAAAAAGGCGTAGGCCTCGCCGTTACCTGGCACCGTCCAGCACCCGCCACACCTTCTCCGGCGTCACCGGCATGTCGATATGCGTGACGCCGAACTCGCTCAGGGCATCGACCACGGCATTCATCACCGACGGCAGCGCGCCGGCGCAGCCTGCTTCGCCGCAGCCCTTGACGCCCAAAAGGTTGGTCTTGCAGGGGACCGAATGGTTCTCCACCGACATGTCGGGCGCGTCGGTGGCGCGCGGCAGGGCGTAGTCCATGTAGGAGCCGGCCACCGGCTGGCCCTGCGGATCGTAGACCGTGCGCTCCATCAGGGCCTGGCCGATGCCCTGCATCACGCCGCCGTGGGCCTGGCCCGCGGTCAGCATCGGATTGATGACCGTGCCGAAGTCGTTGACCATGGAGTAGCGCACCACCTCGATCACACCGGTGTCGCGGTCGATCTCGACCTCGGCGACGTGGCACCCGTTGGGGAACGAGAACGGCGGATTGTCGGAGATGTGACTGACGTCGAGCGACTGCGGCACGTCGGCCGGCAGTTTCAGTCCCGACCGCAGCTTGTCGGCCAGTTCGAGAATGCCGATACCGCGGTCGGTGCCGGCAATCACGAAGCGCCCGGTCAAGAATTCGATGTCGACGGCCGAGGCTTCGAGCACATGGGCGGCGATCTGCTTGCCTTGCTCGATCACCTTGGCTCCCGCTTCCAGGAAGGCCTGGCTCGCGACCAGCGCCGATTTCGATCCGCCGGTGCCGCCGCCGACCTTGAGCTGGTCGGAATCGCCCTGCAGCAGGCGGAAACGCGTCACCGGAATGCCGAGCTTGCCGCCCAGCACCTGGGCGAACGGCGTGGCGTGACCCTGGCCGTAGTCGAGCGTGCCGCTCAGCATGGTGATGGTGCCGTCGGCCTCGAAGCGCACGCCGCCATATTCCTTGGCCGGCGGACCGGTGACCTCGAGGTACGAACCGATGCCGCGGCCGCGCAGCTTGCCCCGCGCGCGGCTCTCGGCCTTGCGCCGGTCGAAGCCGTGCCAGTCGGCGGCGACCAGCGCCTTGTCGAGCACGGTGGTGAACTCGCCGGAATCGTAGCTCATGGCCGACGGCGCCTTGTAGGGCATCTGCGCGGGCGCGATGTGATTGCGCCGCCGCAGTTCGATACGGTCGATGCCCATCTCGCGCGCAGCGGTGTCGATCAGGCGCTCCATGTAGTAGTTGCCCTCGGGGCGGCCGGCGCCGCGATAGGCGCCGATCGGCGTGGTGTTGGTGAACACCACCTTGGAGTTCACTTCCATCGCCGGCGTCGTGTAGACGTCGATGATGTTCTTCACCGCGTTGGTCGTGGCCGGCATCGGCGGATAGATGTAGGCGCCGGCATTGCCGGTGCCCGTCAGCCGCACGGCGAGGAACTTGCCGTCCTTGTCGAGCGCCAGCTCGGCGACGCGCTGATGATCGCGGCCGTGATGGTCGCTGAGGAAGCTCTCGGAGCGTTCGTCGGTCCACTTCACCGGGCGACCCAGGAGCTTGGCGGCGAGCAACAGCGGGCCGTACTCGGGATAGACTTGGCTCTTCATGCCGAACGACCCGCCGACATTGCCGGTCAGCACACGCACCTTGTCGGCCGGCACGTTCAGCACGTCGCGCGCCAGGCCGCCGCGCAAGCCCATCACGCCCTGGCAGCCGACGTTCAAGGTCCATCGCTCGGTCTTGGGGTCCCAGGAGCCGATCGCCGAACGCGGCTCCATGGCATTGACGACGATGCGGTTGGAGGCGATCTCCAGGCGCGTCACGTGCGCGGCTTCAGCGAAGGCCTTCTTCACCGCCTCGGCGTCGCCGTAGTGGAAGTCGAGCGCGAGGTTGCCCGGCGCGGCGTCGTGGATCTGCACCGCGCCGGGCTTCAGCCCCTCGGCCGGCGTGGTGACGGCGGGCAATTCCTCGATGTCGAGCTCGACGGCTTCGGCGGCGTCTTTTGCCTGCACGGCCGTCTCGGCGACGACGCAGGCCACGGCCTCGCCGACGAACCGCACCTTGCCCACGGCCAGCGACGGCCGCGGCGGCGTCTTCATCGGCGAGCCGTCGCGCTGCGGGATGTTCATCGGGCATTTCAAGGGGCCGAAGCCCGCCGCTCCGAGATCGGCATGGGTGTAGATCGCCAGCACGCCCGGCAGGGCGCGCGCCACCGTCGTATCGATGCCTTTCAGGATTCCGTGCGCGATTCGGCTGCGCACCATCACGGCATAAGCCTGGCCCGCGAGATTGATGTCGTCGGTATAGCGGCCCTGGCCGCGCAGGAGCGTCGGATCCTCCATGCGTGGCACGGGCTGGCCGACACCGAATTTCATCAGGGCGAGCTCGGTGTCGTCGTAGGAATCCATGGCAAGCCTTTCCATACGCACAAATGTCATCCCGAGGGCGAAGCCCGAG
>JAEZIF010000166.1 GCA_023416135.1 Pseudomonadota bacterium
AAACCGCCCTTCACTGCTGGCCCTTCGAAGATCCATCTCAGCCTCGCTCGCCGAAAAATGAATCTTCTGACAATACCTCATAATCCCCCAGCCAAAGCTGTGGCTTTCTGACTCAGTAAGACTAGCATGGGAACGACGACCGGGGAGAAACCGATGCAAAGGATCGCTCTCGTCTTTGCGCTGCTGTTTGTCGTGACGCTGCCGACCTACGCAGCCGACCTCGAAGCAAACAAGAAGGTCGTGCTCGACTTCTACGAGAATGGGCTGAACCAGAAGGATTTCGACGCCGCGGCCAGACATTTCGGCCCGCGCTACATCCAGCACAATCCCGGCGCGCCGGACGGCATCGAGGGCTTCAAGTCCTTCATCGCCATGCGCAAGGAGAAATTCCCTAACGCCAAGAGCGAGATCAAGCGCGTCTTTGCCGAGGGCGACTACGTGATCCTGCACGTCCACGGCGTGCGCGAGCCCGGCGAACGTGGCGTGGCGATCATCGACATCTTCAGGCTGGAAAACGGCAAGATCGTCGAGCATTGGGACGTCGTCCAGCCGATCCCGGAGAAGCCGGTGAACAACAACGGGATGTTCTGACCGCCAGACGGTGCTTCGCGGCCTTTGCAGGTCGATCGGCTCGGCACGCTCTGCGTGGGCAGGGTCGTCGGCAGTCGCCCCAAAGGACCCGGATGTTGCCGCCGTCATGGCGTGGCAACGACGACCGTGCCTGAAGCACGTGCCCCCAGCTGGACTCCCGCAGCCCGCGCTAGCCGGCAAAGCAGCAATGAAAGCGCGCCGGAACATGCTGCAGGCCAGGCCGTGTAAGCTCGGCCCGATGAAGCCGGTCGTTCACGTTTTGCGGCGCATGGGCGGTCGCGCCACCACTCTTCTGCCCTTGTCGCTGGCGATCGGACTCGCCTTCCAGGACGTCGCCTCGGCCACGCGCGTCCTGCTCTGGCCGCTGGCCGTCTTGCTGCTGATGCTGGCCCTGGCGCGCACGGACTGGATTCGGGCGCGCGCGCTGCTGCGCCGGCCCGGCCTTGCCATTCTGCTGGCACTCGCGAACCTTATCGTCGTTCCGTTGATCGTCTGGCCGATCTGGCAGGGGCTCGGCCTGTGGCCCGGTCTGGTCGCAGCGCTCTGCCTCAGCGCCATGGCGCCCGGCATCATCTCGGCGGCCACCACCGCCGCCTTCCTGCGCCTCGATTCATCGCTCGCCCTGCTGCTGACTCTCTTCACCAATTTCCTGGTGCCGTTCACTCTGCCGCCGCTGGCGCTGTGGCTGCTCGATCTCGACCTGCACATCAGCGCCATCGATCTCAGCCTGCGCCTGGCGCTGATCGTGGTACTGGCGTCGGCTGGGGCGTTCGCTATCCGCCGTTGGCTCGGCAAGCGGATCGTGGAGGAGGCGCAGACCCTCGACGGGCTGTCGGTCGTGGTCCTGATGGTCTTCGCCATTCCGCTGATGGATGGCGTGGTCGCCCAGGCCACGGCTCAGCCAATGAAGCTCGCGGGCTTCGTCGTCGGCGCCTTCGCCGGCATGATCCTGTGCAATCTCGTGGTCGCCGCGGGCACGCTGCCGCTCCTCGACCGGCGCGTGGCGCTGACGGCGGGCTACTGCTCGGGAGGCCGCCACAATGCGCTGCTGATGGCCGTGCTGCCGACCTCGATCGACGCCGACGTCTTCCTGTTCATCGCCGCCGTGCAGTTCCCGATCTACCTGATCCCTACCCTGCTGCAGCCTGTCTACCGCCGCCTGCTGCCCCCGTAAGCCCGTCATGGAAGTCCTTCAGCAGATCGAGCACGTCGAGCACCGGCAGGCCCGCAGCGTCCTCGACTGCCTTCTTGTACGGCGGCAGGTTGGTGCATTCGAATACGATCGTGTCGATGCTGGGATGGCGCGCCAGCAGGTCGCGCGCCGCCGCCACGACCTCGCGCTCGACCTGGTCGCGATCGAGCGTCGTGCCGTTGCCGATGAATGTCTCGGCAAACGAGCTGTCCTCGGGCAGGCCGACGAACGGTGTATCGGTCGGCGCGCCGACGGCGGCGAAGTGGGCCGGTGTCAGATTGCGGGCGGACGCAGTGATCACGCCGACCCGCCTGCCGACGAGCCGCTTGATGTGCAGCAGAGCAGAGGTCGCGACCGGCACGGACGAGCGGGCCGCGAGATCGTCCTGGTAGAGGGCTAGGAAGCCGCAGCTCGTCGACAGCCCGATCGCGCCCTCGTCAACGAGTGCCCGAGCATTGGCTTCCAGCGCGGCCAGCACGCGCGGTCGGTCGGGATGGGCCGCAACCGCATCGGCCGAGCCGATTCCCTCCATGCGCCGGAAGATCACCGGAAAGTCGAAGGACTGCGCATTGCCGATGTCGCCCTTGATGCGCGGGAAGCGCGTGTCGAGCATCAGGATGCCGAGCGGTCCATTGCTCATCGCCTTCATTTCGGCTCGGGCCACGCCTTCTGCGGCCCCCTCGCCTGCTCGAACCAGCGCGAGATCCGCATCACACCGAGATCGTCGAAGCGATGGCCGGCGATCTGCAGACCGATCGGCTTGCCCTCTTTGGTGTAGCCGCAATTGATCGACGCCGCCGGCTGCTCGCTCATGTTGTAGGGCATGGTGAAGGAGATGTGCTCGAGCGGCCGTCGTACGTCGTTGGTCGGCGTCTCCCAGTCGGCACGATAGGTCGGCACTGGCGACACCGGCGACAGCACGAAGTCGAAGGGCTGCGTGGCGCGCGTCGCGGCAGCGCGGATCGCCATGTAGTTGGCGACGGCCTTGATTACCGTCGTGCCCGAGACGTCTGCGCCGCCGCGGCACCAGTCGGCGATGAAGGGCAGCACGCTCGCCTGCTTGGCATGGCTCAATGCCGAGAAGTCCACCCAGCTGCGCACCCGCCAGAACAGGTCCTGCAGAAGCAGCATGTCGGGCGACAGGAACGGAGCCACCGGTTCGACCCTGGCGCCGGCATCGGCGAACTTTTTCGCGGCGGCCTCGACGGCGGCCTTCACTTCGGCGTCGACCGGCAGGCCGGAACCCGCATCAA
Source organism: Pseudomonadota bacterium (assembly GCA_023416135.1). GTDB lineage: Bacteria > Pseudomonadota > Alphaproteobacteria > Reyranellales > Reyranellaceae > Reyranella. Next base: position 3,037 of record JAEZIF010000166.1, read on the forward strand.
GATGCAGGCCGATCTTGAGCCCCTTGGGGTCGAGCGGACCCGCACCCCAGTCGAAGGTGGCGGGCGGCAGGCTCATATAATCGCGCGCGTCGGGCTTGGAGAGCTCGGCCATCAGCAGCGCCGAGTCGGCGACCGTACGCGTCATCGGCCCGACCGCGCGGCCGAAGTACGGCGGATCGACCGGGACACGGCCGAGGCTGGGCTTTAGCGTGAAGATGCCGTTCCAACAGGCCGGCAGGCGCACCGAACCGCCGATGTCGGTGCCGAGATGCAAGGGGCCGTAGCCTGCCGCCGCGGCCGCGCCGGCGCCCGCGCTCGAGCCGCCCGGGTTCCAGGCGAGGTTCCAAGGATTGCGGGTCAGCGGATGGAACGAGCTTCGCCCCGACGACAGCATGCCGTAATCGGGCATGGTGGTCTTGGCCAGGATCACCGCCCCCGCCTCACGCACCCGCGCAGAGGCCGGCGCGTCGTCCGCAGCCGGCACCAGATCGGTCGCCGCGGTCCCGAGCGGCACCGGCACGCCCTTGGTCGCGATATTCTCCTTGATGGTGATGGGCACGCCGTCCAATGCGCCCTGCGGCTTGCCGGCCTGCCAACGCTTCTCCGACGCCTTGGCGGCCTTGCGCGCCCCTTCGAAGTCGGGAGCGTAGAGCGCCTTGAGCTTGGACTCCCACTTTTCGATATGGGCGATGACGGCGTCGACGGCTTCGACGGGCGACAATTTCTTGGCTTTGTAGGCAGCGAGCAGGTCGCCGGCGGTCATGTCATGGA
>JAEZIF010000225.1 GCA_023416135.1 Pseudomonadota bacterium
GCCGGTCGCGTGGCGAACGTGCTGCCGCAGCCGACCGCCAACGACGTCGCGGCACGGGTGACGCAACTTTATGCTGCGACCCGACCGGCCGTCGTGCGGGCCAAGGCGCCGGTGTTGCTGCTCGAGCGCGTCGTCGAGCCCGACGTCTGCCGGACGCTGATCGACTACTGGCAGCGCAACGACAAGATTTCGAACAGGGTGGGCGGGATCCAAGGCAATGTCGTCAACGGCGACGTCAAGCGCCGCCACGACGTGCAGCTCGATGATCCTCGGCTGTTCGTGCAGTTGCGCGACTGCCTGGTGCGCCGCGTCGTACCGGCAATCCTGCAGGCGTTCCATATCGGCATCATGGTCGTCGAGGCGCCGATCATCGGTTGCTACGACGCGGCCTCCGGCGGACGCTTCGGCCGCCACCGCGACAACACGAGCCGCCACACCGCGCACCGGCAGTTTGCGCTGAGCCTCAACCTCAATCCGGACGACGAGTACGACGGCGGCGAGCTGCGTTTCCCCGAGTTCGGCCGCGAGCTCTATCGCCCGGTCCCAGGCAGCGCGCTGGTCTTCTCCTCGTCGCTCCTGCACGAGGTCGTGCCGGTTACGCGCGGCCGTCGCTTCGGCGTCTTCACCTTCCTGTCGGCCAGCTGCCCGCCGCCCCGCGCCCCCACCGGATGAGTGGCGTCGACGGCGGGAACTTCCTACACTCCTCCCGCTAGCCGGGGTCACACCGGCGGGAGGAAAACGCCGATGAACAAGAGAGTAATGGGTGCCGCACTGGCGCTCGCGATGGGATGGTGTGTGCTCGCTGCGTCCGCGTCCGCGCAGACGTTCGTCAACATTCGCTCGCAGGACGCACCGAGGTACGATCCGCACAACAACACGTCGAGCGGCATGGGCCATCCCATGTTCATGATGGGCGACACGCTGGTGGCGCTCGACTGGGACCTCAAGACCGTCCATCCACTGCTCGCCAAGTCGTGGGAGGTGTCGGACGACAAGCTGACCTACGTGTTCAGGCTGCGCGACGATGTGACCTTCTGCAGCGGCAAGAAATTCACCGCGGCGGACGTGGTCTACTCGTTCAACAGGCTCGCCGATCCCAACGCCAGGTATCCGTTCTACTGGCGGCTCGGCGACATCGACAGCATCGCGGCCGACGATCCCTACACCGTGGTCTACAAGCTGAAGCGCCCGCACGCCGAGCTGCTGGTCGATCTCGCCAACTTCGCCGCCACCATCATCAACAAGGACAATGTCGAGGCGCTCGGCAACGATTTCGGCGTCAAGGGCTTCGACGGTACCGGCCCGCTCTGCTGGGAGAAGTGGGAGCCGCGCAAGGAGCTCGTGCTCAAGCGGCACGATGCCTACAAGTGGGGGCCGACCGGCGTCTATGCCAACAAGGGGCCGGTGAAGTACGAGCGCATGATCTGGCGCATCGTGCCCGAGGAGACGACGCGCATCGCCACCATGATGGCCGGCCAGGCCGACTTCTGTCACTGGAATCCCCTGCAGGCGATCGAAACCTTCAAGAAGGCGCCCAATCTCTCGGTCTACGAACCGACCGCCGATTTCGCCATGTACTACTGGGGTCTGAAGAGCCAGCGCGAGACCCTGACGGACAAGCGCGTGCGGCAGGCGCTGGCGCATCTGGTCGATCGTGAGGAGATCAACAGGGCGATCTTCTTCGGCCAGGCCGACACCGCGCGCTCCCTGGTCCATCCCAAGGCGCTCGATTTCGAGCCGGCGACGCTCGACGTGCTCACCAGGCGCGATCCCGAGAAATCCAGGAAGCTGCTCGACGAAGCAGGGTGGAAGGTCGGCGCCGACGGCTTCCGCTACAAGGATGGCAAGAAGCTCGAGCTTCTGATGTATTCCTATACCGTCGGACAGAATCCCAAGCTCTCCGAGGTCCTCCAGGCGGCGGCCCGCCCGGTCGGCATCGACATCAAGATCCAGACCTGGGATCCCACCGTATTCTTCCAGAAGATCGCCCAGCAGGACTACGACATCTGGACCCTGTCGGTGCCGTACACGTCGGCAGGCGACCAGATGTACCTCTACTATCACTCCAAGAACCGGCCGGTGCCCAACCGCATGATGTGGGCCGACCCGGAGACCGATCGGCTGCTCGAGGCCGGCCGTCATGCCACGAGCGAGGCCGACCGCGAGAAGTACTTCAAGGAGGTCCAGCGCAAGATGCACGACGAGGCGCTGATGATCCCCGCCGCGCATTCACGCCTCTTCCTGGTCGCCAAGAAGAGCATCAAGAACGTGCGCTCGCACGGCATCTACAGCGCCGCGCTCTACAAGGGGCTGGATGTCCAGCCCTGAAAATCCTCCCGTGCTATGCACGGGGAGGAAGGAGAGGGAACATGCCCGTCGATCCGCAGATCCAGGCCTTGCTCGACAAGGGAAGCGGCGTGCCGCAGACGCACACCCTGCCGGTCGGCGAAGCGCGCCGGCTCTACGAGGCGCGCATTGCCGCCATGGCGCCGCCGGCCGAAGTGGCGAAGATCGTCGAGCGCAGCATCGAGGGTCCGGGCGGGCCGTTGACGTTGAGGATCTACACGCCGACGGGCGAGGGCCCGTTTCCGCTCATGGTGTTCTTCCACGGCAGCGGTTTCGTGCTGTGCAGCCTCGACACGCACGACGGCATGTGCCGCAACCTGGCGGCGGGTATCGGCTGCATCGTCGTCTCCGTCGATTATCGCCTGGCGCCGGAGCACAAGTTCCCGGCCGGTCCGGACGATTGCCTGGCGGCGACGCGCTGGGCGGCGGCGCATGCCGCCGAACTCGGCGCCGATCCCGCGCGCATCATGCTCGCGGGCGACAGCGCCGGCGGCAACATGGCCGCGGTCACGGCGCTGCGCGTGCGCGACGAGGGCGGTCCTGCCCTGGTCGGGCAGATGCTGCTCTATCCTGTGACCGACTATCACACGCCGGGCACGCCTTCCTACGCGGAGAATGCCGACGGCTACGGCCTGACGCGCGACACCATGGAATGGTTTTGGGCGCACTATCTCGGCAGTGATACGGAGGCCGACCATCCGCACGCCTCGCCGCTCAGGGCGCCCGATCTCTCGCGCCTGCCGGCGGCCTTCATCGTGAGCGCCGAGTACGACCCGCTGCGCGACGAAGCCGAACGCTACGGCGATCGCCTGCGTTCCGCCGGCGTGCCGGTAGAGATCACCCGCCGGCCCGGCATGAATCACGGCTTCCTGTTCTGGGTCGGCAGGGTCGGCGGCGCCGATTCGGCGATGGCCGATGCCTGTGCCTGGGGGCGCAGGATCTTCCTGCGCGCGTCGTAGCGTCAGTCGACCAGCGGGATCACTTCCGCCGCGAAGCGCTGCAGACCCGCCACGCTGGCGTCGATCGAATTGCCGCGAAAATCAAAGATCAGCTCGTGCACGCCGATGGCGGCAAACGAGCGGATGTCGCCCGCGATCTCGTCCGGTGTGCCGGAGAAGCTCCGCCGGCTGCCGTCGCGGTCCGGGACGTTCGTGTCGTAGAGCGGCGCCTTGTAGGAGATTGTCAGCTTGGAGAAGTCTCGGCCCTCGGCTTCGGTCATCTGCTTCAGCGTCTGCAGGTGCGCGCGCATTTCCTGCGGTGGCAGCGGCGAGGCGGCGATGGCGCCCACCGGATGCCAACCGTCACCGTGCCGCGCGGCGCGCCGCAACGCTGCCTTCGAATGGCCGCCGACCCAGATCGGCGGATGCGGCTTCTGCAAGGGGAACGGCTCGCAGCGTATGTCGCCGTACTTGTAGAACTTGCCGCCGAAGCTCGCGGGCGATTGGCTCCACAGCTGCTTGAACATCGCGATCCATTCGTCGGTCACCGCGCCGCGCCGCTCGAAGTCGGGGCTGCCGAGGGCCTCGAACTCCTCCTTCAGCCAGCCGACACCGACGCCCAGGGTGACGCGTCCTCCGGACAGCACGTCGAGCGACGCCACCATCTTCGCCGTCAGCACCGGGTTGCGATAGGGCAGCACCAGGACGGAGGTGACGAGTCTCAGCTTCTCCGTGGCGCCCGCAACCACGCCCAGGATGGAAAAGGTCTCCAGCGCATCGCCGATGCCGGGGTGCTTGCCGTCGAGCGTGTAGGGGTAGGGCGATTCGCTTTCCACCGGGAAGACGACGTGGTCGGCGATCATTGCGGAGTGCAGCCCGAGTCGCTCGCCTTCGCGCGCCAGCCGGAGGATGTCGGTGCGGTTGGCGGTCGGGCCGCGGGTGGGAAGATAGAAGCCGTAGCGCATCGGGTGCCTCCGTTGGAGCACCCGATTGTCACCCATGACCGGTCAGCGCGCCAAGGCGCCTTCGTGCTCGAGCAGCCACTTCTTGCGCGGCAGTCCACCGCCATAGCCCGTCAGCGTGCCGTTCGAGCCGATCACGCGATGGCAGGGCACGACGATGCCGATCGGGTTCTGGCCGTTCGCGAGGCCCACGGCACGCACCGCCTTGGGCCTGCCGATGCGCCGCGCCAGCTCGCCATAGCTGATCGTCTGGCCGCTCTTGATCTTGCGCAGGGCTCGCCAGACGCTTTGCTGGAACGGCGTGCCGGCGCTCTCGTCGACCGGCAGCCGATCGATCGCACTGACGTCGCCCTTGAAGTAGGCGCACATGGCGCTGGTCAGGCCGCCAGGATCGTGCGCCGGCTGCAGCGTATACCCGCCTTTGCCGTAGTAACGATCCAGAAGCTGTCGCATGCGTGCTTCATGGTCGGTCCAGTCGATGGTGCAGAGCTTGCCGGCGCGATCGGCCACGATCAGCAGCTCGCCGATCGGAGTCTGCAACCGATCGACCTGCAAGGTGAGGACTTCAACCATGGTTGGCCATCCTGAGGTGTTGATGGGCGTAGGCGTGCCACGGCCGCCAGGCGGGCGGGGCGTTGTCCTGCCCGACGGCGATTGTCTCGCGTTCCCAGTCGCCCGGTGCGCGAAGGCCCGGGCGCTTCCTGATCAGTGGCGCGAGCTTGGGGTCGCGGGCCAGATGGCTGTCGATGGTGGCGATGTCGGCGCCGAGATCGAATACGCGGCGCACGCGCGCCACGATCGAGGGCAGCGCCTTCACGCAGGGGAAGTGGATGGTGACCGTCACCGAATTGCGCGCCGGAAGATGCGCGACCGCGACAAGGCCTTGCTTGCCGTCGAGATCGATGCGGCGATGCCATGTCTTGCCGTCCACCCACTCCACGCCCGGCGCTGCGCGCGATGATAACGTGGAGAGCATGCCCGGCCAGTCGTAGGGCGGCCGATATGCGAGCCGCAGCGTCACGCCCTCGCGTGCCGAGTTGTCGGTGCCGGCTTTGCGGCGCAGTGCGCTGGGCGGCCGGCCGAACAGGTCGTGGAACGTCTCGTTGAAGCGGCGCACGCTGCCGAAGCCCGAGGCCAATGCCACTTCCGCCATCGGCAGATGCGTGTCGTGCAGCAGCTGCTTGGCGAACAGCACGCGCCGGGTCTGGGCGACGGCGATGGGCGAGGCGCCGAGATGGCGCTGGAAGAGGCGGCGCAGTTGCCGGCCGCCGACGCCCAGGCGTTCGGCGAGCTGCTCGACGTCGCTGTCCTCGCCGTCGAGCGCGCCGTCGGCGATCAGCGCGAGCGCGCGGCTCACCGTGTTGGCGGTGCCGCGCCAGAAGGCGAGGTCGGGTGCGATCTCGGGCCGGCAGCGCAGGCAGGGGCGGAAGCTCGCCTCCTGCGCGGCGGCGGCCGAGGCGAAGAAGCGGCAATTCTCGAACCTCGGGCAGCGCGCCGGGCAGATCGGCCGGCAGTAGATGCCGGTCGACGTGACGCCCACGAACACACGGCCGTCGAAGCGGGCATCATGGCTCTGGAAGGCGCGGTAGTAGGTACGGCGATCGTGCAGTTCCATCCCGCGAATCTAGTACGCACGAGCGACTCTCGCTCGCGATTTTCGGACCTCTATGTCCGTGCCCATACCTCACCCCCGGATGAGGTATGAGCGTTGGTCGTTTGACCCTGTGCCGCGGACATGGTCATTCGACCTCGAAATGTCGGAGGAAACGGTCGAGACCGGCTGGGGCGCCATGCTGCGCCCGGCCTGGCTGCCGGCGGTGTCGGTGCTGGTGGGCGGCGTGCTGCTGCACTCCATGAACGTGCTGATGCTGGCCACGGTGCTGCCGAGTGTCGTCGACGATCTGGGCGGCGCCACACTGATGAGCTGGACGTCGACCGCGTTCCTCGCCTCGTCGATCGTGGCCGCGACCTGCACCGGCTACCTGACCTCGATCCTGGGTGCACGCACGGTATTCTGCACCGGGGCGGCGATCTTCGGCTTGGGCGCGCTCACCTGTGCGCTGGCGCCGACGATGGGCCAGGTCGTCGCCGGCCGCTTCGTGCAGGGCTTCGGGGGCGGCCTTTTGACCGCGATGGCCTATGTCCTGGTGCGCAGCACCTTTCCCGAGAACCTGTGGGCGAGGGGATTCGCCCTGCTTTCGGCCGCCTGGAGCATGTCGATCCTGGTCGGCCCGCTGGTCGGCGGCCTGTTCGCACGCTACGGCGACTGGCGCGGCGCCTTCTTCGCGGTGACGGCGATGGCGGTGGTCCTTGTCGTGGTGGCGCGACGCGCCCTGCCGCTCAGCGCCACGAGCGGCGCCAGTGCGCGCGTGCCGGGACTGCGCGTGCTGCTGATCTGCGCGGCGATCGCCGCCATGTCGTTGATGGCGGTCGTGCCCGGCGTGCCGGCCAAGCTGCTGCTGCTGGTCGGCGCCGTTGCCGCCCTGGTGGTGACGCTCAGGGTAGATCGCCGCGCGCCCCAGCCGCTGTTGCCGACCGACGCCTTCTCCTTTGACAGCCTGACGGGCATGGGCCTGTGGCTTTCCCTGCTCGTCGCCGTCTCCTACAGCCCCTTGCAGATTTTCGTGGCGATCTTCCTGCAGTCGCTGCACGGGCTCGACCCGCTCGAGGCAGGCTACATGGTCGCCGGCGCCTCGTTCGGCTGGACGGGCATGTCGCTCGTCGTCGCCGGCACGCCGGAGCAGCGCAGCGACCGGCTGCTGGTTGCGGGCCCGATCATGATGGTGCTGGGTCTGGTCGGCGTCGCCCTGCTGATGCCCCTCAAGCCGGCGCCGATCGTCTTTCCGGCGATCGCCCTTGTGGGCGCCGGCATCGGCGCGTGCTGGGCGTTCATCGCCCAGAGGGTGATGAGTGGCGCTCGTCCGGGCGAGGAGAACCTCGCCGCCTCCTCGATTGCCACCGTGCAGCAGACCGGCTTCGCCCTGGGCGCGGCCCTTTCGGGACTGGCCGCCAATGCCGCCGGCCTGTCGGCCGGATTGACCCGCACCGACGTCGCGGCCGCGGCCTTCTGGGTGCCGATGAGTTTCGTCCTTGCGGCCCTCGCTGCCGTCGTTGCCGGTATGAGGCTGGTGCGGCTGCGTCGAAGGACTGTTGGGACTTAGATCACCTTCCCCACCAGTGCCTTGCCGAAGGCCTGGAACAGGGCGCGGTTGATGGGGTTGCTCTGCGGGTCGTACTCGGCGTGCCACTGGACGCCGAGGGCGAAGGAGGGAGCGTCGGCGATGCGGATCGCCTCGATCGTGCCGTCCTCGGCGATGCCCTCGACGACCACGCGCTCGCCGGGTTCGAGGATGCCCTGGCCGTGCAGGGAGTTCACGCGGATCGTGTCGCGGCCGAGCAGCCTGGCGAAGGCGCCGTCCTTGGCCAGCCGCACCTCGTGGCGATCGGCGAACACGACCTCGGGATCTGGATGGATCTCACCGTTGGCAAGCCGCGGCATGCGATGATTCATGCGGCCGGGAATGTCGCGGATCTCGGGATGGAGCGTGCCGCCGAACGCCACGTTCATCTCCTGCAGTCCGCGGCAGATGCCGAACAATGGAATGGCGCGCTCGACGCAGGCCTTGATCAGCGACAGCGCCATGGCGTCGCGATGATGGTCGTAGGGCTCGTGGCGCGGATCGGGCTCGACGCCGAAGCAGGTTGGATGGACGTTGGCGCGCGCGCCCGTCAGCAGAATGCCATCGACCGCGCCCAGCAGGGCGTCGACATCGGTGATGTCGGGTGTACCGGCGAACATGAGGGGCAGGGCGCCCGCGACCTCGGCGATGGCGCACATGTTGCGCTGCCCCACGAGTTGCACGTTGTGCCGGTCGTTCACGACCTGTGCGTTGCCGATAACGCCGACCACCGGTTTCGCCTTGCCCGCCATTCCCTCTCGCCGAAGTTCCTGTCGGCAGCAGCTAAGCTCATTTCGTGCCAATGGAAAAGAAAATCGCCTGCACGGCAGCCATAGGAAAAATCATCCTCTGGGCGGTGACCAGGTGACGGATGCCTCGATCAGCGTGGCAAGACGGTCCAATCGCGCCTCCTCGACCACGGTCACCGCCGGGCTACCGACCCGGCCGGATGGATCGACCACGGTCATGCCACGGGTGAGGCCGGGTGCCAGCGCTACGCCGATCGAAGCCCTTAGCGACTTGGTGACGATCGAGGGTTCCGCCGCGACCGCCGCCGCCAGGGGATCGATCAGGAACAGGCGGTCGCCCTTGCCTTCGCGTACGTGCCGGGTTCGCTCGTGCGCCATCAGGCTCCGGACGAAGGCCTTGTATTCGCTCTCGGGCGCGGCCTCGAGCATGCGATCGAGATCGCTGCCCGCCAGGAAATGGCCGACGCAAGGCTCCCAAGGAACGACCGTGGTGTCGAGCCCGGCGCCGAGCACGATGGCCGCCGCCTCGGGATCGCTGAAGATGTTGAACTCTGCGGCAGGGGTGACGTTGCCGCGGCCATACAACGTGCCCCCCATGACGGTGAGGCGACCGATCCCCCGGGTGATCCTCGGCGTGCGTCTGAGCGCCAGGGCGAGGTTGGTGAGCGGCCCGACCATCAGCAGATCGACGGGCTCGGCCGTCCCGGCCGCTGCCGACAGCGTGGTGGTGAGGAATTGAACGGCGTCCCAGCCGGCAAGGTCGCGGGTCTCAGCCGGTCGCGGCGCGCCGCCCAGCCCGTCCTCGCCGTGGACGTGGCGGGCATCGATGCGGGTCTCCACCAGCGGCAGGGCCGCGCCGGCATGCACCTCGACGTGGACGCCGGCAGCGGCGAGGGTCGCGAGCACGTTCTGTGTCGCCGCCTCGAGGCTGACATTGCCGTACACCGTCGTGATGGCGTCCGGCGCGCGGCCGGCGGCGATCAGCAACAGCAGCGCCTGGGCGTCGTCGACGCCGCCGTCGGTATCGAAGATCAGTCTGTTTGCCATGACAAGTTAGGTCCGAACTCCGCCAGACGACGCATCATCGCCCATCTAGGTCTCGCTCATCCAGAAGGAGACGGCGATGACCGATGTGGACGTTCAGAATTCGTCAGCCGCTTTGCCGCCGCATGGGCGGCGCGGGAGCCCGAGGCCTTCCTGGCGCTCTGGCGGTGCGCGGCGACTTCGTGATCGTCGAATGGCAGTCGACCCGCACCAGCGGCGGCCAGCGCCGTCTACATGGACACCCCGAACCGCTGGTCCCGCTTGGCTGAGCGAGGCGGACCTCAGTCGAAGTGCAGCCCGCGATGCGGGGCAACTTCACGAAATTGCGAGCCCCTCGCACGCTGCCCGTCATCGTGTGATTATGGCCTTGCCGCGGGGAACGGCGGTGCACGGTCGGGGAGAGCGGGCATGAGCCGTCGCAAACGCTGGGTGTTCGGCATCGTGTTCGGCGTCATCCTCGTCGCCAGCAGCCTGGTGGGTATCGAGATCCTGTCCTCGTTCTATGTGCCGGCCTGGCCTGCGCGGGCCATGAACCCGCGCGAGCCGGCGCCGGTGCGTCTGCTGGCGACGCCGTTCAAAAACCAGCCCTGGCTTGCCGATCCGGACAATTCCTGGGGGATGCGTGACAGCGAGCGATCGGTCGACAAGCCGGCAGGAGCCTGGCGCGCCATATTCGTCGGCGACAGCTTCGTCGATTCGCGCTTCACGCCGCTGTCATTGCCGGCGGCGGTGCAGCAGCGCACACCGCCCAGCCAGAAGGTCGAGGCGGTTAACTTCGGCGTCGCCGCCACCGATCCACGCAGCTACTACTACCGCATCCGCGACGTGGCGGTGAAGCTTCAGCCCGATGCCGTGTTGCTCTTCATCTACGCCGGCAACGACTTCATGGAGCCGGGCAAGGGCTACTCGATCTGGCCGCGTTGGGTCGACGAATCGCCGGGCGGTGCGCTGGTCGGCATGGTCATGCCGCGAACCAACTGGCTGTTGGTGAACCGCCTCGACCTCGCGGCCTTCTTTCAGTCTCGCATCAAGGCGCCTCCCCGCGACGACGAGATGCTGTACGCCGCGATCACCTCGCCGCCCGAGGAGCGGCAGAAGCGCGTCATTTCGTACGTAAAGACCTACGTTTATCCCGACCTGCCGGAAGCGCAGATCGCCGAGATCCTGTCGCGTGGTGACAACCGCTTCTTCAACATCGCCTTGCCGCAGAAGGAAGGCGAGCAGGAATATCTGCTGGACTGGATGTTCGGCACTTTGATGAGCTGGGAGGCGCGCGATTTCGAGGTTGCCAAGAGCCGCGCCGATGTCATGCGCCTGATGGGCCGTGCCCAGGTCGACGCCACCTTCTCGTGGATCGCAGCCACCGACAGGTTATTGCGCGACCGCGGCGTGCCGCTGTCGGTGTTCCTGGTGCCGATGGGGAGCGTCGATCCGGAGTATGTCGAGTTCTGGAAGCCGTGGCCGCGCGCCTACAGCTGGAACCATATCTGCGACGAATGGCATGCCCAGCTCGCCGCTGAGCTCGGCAAGGCGGGCATTCGCCATGTCGACCTGCGTCCTACGCTCGAGGGCATCCCGGGTACCTATCGCAAGATGGACGGCCACTGGTCCCAGAAGGGCGAGGCGCTCGTTGCCGACCGGATCAAGGCCGAACTGGAAGCGCTGCGCGGCAGCCGCCCGATCGCCAAGGCGCAATGAGCCGTTCGACGTGAGTTCGACCGGCACCGAAGCGACGGCGCCGGCGCAAGGCCTATGGTCCCGTCGTCAACAACCGACGGAGAAAACGATGGCCGATCTTCACACCCTCAGGGATGGACTCGTCGTCACCGCCTTCTGGGAGGTCAAGCCCGACGAGGTCGGCGCCGTGCAGGCGATCGTCCGCCAGTTCCTGCCGCAGGCCCAGCGCGAGCCCGGCGTGAAGGCGTTCCAGATACACCAGTCGACCAGCGAGCCGCACAAGTTCTTCTTCTACGAGGTCTTCAAGGACGAGGCGGCGTTTGCCGATCACCAGCAGACCGATCACTTCAAGACGCTGATCGTGGGCCAGGCGGTGCCGAAGCTCGCCAAGCGCGAGCGCACACAGCATCGGTTCGTGTAAGGCTACGAGCGACTCCACGGCGCGACATCGAGCCAGGTGCTCTGGTAAGTGGCGCCTTCGCCCATGTCGGTGTAGCGGTCGGAGCAGAGCATGTTGATGGTGCCCGACACGGCCTCGCTTATGGGCCGCTGTCCGGGCACCAGCACGACCCCCGGCTGGATGTCGTCGTTCACCTGCAGCATCAGGCCGATCGCGCCGCGATCGTTGAACAGGCGCACTTCGTCGCCGTTCTTGAGACCACGCTTTCCGGCATCCACCGGATGCAGCACGCAGAACGGCTTGCCCTCGCGCTGGCGCAGGAAGCCGACGCCCGAGAACGCCGTGTGGGCCTGGAAGTAGCCGGGCGCCGTCAGCAGGCGAAGCGGCCACTTGGCCGCTTCGGCGACCTCGGCCGGATCCTCGTTCCAGTCCGGCATCGGCGAGAGGCCCTGCTTGGCGAGCTGCTCGGAATAGAACTCGAGCTTGCCCGACGGTGTCTTGAACGGCTGGCCGTTGAAGGGATGCGCGATGTGGATCGGGTCGCCGGCGAACAGCTTCGCCGGATCGGCGGCGGCTGCGGGACCCGTCGCGCCCTTGAACAATTCCCTGGCCGCGTCCTGCGGGGCGAGCGTGAAGATGCGGTCGGTCAGGCCCATGCGCCCGGCGAGCGCCTGTGCCACGTCGAAGTTCGAACGCGCCTCGCCTTGCGGCCTGACGGCTTGCCGGCCCCACTGCATCCAGTAGGCGCCGTAGGCGCGATAGAGGTCGTCGGTCTCGAGGTAGCTCGCGGCCGGCAGTACGATGTCGGCGTACTTCGCGGTGTCGGTCATGAAGGGATCGTGCACCACGGTGAACAGGTCCTCGCGTGAAAGACCCTTCTGCACCTTGTGCACTTCGGGGCAGGTCACGGCGGGGTTGTTGGCCGATACGTAGAGCGCGCGGATCGGCGGATCCTTCATGTTCAGAAGCTCCTCGCCGAGACGCAGGTGATTGACGTTGCGCGTCGCGGCGGGCCCCGAGGGCTTGCGCACGGCGGCGTAGTTGAGATCGCACGAAGCCGCCGTCAGCAGCAGCGCGCCGCCGCCCTTCACGGCGTAGTGGCCAGAGACGCCTGGCAGCAGCGCGACGGTGCGCAACGCCTGGCCGCCGTGGGTGAGGCGGGTCATGCCTTCGCCGAGCCGGATCATCGCGGCCTTGGCCTTGCCGTACAGGGCGGCAAGCTTCTCGATGTCGGCGAGCGGCAAACCGGTGATCTCGGCGACGCGCACCGGCCCGAACTTGGGCAGGATCTCGCGCTCGACCTTGTCGAAGCCCAGCGTGTGGCGGGCGATGTACTCGCGGTCGGCGAGCTTGTCGCGCACCAGGATGTGCATGATGCCGAGCGCCAGCGCCGCATCGGTGCCGATGCGGATCGGCAGATGGAGGTCGGCCGCCTTGGCGCTGCGCGTGCGGCGCGGATCGATCACCACGATCGGCACGCCGCGCTTCTTCCTCTGCTCCTCGGCCAACGCCCAGAAATGGACGTTGGTGGCGGCGAGGTCGGCGCCCCACGAGATCACCAGGTCGGAATGGACGACATCCTCGGGATCGGCGCCGCCGATCGGGCCGACCGTCATTTCCCACGCCGTCTCGCAGCAGGTGTCGCACACCGTGCCGGCCTGCAGGCGCGAGGCGCCCAGCGCATGGAACAGCCCGTTCACCAGGCCGCGATTCATCAGGCCCTGATGGGCGGAGTACGCGTAGCCCAGCAGCGCCAGCGGGCCGCTCTCGGCGATGATCGCCTTCCACCTGGCGGTGATCTCGTCGAGCGCTTCGTCCCAGGTGATCGGCCTGAAGTGGCCCGAGCCCTTGGGGCCGGTGCGCTTCAGAGGCGTCGTGATGCGCTCGGGGGAGTTGACGAGGTCGGCGTCGCGGTTGACCTTTCCGCAGGCGAACCCCGCCGTGTAGGGATGGTCTGGATCGCCCTGCACGCGCACGACCCTGCCGTCCTCGACATGGGCGATGAGCGAGCACATGTCGGGACAATCGTGCGCACAGACGACTCGAACGGACGACTTCACCACACCGTCTCCCCAAAGTTGGAAACGGAGTGTAACAGAGGCTCCGAAGAAGCCTCGCCTTACTTCTTCTTGGCAGCGCCCTTAGCTGGCGTCGCTTCCGGCTTGGCGCCGCCCGACTTGGTGCCGGCGCCGACGCCGCCCGTCATGCCGAAGCGGTCCTTGAAGCGCTGCACGCGGCCGCCGCGATCGATGGTCTGGCGCACGCCGGTCCAGGCCGGGTGGGTCTTGGGATCGATGTCGAGGCGCATGGTCGCGCCTTCCTTGCCCCAGGTCGACCGCGTCTCGAACGACGAGCCGTCCGTCATCGTCACGGTGATCTTGTGGTAGTCGGGGTGGATCTTCTCTTTCATGAACAATCTCCAGCGCATTGGGGCCGATTGCCGACCGGCCGGCGCGACAAGGCGGGGGGTATACAGGCGGTGAGGGGCGAGGACAAGTGCGGCCAGAACCCGGTTGTCCGCGGCCAGACGGGCCTGTAGACCGACCGGGCTCATGAGCGAATCCGCCTTTGAAAGCCTGGCTGACAGCCTGCTAGCCGCCCTCGAGGAGGGAATCGGCGCCCATGCCGATGCCGAGCTGCAGGGCGGCATCCTGACGGTCGACGGCGACGCCGCATCCGGCGGCGGTACCTGGGTCGTGAACAAACATGCACCGACCCGGCAGATTTGGCTGAGCTCGCCGCAGAGCGGGGCGCGCCACTACGCTTTCGATGCCGCCTCGGGTCAGTGGAAGGACACTCGCGGCGGCCCCGACCTGCTGGCCCACCTGTCGGCCGAGCTGGGCGTGACGCTCGAGTGGCAGCCTTCATGAACCGGTTTGCCGGCCTGAGATTTCTCGGACCGTATCTGCGGCCCTATCGCGGCCGGACCGTCCTGGCCGTCATTTCCCTCCTGGTCGCGGCCGGCACCGTGCTGGCCTTCGGCGCCTGCCTTCGGGCCCTGATCGACCGCGGCTTCGCCCAGGGCCGGCCCGACATCCTGAATTATGCGCTCGCCTCGCTGATCGCCGTCGCCGTCGTCCTGGCGATCGCCTCGGGCGCGCGCTTCTACCTGGTGTCGTGGCTCGGTGAGCGTGTCGTCGGCGACCTGCGGCGCGATCTCTTCGCCCATGTCGTGCGGTTGGGGCCGGCCTGGTTCGAGGTCAAGCGCTCGGGCGACGTCATGAGCCGCATCTCGGCCGACGCCCAGCTCATCGAGCAGGTGATCGGCTCGTCGGCGTCGGTGGCGCTCAGGAATTCGCTGATGTGCGTGGGCGGCGTTGCCATGCTGGTGGTGACCAACCCCAAGCTCGCGCTACTGGTGCTGGCGGTCGTGCCGCTGGTGGTGGCGCCCATTGTCCTGTTCGGCCGCAAGGTCCGCCGGCTGTCGCGCGAGGCGCAGGCGCGCATGGCCGACATGGTGTCGGAAGGCGGCGAGACGCTCGACGCGGTTCGCACCGTGCAGGCCTTCGCCCAGGAGGAGCGCGCCACGCAGCGTTTCGGAGAGGCCGCCGAGCGCGCCTTCGCCGCCGCCCGCCGCCGCATCGCCCAGCGCGCGGTCATGACGACTTTGGTGATCTTCATCGTCTTCGCCGCCGTCGGCTTCCTGCTGTGGATGGGCGGCCACGACGTGCTGAGCGGCCGTATCACCGCCGGCGATCTCACGGCCTTCGTGTTCTATGCCGTACTCGTGGCGAGCTCGGGCGGCGCCATCAGCGAGACCATCGGCGATCTGCAGCGCGCCGCGGGCGCCGCCGAGCGTCTGGCCGAGTTGCGCGCCGAGCCGCCGGCCATTGTCGAAGCGGCGAACCCCCAGCCTCTGCCCACGCCGCTGCGCGGTGGCGTGCACTTCGAGAAGGTGTCCTTCCGCTATCCGACGCGGCAGGAGCAGCTGGCGCTCGACCGCTTCGATTTCACCGTCGCGCCGGGCGAGACCGTGGCCATCGTCGGTCCCTCGGGGGCGGGCAAGACCACGGTCTTCAATCTGCTGCTGCGCTTCTACGATCCGGAAGCGGGGACGATCCGCATCGACGGCGTCGACATCCGCGACCTGCGCTTCGCCGACCTGCGCGGCGCGCTGGCGATCGTGCCGCAGGAGCCGGTGCTGTTCACCGCCTCGGTGGCCGACAACATCCGCTACGGCCGGCCCGACGCCAGCGACGCCGACGTGCGTGCTGCCGCCGAGACGGCCTCGGCGCTCAGCTTCATCGAGGGCCTGCCCCAGGGCTTCGCCACCCATCTCGGCGCACGCGGCGTGCGGCTCTCGGGCGGCCAGCGCCAGCGCATTGCCATTGCCCGGGCCGTGCTGCGCAACCCCGCCATCCTGCTGCTCGACGAGGCGACCAGCGCTCTGGACGCGGAAAGCGAGCTGGCCGTCCAGCAGGCGCTCGATCGGCTGATGAAGGGCCGCACGACCCTGGTGATCGCCCATCGGCTGGCGACCGTGCAGAAGGCGGACCGCATCGTCGTCGTCGATCATGGCCGTGTCGTCGATGTCGGCCGCCATGGCGACCTGGTCCGTCGCGACGGCCTCTATGCGCGGCTGGCCGAGCTGCAGTTCAACCTGTCGGCCGCGGCTGAATAGCGTCCTGTAACTGATTGAAAATATGGTGGAAAGACGGGTCGGATGCAGAAGTCCGCTTGCTTAAGTTTTTGCTTCAATTGGCCGAGTAATTTCATTGAATATCAGGAAGATATTCGATATTCTTCAACTATATTATAAACGCGTTTCGATTGCCAAAGGGTTCTCCCATGTATCTCCGGATTGAACCGCAGAGGACCATTCATCGCCCAGCCTGCAGTCGCCTGGCTGACTGGTGGCCGGCCGCCCTGGTCGGCCTCGTCGCCCTGCTGAGCGGCCTGCCCGACGCCAACGCGCAGGCTTTGCTGGGCTTCTAGCGCGGGCCGGCCTTGATCCGGCCGCCCTTGTCGACGGTGATCTCGACCAAGTCGTTTCCCTTGCGGCCGCGGGCGCGCCAGACGCCCATGTTGTCGCGCGACAAGTCGGTCACGTCGGTGTAGCCCGCCTGTTCGATCTTGGTGCGGATCGAGTCCGTTATGGCGTCCGTTTCCGAGCTCTGGGCCTGTGAAGGGACGGGCTTGACCGAGAGCGGATCGGACGACGGGGACTGCCTGGTCTGGGCGAGAGCACCGCCGGCCAGAACGGCCGCTGCGGCGATAATGCCAAGCGAAGGGTTCATGGCGCATCTCCCGATGGGGCGCGGAGCAAACGGGAATCACCTTCCGAAGGTTGCACGCAGAACTACCGGGAGTGCCGTCTCCACGGGTCTCCTTCCTGCTCCCTTGTCTTGCAATGTCGTCCCTCTATAGATCGCTAATGCGAACCATTCGCATTTGCAAAGATGCTGCGGCTGAACCGGCGCTCGCGATCTACATCGAGCACCCCAACGACCTGCTGAACTATGCCAGCAGGATTGTGCGCGATCGCGCGAGCGCCGAGGATGTGGTGCAGGAGGCTTGGCTCCGGCGTGACGGGAGCTGCGGCTCAGCCAGTCCAGCGCCAGATTGCGGACGATGGCATAGAGGTAGTGGGCCGGCTGGCCGATCTTGGCACCCTTCTCCGCGCGAGCCGAGAAGCGCCGCAGGCGCTTTCAAACGAGGTCCTCGAGGCGATCCCCTCGGAAACGCCATCCGCCGAGCGAGTCCTCTACTATCGCGACGACTTGCGCGTGCTCGAGGAACTGGTCTCCGAGCTGCCGGAGAGGACGCAGATCGCCGAGAACCACACGCATGGCGGCTTGCCGGCGGCGCGTCTGTTCTTCGACGGGCAGGGCTGACGCGCCAGCCCCCGACGAATGCCTTACTCGACGAACGCCTTCTCGACGACGAACTCGCCCGGCGTCGTCGTGCTGCCTTCGCTGAGGCCCGCTCCCTCGAGCAGGACGCGGATGTCGGCCAGCATCTGGACGCTGCCGCACAGCATGAAGCGGTCGTGCTCCTTGCCGATCGGCGGCAGCCCGACGTCGCTCGCCAGGGTGCCGCTGGCGATCAGGTCGGTGATGCGGCCGCGGTTCTTGAACGGCTCGCGGGTGATGGTCGGGTAGTAGACGAGCTTGTCGCGCACCAAGTCGCCCAGGATTTCGTCGGCCGGCAGTTCGTCGGCGAGCTTCGAGCGGTAGGCGAGGTCGCGCACCTGGCGGCAGCCATGGACCAGGACCACCTTCTCGAAGCGTTCATAGACCTCGGGGTCGCGCACCAGCGACAGGAAGGGCGCGAGCCCGGTGCCGGTGCCCAGCAGATAAAGATTGCGGCCGGGGGTGAGGCTGTCGAGCAGCAGCGTGCCGGTGGCCTTGGCGCCCACCAGGATGGCGTCGCCCGGCGCCAGGTCCTTCAGCCGCGACGTCAGCTTGCCGTCCGGCACCTTGATGGAAAAGAACTCCAGCTGGTCGTCGTAGTGGGCGCTGGCGATCGAGTAGGCGCGCAGCAGCGGCTTGCCGTCGATCTTGAGACCGATCATCGTGAACTGGCCGCTGGCGAAGCGGAAGCCCTTGTCACGCGTCGTCCTGAAGCTGAACAACTCGTCGGTCCAGTGGTGGACCGATTGCACGATCTCGTTTCTCAACGCACTCAAAACACGCCTCCGCGAGCCCGACGGCCCGCCTGTCATCGTTCGATTGTGGGGAATGGCGTCGGCTATTTCCGGATATAACGCCGTGAGCGTAATCGACAAGCGCGCGATCGGCCGCAGAGACTCTTTGCTGTCGACGGGGGTCTTGCCGACATTTTCCCACTCCAAGCTGCCGCTGGCCGAGCAATCCTTGTCCGGTCGCTCGCCGCCCATGGAGCGTGAAATGGCCGCGGACGACGAATAGGGAAGGAAAATCGGCTTCCATTCGTCTAGGCAGTGGGGGAATCGCGGCGGGCGCCGTCGCCCCGGAGCATGATGCAGGAACAGGGTCGGGATCCGCTGGTCGAGGAAGCGCTGCGCTGGCTCGTCGTCCTGAGGGGCAGGAGCGCGAGCGATTCCGATCGCGCGGCTTTCGCGCAGTGGCTTGCCGCCGATCCTCGTCACCAGGCGGCGTGGACGCAGGCGGAAAGCGTCTGGATGCGCGTCGGCAAGTTCGGCCCTGCTTTCGGCAATCGGCAGGCAAAGGTGCCCCGCCGTCTTCCGGTCGTGGCGGCACCGGCCGCAACGCCGCCGCCTGCCAAGCCGGCGAGAGGCCCGGTGAGAACGCCCGTGAAAGCGGGGGGGCGACGTCGCTTCCTGTTTGTCACGGCGGCCGTCGCCGCGGTTGCAGCACCGGCCGCGGTGCTGCTGTCGCGGCCCGATCTTCTTGCCGATCATGCCACCAAGGTGGGCGAACGACGCAAGATCACGCTCGAGGACGGCTCGACCGTCGAGCTCGCCGGTTCCTCGTCGCTGTCGGTCGATTTTTCCCCCGCCGCGCGCCGCGTGGTCCTGCACGACGGCGAAGCATTCTTCGACGTCGCGCGCGACGGGGCGCGGCCTTTCGTGGTGCAGGCGGCGGACGGCTCGAGCGAGGCCCGGGGCACGAGGTTCGACGTCAAGCGTCGGGGCTCCGAGGTGACCGTCGCCGTGGTCGAGCATGCCGTGGCGGTGTCGAGCGCCGGCGGTCGCGTCGTCGTCGAGCAGGGGCAGCAGGTCCGCTATGGCGGCCGTGGCCTCGGCAAGGCGCATGAGGCCGATCTCGGCCAGGTCGAGGCGTGGCGGCGCGATCGCCTGGTCTTCCACGAGACGCCGCTGGCCGAGGTCGTCGCCGACCTCGAGCGCTATCGCGGTGGCCGCATCGTCATGACCGACGCCCGCCTGCACGGCATCCCCGTCACGGCCGTGTTCGACGCGAGGCAGGCCGACGAGGCTCTCGACACCATCGCCGATTCACTGTCGCTCCGCCTGCGACGCCTGACCGGATTGCTGGTGATCCTCTCGCCGAACGCCTGAGGGTCCGGGCCTCAGTCCGGCTTCTTGGTCAGCACCTTGTAGCCCGGATCGAACGTCAGGTCGTACTTCTTGCCTTCCTGGCAGGTCGCGTCGTCGACATCGAACTTGCCGTTGGGATGGTTCGCGCCCTTGTCGTCGTCGAACTCCATCTTGCCGCCGCTGCAGCCGACCTCCTTGAGCGCGGCCTCGAGCTTCGTGCGCTCCTGGTCGGTGACCGGGCGGTCCTTGGCCATTGCCGACGTGGCCAGCACCGCCACGGCAGGAAGAACGATGGACGTCGCCAGCAGGGACAATGCGTTACGCATCTCAGCCTCCATGATTTGGCCTCACGACCGCTTGAACGTGCTCTCGTTTGGGGCGAACGGCCTTCCGCACGGAACGTTCCCGGACAGGATTGTCACGGAAACGCTTACCGCTCTTCCAATATCTCCCGCACCTTGTTGGCGAACGACGACATCGCGAACGGCTTTGCCAGCACCGCCATCCCGGGCTCGAGATGCCCGTTGCCGACGACGGCATTCTCCGCATACCCCGTAATGAACAGGATCTTGAGCTCGGGCCGCAGTTGTCGCGCCGCATCGGCGAGCTGACGGCCATTCATCCCGCCGGGCAGGCCGACGTCGGTCACCATCAGGTCGATGCGCTGCTGCGTGGCCTCGAGGACCCGGAGCGCCGAGACGCCGTCGCCGGCCTCGATCAGGCGGTAGTGGTTCTCCGTCAGTACCTCGGCGATCAGCATGCGCACGGTGGAGTCGTCGTCTACGACCAGCACCGTCTCGCCGAAGCCGCTCTCGACCGGCTCGATGGCGGCGGCGTCATCGGCATCGGCCTCGCCCAGCCAGCGCGGGAAGTACAGGCACATGGTCGTGCCCTTGCCGATCTCCGAATAGATGCGCACCTGGCCGCCCGACTGGCGCACGAAGCCGTAGATCATCGACAGGCCCAGGCCCGTGCCGCGGCCCAGCGGCTTGGTGGTGAAGAAGGGATCGAAGGCGCGCTCGATCACGTCGGCGGTCATGCCCGTGCCGTTGTCGGTGACGCAGAGCGAGACGTACTGCCCGGGCGGCAGGTCGCGCTCGCGGGCGGCGCGGTCGTCGAGCCATTTGTTGGCGGTCTCGATCGTGAGCTTGCCGCCGTCCGGCATGGCGTCGCGCGCGTTGATGCAGAGGTTGAGCAGCGCACTCTCGAGCTGTCCGCCGTCGGCGCATACGGCCCATAGCCCGGCGGCACCGACGACCTCCACGGCGATGTCCGGTCCCACGGTGCGGCGCACCAGCTCTTCCATGCCGGCAATCAGCCGGTTGGCGTCGATTGGCCGGGGATCGAGTGTCTGGCGCCGCGAGAAGGCGAGCAGGCGGTGGGTGAGGGCGGCGGCGCGATTGGCCGAGTCCAGCGCGGCTTTTAGGAAGCGGTCGGCCTCGGCCGGACGGCCCATGGCGATCCTGTGCTGCACGCGGTCGAGCGCGCCGGTGATACCTTGGAGAATGTTGTTGAAGTCGTGAGCGATGCCGCCGGTGAGCTGGCCGACGGCCTCCATCTTCTGCGCCTGGCGCAGCGCCTCCTCGGCCACCTGGAGCTGGCTGGTGCGCTCCTCGACGCGCCGCTCGAGCACGGCGTTGATGTCGACCAGGGCGGCGGAGATTTCCTTCTGTTCCTGGATGTCGGTGTTGGTGCCGATCCAGCGCGTCACGAGGTGGGCGGGATCCTGGACCACCACCGCGCGCGCGATGTGCCAGCGCCAGGTGCCGTCGAAGCGCCGCAGCCGCATCTCGACCTCGTAGGTCTGGCCGCTCTTGAGCGCGAGCTCCCAGCGCTCGGTCGAGGCCGCCAGATCGTCGGGGTGGATGACGGCTCGCCAGCCGGCGCCGTCGAGCGACCCGGGTGCAGCGCCCGAGTAGGCGTAGACTTGGTCGTTGAACCAGTCGAGATGGCCATCCGCCCGCGCCGTCCAGACGTGGTTGGGCATGGCCTGCGCCATGGTGCGGAACGAGAGCTCGCTGGCGCGCAGATCGGCCTCGGCGCGCTTCTGAGCCGAGATGTCGAGCATCGTGCCGATGAAGCGCACGGCCGTCCGGCCCGCGAAGAACGTGCGGCCGGAGGCGGCAAGCCAGCGCTCGGTGCCGTCCGAAAAATCGATCGTCCGGAATTCCAGGTGGAAGGGCTCGCGATTGGCGGGATCGAGCGAGTGCTGCACGGCGAAGTCGGCCCTCTCGCGATCGTCGGGATGCAGCCCCGCCAGGAACACGCCGTAGTCGAGGGGCGCTTCCGGCGGCAGGCCGAACAGCTCGCGGCAGCGGTCGTCCCAGCGCAGCGTGCCGCGGACCGGGTCGAAGTCGAACGTGCCCAGGCGGGCGGCGCCGGTCGCCAGCCTCAGGCGTTCGGCGGCATCGGTGCGCGCGGCCTCGTCGCGCACGCGCTCGATATGCGCCCACGAACGATCGGTGACCTCGCGGATCACCGCCAGCTCCCCGTCGTTCCAGGCGTGCGGCCCCTTGTGATGCACCGCCATCAGCGCCGTCAGCCGGCCTTCCTTGACCAGCGGCATGCAGATCGAGGCGCCGATGCCGATCGCCTGGAAGGCGGCGGCTTCACGCGGCGCCAGCTCGCGGACGATGTCGTTGACGATCAGCGGTCGCCCGGCGCCGAGCTCGGTCACCGTCTTCACGCCGAAATCGGCCAGGCTGTAGTGACCGACGATGCTGGGCAAGCCCGGCGCGCACCAGTTGCCGCGGACGGTGAAGCCGTCCTGGTCTGCGTCCATGTCGGCATAGGCGCAGATCGAGGCGCCGAGATGCTCGCCGGTCAGCCGCGTGGTCGTCTGCAGGATCTCGTCGGCATCGTGCAGGCTGGCGGTGGCGCGCCCGAGGCGGTCGAGGAAGGCGAGCCGCCGCGCGTTCTCGCGAACCGCGGCCGTGGCGTGCTCTCGCTCCGTGACGTCGGTGCCTTCGACGAAAATGCCGGTCACGGCGCCCGAGGCGTCGCGCACCGGCTGGTAGATGAAGTCGAGCAGGCGCCGTACCGGCGCCGCTCCCGGCCGCCGCTGCAGGGTGACCGGCGCGGCGCGGCCGACATGGCGCTCGCCCGTGGCGTAGACGCGGTCGAGCAGCTCGTAGAAGCCTTGGCCCGCAAGGTCGGGCAGCGCTTCGCGGATCGTCTTGCCGATCACGTCGCGATGGGCGATCAGCTGCTGGTAGGCGGCATTGGCGCCGGTGAAGACGTGCTCCGGCCCTTCGAGCTGCGCCATGAAGGAGGGCGCGTCCTGGAACATCTGCGCCAGGCGCTCGCCCTCGGCCACGGTCGCGCGCTGGGCCAGCACGCGCTCCGTGGTCTCGACCACGACGGCGATCACGCCGCCCGGCTTGCCGTCCTCGGCGATCACCGGCGAGTAGAAGAGGTCCATCCAGGCGCGCTCGGGCGTGCCGCGCCGGTTCAGCACCAGCTCGTGGTCCTTGTACTCCAGGGTGCCGCCGGCCATGCCGATGTCCATGACGTGGGCATTGAGGTCGGCCACTTCCGGCCAGGCCTCCAGCACGGGCATCCCCAGGAGGCCCGGATGGCGGTCGCCGCCGACGATTCCGTAGGCGTCGTTGTAGAGCATGATGCCGGCCGGTCCCCACAGCAGCGCCAGGGGCACCGGGGAATTCAGCATCAGGCCGAGCGTGGTCTTGAGGCTGGCCGGCCAGTCGGCGGCGGGTCCGAGCGATGCCGACCAGTCGTGGGCCTGGATGAGGCGGGCCATCTCGCTCGGTCCCGCCAGGAAGGGCAGTCGTACGGCCGCGCTCGTATTGTTCACCCATTCCCCCCGAGCTGCGCGTCCAGATCGACCCCGACGGGCGAGAACGAAATCCGGATACCGTGGGTTCCTTCCGGAAGTCGAGGCGCGCGAGCGCACCGGCCACGGTGGTCCGGGGCGAGCAACCTCGGTCGCCACGCCGCGTTCGTCGACGCAAGATGAAGCGTACGAAACAGGCGAAGCCGGATCCGTCGATGCTGCTGCTGTTGGCGGCGATCGGAATCGTCGGCCTGCTCGTTGCCCGACGCTACGGCGCCGTGCACGGGCTGCGGGCGGTCAATCGTGCCCTCGGCATTGCCCGGACGGTCCGCGAGGGCCGACCTTCCGCGGGACGGGCCGCCCGCAAGCGGCCGGCGCGCAAGGTCCGGCCCGAGGTCCTGCGCTTCTCGCGGCCCGGGTAGGGGCCGCCCTCGTTTGGGCGGTCCGGCGGCCGCTCTCAGATATGCACTCCTGGGCGTGCAAGCTCCCCGAAATCGCAGGTACACGCCGACGTTGCCTGAGGTATCGTCTGTCATTGCGGGGGGACGGATCATGCGCCGATTTGTTTTGGCCTGCGCGATTGCCTACGCCGCGTCGGCCGACGCCGGGCTCGCACAGACAGCGACCAGCATTCAGGGAAACTGGGTGGCGAAGACGGGTGATTGCGGCGATCTCAAGCTCAGGATTGCCAGCCAGTCACGCTCGGGTGTCATCACCGGGACCATGGAATGCGTCAGAACGGGACAGGTCACCCACTTCGGCCAGCAGTCGATCGCCGGCAAGCAGCTGGCCGCCAGGTTCGACGGCACGCTCGTCAACATCGAAGGGCCGCAGTCGCTGACCAGCATCAAGCTGGTGGAGGATCGCAAGCTGGTGGGCTTCGCCTACGCTGGTCCTGGCCTGGGCACCACGCCCGTTGCGTTCTTGAAACAGTAGGGTCGCGCGCGCCTTCAACGCAGGGCGTCGGCGGCTGCCGGGTCTTCCAGCCCGGCGGCGATGCGCAGGAAGGTCGTGCCGCGCCGCTGGTGCTCGGGCTTGCGAAACATGAATCCCGCCAACGAGCGCTCGACCTGCCCCGGAGCGATGCGCGTCGCGTCGTCGAGCGCGGCCCGCGCCTTGGCGAGCTGGCCCAGCCCGACATGGTTCACGGCGAGATGGGCGTACAACGGCGCAAAATGGGGCGCCTCGCGGATGCCTTGCGTCGCATATCCGACGCCGTCGGCGTAGCGGCCTGCGCATCCGCTCGCCATCGCCAGGTTCAACAGCACGATCGGCCTTTGCGGGTCGCGGGGGCTGAGGCGCAGGGCTTCCAGGAGGTGCTCGATCGCGCTTTCCGGCTCGCCCCACACGATCTCGATGAAGGACAGCGCGGTCACCGCCGCCATCGAGTGGGGATTGAGCTCGTAGCTCAGCCGCGCGCAATCCAGGGCCTCGTCGATCCGGTCGCGGTCGGCGGAAAAGGCCAGCAGCAGTCCCTTCATGCTGTGGGCGAAGCCGAGCGAACGATCGATCTCGATCGCCCGTTCCGCGGCCGTCAGGCCCTCGCGCCACGCGGCGTCTCGGTCGGCGGCCGTCGCGAAGGCGAGGTGCTGCCATTGGGCGAAGGCGAGGGCGGTGAGCGCCGTCGTGCTTCTCGGATCGATCGCCAGCGCGGCGATGGCATCGTCGATGGCGACATCGCGCAGGCCGGCGTCCGACTTCAGCCAGGCCTCCGCAGCCCTCGCGTTGGCGCGCACGGCGATCTCGTAGGCGTTGAGGTCCTCGGGGCGGCGGCGGTGCATCTTCGCCACCTCGGCATCGAGGATCTGCGGCGCGATCGCCCGGACGATGCTCTGCGTCAGCTCCTCCTGGACGGCGAAGATGTCCTCGAGTGTCCGGTCGTAGCGCTCCGCCCAGATGTGGTTGCCGCTCAGCGCATCGATCAGCTGGCCGGTGACCCGGACGCGATTGGCCGCCTTGCGGATGCTGCCTTCGAGCACGTAGCGCACGCCGAGCTCGCCGGCGACGACCCGCACGTCCACCGCGCGTCCCTTGTAGGTGAAGGTGCTGTTGCGGGCGATCACGAACAGCTCGTGGAACCGCGACAGCTCGGTGATGATGTCCTCGCTGATGCCGTCGGTGAAATACTCCTGCTCGGGATCGTCCGACATGTTGGTGAAAGGCAGCACGGCGATCGACGGCTTGTCCGGCAAGGCCGGCGGCGCCGCGAGCCCGGCCAGGGATGCCGCCGCTTGCCCGGCGTCCGACGCGCCGGTGGCCGGGCAGGCCTTGTCCGACCAGTCGGCCGCGGACCACGTCACGCGCCAGGCGTGGATGGGGCGGCGGATGTTCTTCAGGTCGAGGCTGCCGACATCCTCGAAACCCGCCTCCAGCCGGCCGACCACGGCGTCGTGCAGGCTGCCCGAAACCAGGATGCCGCCCGCCGGCGCGGCTCCTTCCAGTCGCACCGCGATATTCACCCCGTCGCCATACAGCTCGTTGTCGTCGACCATCAGGTCGCCGAGGTCGAGGCCGATGCGCAGCACGATGGCGCTCTCCGGCGGCTGGCCGCGATTGGCGTAGGCCATCGCCTGCTGGATCTCGATGGCGGCGCTTAGCGCCTCGACCGCGCTGCCGAACTCGATCATGGCCCCGTCGCCCGTGAGCTTGATCAGCCGGCCGCCATGCCGCCGGACGGCGGGCTCGATGCGTTCCGTCCGATGTTCCTTCAGGCGGAAATGCGTCCCGCTTTCGTCGCTGCCCATCAGGCGGGCGTAGCCTACGACGTCGATGCTCATGATCGCCGCCAGGCGTCGCACTATTCGTTTGCCGGTCCCCATGGCTCACCGATTCGACACGACCACGCCCTCGAGGCTGGATCAGTAGCGCGCAAGGCCACGCTCGCCCGAAACAACGTGGTGACATCGTACAAGGCGCGACGGACCTGCGTCTGTGCCGACACTCACAATACCGCGCTCGTGCTCTCCCACGCCAACCGTCCGTGCAGATCGGAGCACACTTGGCTCAATGGCGGCGCTCAAGCTGCGAGATATCCACGAAGCGCGCGGCAGACAAACTCGTTGCCTCCCTGATATTAGGCAGCTTGAGCCACTGAGCTCCGACGCGCAGGTCGTGTGGCGACTTGCACCGATCGGAACGAATACCGTGGCGCGCCGACTTAACGTGGCGACCGGCGACAGTGAGGTGCATGTGCCGTCATCAAGTCCCAGCTCCCGAACCAACGCCAGGAGGCCTGCCAGGGAGGCGAAGCTTTCGCGCAGCCACGCCCCGGCCGACGTGCCTGTGGTCGACTGGCAGCGCGCGCTCCGGCGGCAGTTCGGGCGGGAGCAGTCGTTCGTCCTGGAGAACAGCGGCTCCGATCCCTTCTTCTCCGACTTCCGCGTCGGCAATCCGCAATCGAAGTCGCGCTATCGCGTTGCAATACGAGGGCTGTCGCCCGGCGATAATTTCTGCGCATGCCCGGACTACGCCACCAACGAGCTCGGCACCTGCAAGCACATCGAGTTCACGCTCGCCGCCTTGCAGAAGAAGCGCGGAGCGAAGGCCGCCTTCGCACGCGGTTGGCGGCCTTCCTACTCCTCGATCTATCTGCGCTACGACGGACAGCGCGCTGTTCACTTCCGCGCCGGCACCGACTGTCCGCCGAAGATACGCAACATCGCCAGGCGACTGTTCGACGAGAGCCATGGCGGCCGGCTGGTGGAACCGCGCTTCGGCGAATTGGACCGCTTCATCGCGATGGCTTTCGAAGCCGGCCACGAGCTACGCGCCTATGACGATGCCCTGGATTTCGTCGCCGCCCGGCGCGACGCGATCAAGCGAGGCCAGACGCTGGACCGGCTGTTCGCACGCGGCGCCGCGGAGCCGGCGCTCGTCAAATCGCTGAAGGCGCCGCTCTTGCCCTATCAGGCCGAAGGTGCGCTGTTCGCGGTGCGTGCCGGCCGCGCCCTGATCGCCGACGACATGGGCCTCGGCAAGACCATCCAGGCGATCGCCGCGATGGAGATCCTGGCACGGCATTTCGGCGTGTCGCGCATCCTCGTGGTCTGTCCGGCGTCGCTCAAATACCAGTGGCAGGGCGAGATCGCCCGCTTTTCCGGTCGCGCGGCGCGGGTGATGTCGGGTGGCCGGACACAACGCCGCAACGACTTCTCCGAGGACGACTTCTGCAAGATCACCAACTACGAGAAGCTGCAGCCCGACCTCGACCTCATCGCCGACTGGGCGCCGGAACTGGTAATCGTCGACGAGGCGCAGCGCATCAAGAACTGGAGCACCGTCGCGGCGCG
This sequence comes from Pseudomonadota bacterium, assembly GCA_023416135.1. Lineage (GTDB taxonomy): Bacteria > Pseudomonadota > Alphaproteobacteria > Reyranellales > Reyranellaceae > Reyranella. Next base: position 27,317 of record JAEZIF010000225.1, read on the forward strand.
AGCCCTGAAGCGCATCGACAGTCCCTATGCGCTGGTGCTCACCGGCACACCCCTCGAGAACAAGCTGGAGGAGCTGATCTCCATCGTGCAGTTCGTCGACCAGCATCGCCTGGGGCCGACGTGGAAGCTGCTGCGCGAGCATCAAGTGATGGACGAAGGCGGAAGGGTCATCGGCTACAAGGGCCTCGAAAAGATCGGCCAGACCCTGGCGCCGATCATGATCCGTCGCCGCAAGTCGGAGGTGCTGACGCAGCTTCCCCGCCGGACCGACCAGACCCTGCTGGTGCCGATGACCGAGGCACAGATGGATCTTCACCAGCAGAACGCCGATGTCGTCGCCAAGATCGTGCAGCGCTGGCGCCGGACAAAGTTCCTGTCCGATGTCGATCGTCGTCGGCTGACCTGCGCCCTGCAGAACATGCGAATGTCGTGCAACAGCACGTACCTGCTTGATCAGGAGACCGATCACGGCGTCAAGGCCGACGAGCTCGCCGCGCTGCTCGATGGGCTGTTCGTGCAGCCCGCCTCCAAGGCAGTCGTGTTCAGCCAGTGGAAGCGCACTCACGACGTCGTCATTCGGCGGCTCGAGCAGCGCGGCATCGGCTATGTCAGCTTCCACGGCGACGTGCCGTCGGAAAAGCGTCCGCCGCTGGTACAGCGCTTTCGCGACGATCCCGATTGCCGTGTGTTCCTGTCGACCGACGCGGGCGCGACGGGGCTCAACCTGCAACATGCGTCGACCCTGGTGAACATGGATCTGCCGTGGAACCCGGCCGTTCTCGAGCAGCGCATCGCGCGCATTCACCGCATGGGCCAGGCCCGACCGGTGCAGATCGTCAATTTCGTCGCCAAGGGCACAATCGAGGAGAGCATGCTGTCGGTGCTCAGCTTCAAGCGTTCCCTGTCGGCGGGCATCCTCGACGGCGGACTGGGCGACGTCTCGCTCGGTGGCTCACGCCTGACGCGCTTCATGAAGGAAGTGCAGGGCGTCACCGGCGGCATCGTCGAAGGCGAGGCGCTGGCGCCGGAGGAGGAGGCTGCGAGCGCGTCTGCCTCCCGGCCGCGAGCGGTCGAGCACACGGCGATGGTCGAGCCGGCGCCTGACGAAGACAAGGGTGCCGCGCGCGACGCTAGCGCCGATGCCTGGGCGGCGCTGCTGCAGGTCGGCTCGCAACTCGTTTCAGCGCTCGCTGCGCCTGGGCACGGTGCGGAACGGCCGCATCCCTGGATCGAGCGCGATTCGGCAACCGGAGCGCATACCCTCAAGATACCGTTGCCGCCGCCAGACGTGGCGCGAAGGCTGGCCGACGCGTTGTCGGGGATTGCCGGCCTTCTTCGTGGCGGCAATGCCCCGTGACCGAGCCGCCTGGC
>JAEZIF010000292.1 GCA_023416135.1 Pseudomonadota bacterium
GCGATGTCGGTGACGGAAATCAGCGAGAAACCACCGGCATAGGCCGCGCCGTTGATGCGGCCGATCAGCGGCTTGGACAACGAATCCAGCGCCTGCAGCAGATCGTAGAAGCAGCGTGCCTCGGCCAGACGCTCGTCCTCGCTCGCGCGCTCCTGCGCCTGCTGGTAGCCGAGATCACCGCCGGCGCAGAAGGTCTGGCCCTCCCCCGTCAGCACGACCGCGCGGACTCCGGCATCGACATCCAGCGCCCGCGCCGCGGTCAGCAGCTCGCGCCACATCACGCCGTTCATCGCATTGTGGACCTGCGGTCGCGCCAGCATCACCGTCGCGACGCCGCGACCATCGATGCTCGTCTTGATCGTCTGATAGGTCACAGTGCTTCTCTCCATTCTATCTCAGGGCCTGTCGCTTGAAGACGATTCCGGACTTCTCGCGGTCCCACGTGTCCCCCGTCACCCCTTCGCTGCGCAGGAGCTGCTTCTGCACCTTGTGGGTCGGAGTCTTCGGCAGCTCGCTCACGATGCGCAGATAGCGCGGTATCATGAAGTGCGGCAGCCGGCCGGCCAGGAAGCCGATCAGCGCCGCCGGCTCGAGCGAGCGTCCCGCCACCGGCGCCACGACCGCCAGCACCTCATCCTCGTTGAAGCCGCTCGCCGCCGCGACCACGGCGGCCTCGCGCACGTCGGGATGGGCGCAGATCTCGGCCTCGACCTCGAACGACGAGATGTTCTCGCCGCGGCGGCGGATCGCATCCTTCAGGCGGTCGACGAAGTAGTAGTTGCCGTCGCCGTCGCAACGGAAGGCATCGCCGCTGTGGAACCAGCCGTTGCGCCAGGCGCGCGCCGTCGCCTCCGGATCCCGGTGATAGCCGCTGCACATCGCCCACGGCATGTCCGTGCGCATCACCAGCTCGCCGACCTGACCCGACGGCACCTCGCAGTCGTGCTCGTCGACGATGCGCAGCTCGACGCCCCGCCTTGCCCGCCCGCAGGTGCCGCGTTTCGACGGATTGGCGTCGGAGAAGATCGGGCAGCACGCCTCGGTCATGTTGAAGGCGGTGTAGACGGTGACTCCGAAGCGCGCAGAAAAGGCAGCGGCTTCATCGACCAGCGGCGCCATGACGACCTTGCGCAGCGTGTGGTCGCGATCGCGCGGCGTCGTCGGCTGCTTCATGAGGAAGGGCGTCATGGCGCCGATCAAGGTCAGGAAGGTCGCCCCGGTCGCACGGACCGCCTCCCAGAACGTGGCGGTGCTGAACGACTCGACGATGGCGATCGAGCCGCCATGCATCAGCATGCGATAGACGGCGCCGGCGCCGCTGGTATGGAACAACGGGATGTTGACCAGGATGCGGTCTTCGGCGTTCACCGGATAGGCCTGCGCCACGAACCAGAGCTGCAGGTAGGACGACAGCACCGCCTTGGACGGTCCCGTCGTGCCGGAGGTGCAGATCGCCGCCTCGGTATCCCAGGGCTGCAACGGGCGCTCGAGATCGGCCAGCACGCCGCCGACCGGATCGAGAACGCTTTCCGGCAGCACATCGGTGCCGGGAACGGCGGGCATCTCGGTTCCAACGCTTACGACCCGGCGCAGATCGGTCGGGCCGAGCTCGGCCAGACGCGGCAACAGGCGGCCGTCCGCGATCATCAGGCGGGCGCCCGACAGGGCAACCACATGCCGCAGCAGCGCGCCGCGGTAGGCGGTATTGAGCGGCATCCAGACCGCGCCGATGTAGTTCAGCGCGAACCACACGGTCAGCGTCCGTGCTCCATTGGGCAGCCACGACAGCACGAAATCGCCCTGCTTCACGCCCAGCGCCTGCAGGCCGATCGCCGTCGCCACCACGCGCTCGCGGAGCTCGGCATAGGTCCAGGTCGTGCCATCCTCGAAGCGCACGAACACCTTGTCAGGACGGTCACGGGCGTGGCCGTCGATCAGCTCGCGCGTGATCACCTTCTCGCGCGGCGGCATGCGTGGTTCGAGCATCATCCGTCCTTCAGGCGGCGCGCACGCTCACTTCTTCAGGCCGAGACGGGCCGTCGCCTTCCCGAAGATCTCATAAGAGTCTCTCAGCCTGGCATTGATGTCGTCGTTCGCATCGTCGACCAGCGGCGCCTGGGAGAGGTTGAGCAGGTATTTCGCCGTTTCCGGATCCAGCGCTATCTGGCGGATGGCATCGGCCAGGCGCTTGACGATGGGCGCGGGCGTCCCCTTCGGCACGAGATAGACTTGCCACGACGGCGGCGCACGGTAGCCGGGGACGATCTCGGTGACGGTCGGCACATTGGGAAAGTCCGCCGCCCGCTTGTCGCCGAAGGTCGCCAGCACGTTCGCCACCCCCTTGTCGGCCTGCGACTTCACGATCGCCCCATCGGCAACGACATCGATGCGGCCGGCGATGAAATCGCTCAGATACGACGCACCGCCCTGGTAGGGGATATGCTCCAGCAAGATGCCGGCGGCATGGTTCAGCTCCTCGACGCGCAGCTCGAGGATCGAGCCGACGCCGGCCGACGCGTAGCGGTACTTGTTGGGCGCGGCCTTCGCCTTCTCGATCAGCTCCTCGAGGGAGGTGATCCCGGTATCCTTGTGGATGCCGAGATAGCCGACAGTCTCGGAGAAGCGAACGACGCCGGTGAAGTCGCCGATCGGGTCGTAAGTCAGCTTCTGCTGGTGCGGCAGCAGCGCAATGCTGGCGATCAACGTGCCGAGGATCGTGTAACCGTCCGGCGCCGCTCGCGCCACGCGCGCGCCGCCGATCGCGCCGCCCGCGCCGGGGGCGTTCTCGACGATGACCGACTGATTGAGCACCTTGGACAGCCGCTCCGCGAAGTAGCGCTGTGTCACGTCGGTGCTGCCTCCGGCCGGGAACGGCACGACGACACGGATCGGCTTCGACGGCCATTCGTCCGCCGCCGCCACACGCGGCCCTGCGCCCAAAGCCAGCGCCGTCAACCCCACCAGCCCCCAAACGGCAACCCTTCTCAGCATCGCTCCTCCGGTTTCCCTCTTCTTGAGTCACGGATAGGCGAGATCGCGCAGGGTCGCAATTCTTGCGCGCCTGTGAAGTTGCAATATCATGTACGTGATGGCTCGCCAGATGCCGGAGAAGCAAGGGCGGTCGGTCGCCCCCATCGGCACGCCCGCGAACGACGCCGCGGTCGTCAAGTCGGCGGCGCGCGTGCTGCAGGTCTTCGAGCTGTTCAACGACATCGAGCGGCCCGCGCGCGCCGGCGAGATCGCGGCGCGGCTGGGCTATCCGCAATCGTCGACTTCGGTGCTGCTGAAGTCGTTGATGCAGCTCGGCT
>JAEZIF010000288.1 GCA_023416135.1 Pseudomonadota bacterium
CGACCGAGCCGGCCACGGCGAGGCCGGTGAAATGGGGCTGTGGCGGCACTTTCGGCGCCTCCGGCGGCGCCATGGAATCGCCGCTCCAGAAGGCGCCGACGGCGGCCCAGGCTTCAGCGCTGGCGAAGCCCGCTGCCTCCGCCTCCTTCATGGCGGTGCGGCGATGCTCGTCGGACTGCTTGCGGACCCACTCTTCGGCTGCCTCACGCACCTTCGCCTCGATCGACGGGTCGGTCCCGCTGGCGGCAGTGTGACGCGAGCACGCGCACGCCCACCACACCGCCTCGCGTGGCGGGAGCGCATGGGCTATGAGCCGCGTGGCCTCGACCAGAAGACCGGCCTTCTCGAGCCGCTCCAGCGCCTCGGCGGTGCTCTTGCAGCCGGCCAGGGCGGACCGGCCTTGGTCGTCGAGCTGCAGGTGCGGCAGCATGCGGGCGAGATCGTCGCCGAGCTTGTTCATGGACTTGGTCGTAGGGGAAGCCATGGCAGGGTCCTCAGCCGATCATGATGATGCCGCCGCCGAGCTGCAGCATGGCGCTGCCCTTCACCTGGGTCATCAGGCCCTTCACCTCCGTCATGACCGTTCCGTCGACCTTTATCATCATGCCACTGATCGTGACTCCCGTCTGGTCGATCTTCACAGAGCTCTGACCGACCTTCAGCGTGATCGACTGCATCGCCTCCATGCTGATGGCGCCGAGGTCGCATTTCACCGAGATGTTGCCGAGCTTGAGCTCCGTGGTCTGGTCGCCTTGCTTGAGGGTGACCTTCTCGTTGCCCTTGTTGATGGTGACGGTGCGATTGTTCTCGACGGTCAGCGTCTGGTCGTTCTCGACCTCGGTCTTCATGTCCTTCTGGGCATGCAGGAAGAGCTGCTCGCTGCCCTTCTTGTCGTCGAGGCTGATCTCGTTGAAGTCGGAAGTGCCACCCTTGGTCGTCGAGCGCGAGCGGAAGCCGAGCTTCGTCTTCTCGGCGACCGGAAAGATCGGCTTGTCGTTGCCGTTGTACAGCCCGCCGATGACGACCGGACGGTCGGGATCGGCATCCATGAAGGCGACGGCGACCTCGGTGTCGACACGTGGGATGAACTGGCCGCCCCACTGGTCGCCGGCCCACGGCTGCACGACGCGCACCCATTCGCTGTTGTCGGCGGTGGCGTCCTCGCGCCAGTCCCAGAAGAAGCGGATCTTGATGCGCCCCTGGTCGTCGGTGTGGATCTCCTCGCCGGACGGCGCCAGAACCTTGGCGGTGTGCAGGCCCTCCATGCGCGGCCGCGCCGTGTTCATGGGCTGGCGCCACGGCACCGAATTGGGGAAGGCCGTGAAGCTGTTCGAATAGTCCGTCCCCGATGCGACGCCGGCCCGCTCCGACATGTCCTCGGCGCGATGCGTGATCTGCTGGATGACGTAGACCTGCTCGCCGGCATCGGTCTTGAACTTGAACTTTCCGCCCGCGATCAGGCCCGCATGGTCGCAGCCGCCGCCGATCAGGGAAACCGCCGCCTCGGCCGCTTCCATCCGCCATCTCGCGCGGTTCTTCGCCACGCCCGTATCGCGGGTCAGGGCAGGCCAGTGGAACACCGGGCGATTCGAAGTGCCGCCGTGCTTGAGGATGGTGCTCTGCTCCATCTTCAGATTCTTGTCGGGCGCGTCGAAGTCGTAGTCCTTCACCGTCACCTTGCCCGGCGCAAACTGCTCGGGCTTGCGGTACTCGACCATCATCTCCGCCGTCGTGCCGACGCCGAGACGAAGCGTGGCGTTGGGGATGGTGTAGAACCCGTTGTTTTCGTTGGTCACGACCAGCGTGTGGCTGTCGGAGGTGTGCTCGAAGAAGTAGTACCAGCCTTCTTCCTCCATCAACCGCGTCGCGAAGTGCAGTGCCGTTTCATTGAACTGCGCCGTGGCCTTGCGCTGGGTCGGTGCCGAGTACAGGCGGAACGCGGTCTTGGTCACGCCGGCTTCCTGGAAGATGACCTTGAGAATGTCCTCGGCGGTCTTGTTGAAGAACATCCGGCAGTCGCTGCGAATGCCGGCGTGCACCAACTGGGGAACGAGAACCATCTTGTAGAGCTTGTCGACGGCGCCGCTCTGCTCGAGCACGCCGAATTCCGAGATGATGCCGTGGAAATATCGTGTCGTCTTGCCGCCGTGATTGACCGCCACGCAAGCCGGCTTGTTCAACATGTTGGTCGCGTTGATGGTGCCGGCTGCGATCGCCTCGACGTCGAATCTAAACAATTCGCTGATTGTTTCCTGGGCGGTCATCCGGACCGCTGTCAGTGGCGACTCGGCAGTGCTCGTGATCGACAGCAGCGATTTCTTGTCATCTTCGGCCATGTGCAGCGCAACTTTCGTTGTGGTGTCCCAGCAGCCAGGTCGCGATCGGTGCTTTCAGGCACCAAACGCTAGCCGACCCAGGGCCGGAAGGAAACACGACCTTGGGGAGCGGTTTGGCAGGAGGGAGTGGGCGGTTGGGATTATTCCACTTCAAGTAGAGGTGAGCCCTAGTCGGGGACGATCCTGAGCTGGCGCAGGATCGGCAGGCGTTGCTCGATGGCGGTATGGACGACGTCGCGCACCGTATCGTGCTTTTCCGGTATGACGTCCGCGCTCAGGGTCTTGATCCAGGCATCGGCATTGTCCTCCCGCTCGCCGCCGAGAAGGCGGGCGGTGATGAACTGCAGAAGCGGCGGCGCCGTGAGGCCCGTGCCGAGCCGCCACGAAGCCAGGCCGCCGGAGGTCTTGGCGTCGACGATCGAATGAACGCGCGAGCCGAAGACACGGTTGAGTCGGTTGGCCGAGTCGGGCTGATCGCCGTTGGTTCGCGTCGCGACCTGGCACTGATGGGAGCCGACGAGGATGCTGAGCAGCTCCGCAGGGTTGCTGCGCTCGCCGCCCTGCGCCATCAGATCGCCGACCGTTGCCGGCCCGCGCATCGCCGCGACCATCATGTCCTTCAGCTTGTCGCCGACTTCAGCCATGCCGGCCGGCACGCGTATCTTGGTCTGCAGTTCGCCCGGGCTGACGATCGGCACGACCGTCAGCCCGGACAGCGCCGCGTCGCGCGCCTCGTTGTGGATGCGCCTTGCGCCGCGCACGAAGACGTCGTGTCGGAGTTGCCGCGGCAGGCACATGTCCTTTATCAGCTCGCGCAGCAGCGGATCCTTGTAGCGGTTCATCACGTCGCGCTGCTCGGCCGTCAGCATCAACTCGGGGAAGTTCTCCATCGGATTGACCGAAGACACCCAGTCGAGCTTCGCCTCGGCCAGCGCCGCGACGACGTCGGCATGGAACGCCGGGGCCCAGTGCGCGCTCATGTATTCGTGTGAAAGGTACTCCGTCGACATGGCGACGGTGGTGTCGAGGAGATCACGCGTGAGACTGCTTTCGGTCAGATACTTGCTCTCGACCGCCTTCAGATCGCGCGCCAGCGCGAGGCCAGCCTGGGCCTGCATGTCGCTGCGGCCACCGGTCCGGATGCCGGTCTCGTAGATCAACCGCTGCATACCGAGCGCGCCCTGCCAGGCGGGCAGGGCGTTGTAGCTCAGATGGACCATGCCGCCGGGCCGTGTCTTGGTCGCCAGCAGCCGGACGATGCCGGCGCGAACCTCGTTGCTGACCCATGACCAAAGGCCATGCATGGTGACGAAGTCGGCCTGCGGAATGGTGTCGGCCTGGGCGCTCGTCGCGAGACTGGCGAGGTCGCCTTCTATGAAGCGAATATTGTCCAGGCGCGCGGCGCGGGCGAGACCGGCGCCGATGGCGATATGGGCAGGGTTGTAGTCGATCGCCGTGACCTGCCATCCCGGATTGGACGCCGCCGTGACCAGCGCGCCGATGCCGCAGCCGCAGCCCAGCTCCAGGTAAGTGGCGGGGTCGTCGGGTTCCGGCAGGTCGGCGGCGACGTTGCCGAACAGGCAGGCGAGCGCCATGCGCGCCGGCGACTGTTGGACATAGAAGCCTTCGATGTAGGCAATGTCGGCGACGTAGCCGCTGTTCCACGGTTGATTCATGCACGTCCCTCAACGATCTCACTTTCGAACAACGCATCACCGGCATCGCTTCGCCTGGGCATGGCGCGGGATGTCGGCAGCCAGGTATTCCAGCCGAGCAGCGGCCGCGGGCCGCCCTCGCGCGGCGGTGCCAGAGCCAGCGGCGGAACGGCGTCGCGGGCGAGCACGGGATTCACGGCAAAGCCGACTTCGAAACCGACATAGGCCCGCACCAGGGAGATCAGCTCGCGCAGCAGAGGCTGGTCGGGCAGGAGACTCTCGAAATAGGCGAGGTCGAGCGGCCCGATGCGCAGGATGATCCGAGCCTGCTGGTCCCAGGCGCGCACCCCGGCCGCCGCATCGACGCTCAACTGGCAGAATCCGCCGGGCGACAGGCCGACGCCGAGGCGCGTGCGCTGATCGACGGGCAGGGCGAGCCATGCTCCCGCGAACTGCTCGACCTTGACCGGGCGGCCCAGCCAGTCGGAGGCCAAGGCTTCGAGGCGATCCGACGAGCGGGGATGGGCCGAAAAGAATCCGGCGTAGTGGCGCAGGGCCGCCGGCCCAGCGAGCAGGCGCTCGGCAAGATGCGGCGTGGCGTAGCCGGTCAGGGACAGCAGCACCTCGGCGACCGGATCGCTGCGTTCCGTGTCGGCCGACAGGGCGCCCACGTCGGCAGCGCGATGGGGACGGTACTTCGCGCCGGCGGCGGCGAATGCCGCGACCATGCGATGCGAGATCAGGTCGAGGAAGCGCGTGAGCGAGAAGGCGCGCGATCGCTGATCGGCAACGACGGCGTCCGAGTAGTATCTCGGCAGGACACCGGCCGGCCCCGTGAGCCCGATCAGCCCCACCGTCACGAGTGGCTCGGCGATTGCAGGATCGACCTGAACCTGGGTGACTTCCGCGGGCAGATAGGACGATCCGGTCGTGCTGGTGAAGCGCGCGGAACCGGCCGGATCGGCTCGACGCCGGAGGAAGGTCAGGATCCTCACCGCCGCATCGAAGCTGAAACGCTGCGGCTCCCCTTTGAGCCGGGCCATCGGCGTCTCGCCGCGCCGGGAGGAACGGGACTTCGTCACAGCAGGACCTGGCTGCCTGCGCGCGCGGGCCATTTGGCGGCAACGCCGGGCCGTCCGCGCAGGACTGCCTCGGTACGCACGAACGAGTTCACGGTCGCATGCAGCGCCAGGAAGCGATCGAGCACCGACGCCAGCACGTACAAGCCGCCCGTCGTCCATGCCTGGTCGTCGAACGTCAGGGTGACGTCGACCCCCCGGCAGAATCCGCCGGTGCGGGCGCCGGGACCGCGCAGCCCCGGAATACGGGCAGTTCCGGGCCGGGACGTCACGTTGAGGAGCGCGCGGATCGCCATGCGCGATTCGGTCGATTCGCGACAATCGTAGAGACGCAGCACTTCGCGCAGGGCGTCGGCGGCAGTCTCGCCGCCGACGACGCTGAGGTGGCCGAGAGACAGATGGGAGATCAGCCGCCAGAAGCCGCGCTCGCGGACCGGCATGCGCAGCGTCGGCGTCGGTGCGGTCAGGCAGCTGAGGCCGGCGACGGCGGCGGCCCCTTCGACCAGCCTGAGCGTCGGGCGCCCGCCGCCGAACGGCAGGGCTGCCGGCAGGTCGCGGTTGCAGCATAGCGCGTCGACCGACAGGACCCCGCCGCTCTCGCGCTCGGGATCGAAGCCGGCATCGTGCGGCAGCAGATAGACCTCGGTGCCGCGAAAATCGCCGGTCGTGTCGCGACGGGCGGTGCCGTAATAGCCGCCGATCTCTCCGTCGGCCGAGTCGTCGGCGTGCCGCCGCGTCAGCCGGTGGAACGGCTGCCATGTCCTGAACTCGCCGTTCGGCAGGCTTTCGCGCACGCGCTCGACCGACCAC
>JAEZIF010000303.1 GCA_023416135.1 Pseudomonadota bacterium
TGTCGCAGGGACCGCGCGCCCGCATCACCCAGCGCTATCACCTGCCGATCCCATCCGGCTTTCGCGCCGCCCTACGAACGGCTGTGGGCGGACCTGTCGCGCGCGCTCGATCATCGCGCCGAGGCGGTGTGAAGATGCTCGATCCGCGCCCGGCCGCGCCGGGGCGGCGGGCCGTCCGGGCCTGCTCCCCGCTGTTCGCCCCGAGCCCGAGCCCGAGCCGGGTCTGGGTCGCGCTCGCCGAGCTGGTTGCCGACGGACACATCTGGCCGCACTGGCGCTCTTCATCGTGGTCAGCATCCTGCTGGGCGTTGCCGCCGCGCTGATCTCTCTCGTTGCGAGTTGCCGGAGCCGGTGACGAGCGTGCTCAACGCCATCCCGGGCGTGACCCGGCGCCGCTGTTCTTGATCTGGCTGGGCATCCGCATCGCCTCCGAGATCGTGCTGTCCTTCAATAATGGTGGCGATCCCGATCTTCTTCACGGTGTTCGCCGAATTTCGCCAAGTCGACCGCAAGCTGGTCGAACGCGTCGTCACGCTGGGCGGCGGGCGCCTGGCGCGGGTGCGGCACGTCTACCTGCCGTCGGTCGCGGTCTGGGTGCTGGGCAGCTGAAGGTCGCTGGCAACGCGCTGATCCTGGTGATGTTGAGCTTCGCCATCACCGGCCGGCTGGAACGGCACCTGCTGCACTGGACCTTGTCACCCGGCTTTGCTGGCATTAGGTCCCGGCGACGCAACGAATGGCGTGATCGCCGGTTCGGCCCGCCAGGCGCGGCCCTCTGCGGAGCCCAAAAAGTCGCGAAAACGAAATTGGCGATGCTGACCACGGTTCTTGACGATTGTGTACTATAGTTATACAATCGGCGCGTCGCGTTGCTTCCGCGCTGTCGCTCCATGTCTCGCGCTCGCCGCGCGGCGAGCTCTGCTCTATGCATCGTTCATCCGATACCATGACGCCAGTGCCACACCGGACTGGCCTGCGCGGTGGCGCGGCCGGACGAAAGCACGAGCGGCGAAGGCCGCCAGCCTTCGGCGTCCGAATCCGGTAGCGAAACCTGCGTAACTGTCCGAATTCGCCGGCGGTACCATCGAAAGTGGGTCGGCGTCCGACGCACCACTACGACCTCCGCCGGAAATACCGGGAATGCCGCAAAATCAGCTCGTCGCACCGAAGAACGCGGATTGTCGTTTCTGTCGCTGTTCAGGCGACAGTGTCCGGCCGGCGCCAGGGCCGGAAGGCGCAGCGACATCAATGGCTTGCGGGCATTTCCAAGAGACTCGCACAACCACGATCCCGTGCGCCGTTCAGCCAGTTAAACCCTGGCCGTTGCTGCTTATCGCCCGCGCTATTCCCGCTCAAAAAGATTCTCAGGTCCGACGTCGGCCCGAATTCTCGTGCCCGGCCTTCGAGCCGATCAGGCTTTTCGAATATTGCGCGCCATGGCGCGACATGCCCGAGATTAGCGGGCGGACGTGGGGTAAGATCACGACTTCCGGGGCGCGGCTCGACAGAGGCCGACAATATCTGAGAGGCGGACGTGAAGGTGTTCGCAATCAGACATGGGGAGACGGTCTGAAGCCTGAGCGGCCAGCATACAGGTACGACCGACCTTCCGTTGACCGACAACGGCCGTCGACTGGCGGAGCGGATGCGACCGGTGCTGGCAAAGACGGTGTTCGCGCTCGTTCTCTGCAGCCCGATGCAGCGAGCCCGGGACACCTCCAAGCTTGCGGGGCTCGGCGAGAAGGCGATCGTCGAGCCCGACCTGGTCGAATGGAACTACGGGCAATACGAAGGCCTGACACTCGGGCAGATCCACAAGAGTTCCCCGGGCTGGCAGATCTTCCGCGACGGCTGCCCGGGCGGCGAGGCGCCGGAGCAGGTTGCCAGCCGCGTCGACCGGGTGATCGGTCGTGCGCGCGCGGCCGACGGGAACGTCGCGTTGTTCGCGCATGGGCATGTATTGCGCGTCCTGGCCGCCCGCTGGATCGGGCTCCCCGTGGGGGCCGGCCAGCATTTCCTGCTCGATACGGGTACGCTTTGCGTTCTCGGCCGCTACCGCGAGGTGCCTGCAGTCGAGATCTGGAACGGGCCTCTGGTCGATTAGATTGCCTCAGCGCCGGGGAGCGATCGATGCAACAACCCAGCCGCAGAAGTCCGATCACACGCGACCGATACGACGCCGTCCTGTTCGACCTGGACGGGGTGGTAACGGACACGGCGAGCATCCATGCCGCGTGCTGGAAGCAGATGTTCGACGCGTATCTCCAGGAGCGCGGCAGGCGAACCGGCAAGACCTATCGGCCCTTCGATCCGGTCAGCGACTACCGGCTCCATGTCGATGGCAAGCCCCGCTTCGACGGTGTCCGCGACTTCCTCAGATCGCGCGGCATCCACCTGCCCGAGGGAAGCCCGCACGATCCGCCGGATGCCGAGAGCATAGGAGGACTCGGCAACCGGAAGAACCGGCTGGTCGCCAGGGCGATCGAGGACAAGGGTGTCGATGCCTACGAGGGCAGCGTCCGGTTCATCCACTCGCTTCGCGGTCTCGGCTACAAGGTCGCCATCGTTTCCTCGAGCGAGAACTGCGAGGCCGTCCTGAAGGCGGCCAAGGTGGACGGGCTGTTCGAAGTGCGTGTCGATGGCGCCACGGTCGAGTCCCAGCACCTCGCCGGCAAGCCTTCGCCGGATACCTTCCTGATGGCGGCGAGGCTGCTGGGCGTCGAGCCTTCGCGGGCGGTCGTCGTCGAGGATGCTCTTTCGGGAATAGAGGCGGGACTTGCGGGAAGGTTCGGCCTCGTCATCGGCGTCGCGCGGCGGGACAACGCCGAGGAACTTCGGCGCCGTGGCGCTCACCTGGTGGTCAACGACCTGGGCGAGCTCGTCGACCGATGATGCGCGAAATCTGATCCACGATGCGGGGAGGACCGGCCCGATGCTTCATCACAAACGCCTGAAACCTCCGCCGCACGGCTACCCGGCGGACGAGTGGAACTTCGTCGAGAAGGGGTTCCATCCCGAATTCCTGGCCCAGCTCGAGACGATGCTGGCGCTTGGCAATGGATACCTGGGCATGCGCGGCTGTCCGGAGGAAGGCGGTCCCTCCGCCGAGAACAGCACACTCATCAACGGCTTCTACGAGACCTGGCCGATCGTCTACGGCGAAGACGCCTACGGGTTCGCCAGGACAGGTCAGACCATCTTCAATGTGACCGACAGCAAGATCATCAAGCTCTTCGTCGACGACGAGCCGTTCTGGCTGCCCCAGGCGAAGCTGCTGAGCTACGACCGCCGGCTCAACATGAAATCCGGCACGCTCGACCGCGAGATCTTGTGGGAAACCCCGTCGGGCAAGCAGGTATCGATCGTGTCGCGGCGCCTGGTGTCCTTCGTCGACAAGCACGTGGCCGCGATCTCCTACCGCGTGATGGTCATCAATGCCGCAGCATCGCTGGTCATCTCCTCGGAGATGAATGCGCGCGAGCCGGCCGCCTCGACCGGCGACGCCGACCCGCGGCTGGCGAAAGGCGGCCAGGCGCTGCGTCCCCGCGCCAGCCATGCCAACGGCCGTCGCATCGTCCTCTGCCACGCGACCGAGAGGAGTCGGCTCGCCGTGACGTGCGCCACCGACCATGTGCTGGAGACGTCGTGCGGGCATGCCAGCAAGACCGTGCACTCCGAGGATTTCGGCCAGGTCGCGTTCACGATCGAGGCCACCGCGGGGGCAGCCATCCGCCTCGACAAGTTCATGGTCTATCTCACGTCGGCGACGGCGACGCCGGATGAGCTCTGCGGTCGTGCCGATTGGACGATGGACCGCGTGGTGAGCCAGGGGTTCGACCGGCTGCTTGCCTCCCAGGAGCAGTACGTCGAGGATTTCTGGAGGCGCAGCGACGTCGTGGTCGAGAATGTCAGGCCGGAACGCATCCAGCGCACCACGGTGGAGATTCAGCAGGCGGTCCGCTTCAACCTGTTCCACATCCTGCAAGCCACGGCGCGCGCCGAGGATGCCGGCGTGCCGGCAAAGGGTCTCACCGGACGGGCCTACGAAGGCCACTACTTCTGGGACACTGAGATCTACGTGCTGCCGTTCCTGGCCTACACCTCGCCGCGCATCGCCAGGAACCTGCTCGCCTTCCGCTACAAGATGCTGCCGCAGGCGCGGGCACGGGCAAAGCAATTGGGGCATCGTGGGGCGCTGTTCCCCTGGCGCACGATCAGCGGCGAGGAGGCCTCGGCGTACTATGCCGCGGGAACCGCTCAGTATCACATCAACGCCGATATCATGTACGCGGTGCGCAAGTACGTGCAGGCAACGGGTGACGAGCAGTTCCTCGAGGAGTATGGCGCGGAGATGCTGGTGGAAACCGCGCGCCTCTGGCTGGATCTCGGTTTCTACTCGAAGAGGAAGCAGGGAAAGTTCTGCATCAACGCCGTCACCGGCCCCGACGAATACAACACGGTGGTGAACAACAATGCCTACACCAACCTGATGGCCCGCGAGAATTTGCGTTATGCAGCCAATACCATCGAAGCCCTGCGGTCGACCAGGCCGGACTCGTACGCGGGTCTCGTGGAGCGGACTGCCCTCGAACCCGCCGAGCCGAACGCCTGGGCCCACGCCGCGGAGAGCATGTATGTCCCATACGACGAGGCATTGAAGATCATCCCGCAGGACGACAGCTTCCTCGACAGGGAGCCCTGGGACTTGCAGAACACGCCAAGCGACCACTACCCGCTGTTGCTGTTCTACCATCCGCTCAATATCTACCGAAAGCAGGTGATCAAGCAGGCGGACGTGATCCTGGCCATGTTCTTGCTGGGGGATGCGTTCTCCCGGGAAGAGAAGAAGCGCAACTTCGAGTTCTACGATCCCCTGACCACCGGCGATTCATCTCTGTCGTCGTGCATCGAGGCGATCGTCGCCGCGCAGACCGGCGACACGGACAAGGCCGTCAGGTACGGGATGGCGGCTCTGCTGATGGATCTTGCCGATGTCGGCGGCAACGTGAAGGACGGCTGCCATATCGCCTCGATGGGCGGCACGTGGATGATGCTGACCTATGGGCTCGGCGGCATGCGCGACGACGATGGCACGCTGGCGTTCTGGCCGCGCCGCGCACCGGAAGACAACACCAGGCGTCGGTTT
>JAEZIF010000331.1 GCA_023416135.1 Pseudomonadota bacterium
ACGTGATCGAGATCCACGGCGCGCACGGCTATCTGCTGGCGCAGTTCCTGTCGCCGATCAGCAACAAGCGCAACGACCAGTATGGCGGCGACCGCGCCGGCCGCATGCGCTTCCCGCTCGCCGCCGCCAAGGCCGTGCGTGAGAGCTGGCCCGAGCACAAGCCGATGTTCATCCGTGTCTCGGCGGTCGACGGGGCGGGCGGCTGGGAAGTCGAGGACACCGTCGCCTTCGCCCAGGCGCTGAAGGCGCTGGGCGTCGACGTGATCGACGTTTCCTCGGGCGGCCTCACCGGCCTTTCGACGGCGCTGCCGGTCAAGCGTTCGCTGGGCTTCCAGGTACCGTTCTCGGCGGCGGTGAAGCGCCAGGCCGGCATTTCGACCATGGCCGTCGGCCTGATCCTCGACGGACCACAGGCCGAAGCCATCCTGCAGGCGGGCGACGCCGACTTGATCGCGATCGGCCGCCAGGCGCTCTACGACCCGTTCTGGGCGGTGCACGCAGCACAGGAGCTGGGCTGCGACGGCGGCTTCGAAATGTGGACGCCCGAATACGGCTGGTGGCTCGACAAGCGCAAGAACAACCTCGTCGGCTTGAAGAAGTAAGACAGACAAGGACACGGGAAACTCAAAATGACAGGCATATTGGCCGGCCTTCGGATCGTCGAAGGCTCGGCGTTCATTGCTGCTCCCTTGGGCGGCATGACCTTGGCGCAGCTCGGCGCCGACGTGATCCGCTTCGACGACATCAAGGGCGGGCTCGACAGCGACCGCTGGCCGATCACCGCAGACGGCCGCTCGATCTACTGGGCCGGCCTCAACAAGGGCAAGCGCTCGATTGCCGTCGACCTGCGCAACCCGCGCGGCCGCGAGCTTCTCACGGCGCTGATCACCGCGCCGGGCGAGGGGGCGGGCATCTTCGCCACCAACATGCCGGCACGCGGCTGGCTCGCCTACGAGGAGCTGTCGAAGAAGCGTGCCGACCTGATCGCCCTCAACATCGTCGGTGCGCGCGACGGCAGTGCGCATGTCGACTACACGGTGAACGCCATCACCGGCTTCCCGATGGTGACGGGGCCGGTCGGCAACGACGGCCCGGTGAACGCCGTGGCGCCGCCGTGGGACCTTGCCACCGCCTATGCCGGCGCGCTCGCCATCGTCGCCGCGGAGCGCCATCGCCGCATGACGGGACAGGGGCAGCGGATCGTGCTGCCGCTTCAGGACATGGCGTTGGCCGCCACCTCGGCACTGGGCTACATCGGCGAAGCCGTGGTCAACAACGTCGATCGCCCGCGTTTCGGCAACGAGATCTTCGGCACCTTCGGCCGCGACTTCAAAACCAAGGACGGCCGCTTCGTCATGATCTGCATCTTCTCCGATCGCCATGTCGATGCCCTGGCCCAGGCCGGTGGCTTTGGCGAGGCGTTCAAGCAGATCGAGGCAGCCGAGGGTGTCGACCTCAAGACCGACGCCGGCCGCTGGACGGCGCGCGCCGATCTGTGCGCCGTCATCGAGCCGTGGGTGGCGGCGCAGACCGCCGCCGAGGTCAGCGCGGCACTGAAGAAGGCCGGAGCGCTCTGGGCGCCTTATCAGAGCTTCCGCGAGCGCGCGGCCGACCGGGCCAACGTGCTCGACAACCCGATGTTCACCGTCCTCGACCAGCCGGGCATCGGCCGCTATCCGGTGGCGGGCACGCCCTTCCAGTTCGGCGTTTTCGAGCGCCAGCCGCCGCGTGTCGCCCCCACCCTGGGCCAGCATACGGACGAGATCCTGTCGGGTATTCTGGGGCTCTCCGATAGGGAGATCGGCAAGCTTCATGACGACAAGGTAATCGGTGGTCCAACGTAGGGTTCTCATCGCCGGCGGCGGGATCGGCGGGCTCGCGACGGCACTCGCCCTGGCGCAGAAGGGCATCGGCTCGCTGGTGCTGGAGAAGGCGAGCCGGCTCGGCGAGATCGGCGCCGGCATCCAGCTCGGACCCAACGCCTTTCATTGCTTCGATCGCCTGGGCGTCGGCGAAGCGGCGCGCGGCATGGCCGTCTATATCGACACGCTGCGCCTGATGGACGCCATGGCCGACGGCGAGATCACACATATCGACCTCGGCGAGGCCTTCCGTGCGCGCTTCGGCAATCCCTATGCCGTCGTCCATCGCGGCGATCTGCACGGCGTGCTGCTGCAGGGCTGCCGCGATCATGAACTGATCGAACTGCGCACCAGCTCGGACGTCGTGGGCTACGATCAGGACGGAAGCGGCGTGGTGGCGAAACTCGCCGATGGCCGGAGCGTGCGCGGTGCTGCGCTGATCGGTGCCGACGGCCTGTGGTCCAATGTGCGCCGGCAACTGGCGGCGGACGGCATGCCGCGCGTCTCGGGCCACACCACCTATCGTTCGGTGATCGCGACCGAGAGCATGCCCGAGGATCTGCGCTGGAACGCGGCCACGCTATGGGCCGGGCCGAAGTGCCACATCGTCCATTACCCGTTGTCGGGTTGGAAGGTGTTCAACCTCGTGGTCACCTATCACAACGACGCGCCCGAGCCGGTCGCCGGCAAGCCGGTCCCGGTCGAGGAAGTACGCCGTGGCTTCGCCCATGTCTGCGGGCGCGCGCAGAGCATCATCAGCCACGGCAAGGACTGGCGCATGTGGGTGCTGTGCGACCGCGAGCCGACCGGCAAGTGGGTTGATGGCCGGGTGGCGCTGCTGGGCGATGCCGCCCATCCCATGCTGCAATACATGGCCCAGGGCGCCTGCATGGCCATGGAGGACGCCGTCTGCCTGGCCGATTCGCTCGCCCGGACCGATACGCTCGAAAGCGGATTACTGACCTATCGCGATCGTCGCGTTCTGCGCACCACGCGCCTGCAGCTCATGTCGCGCGCCATGGGTGACCACGTCTATCATCCGGACGGCCCGCATGCGGCGCTGCGCAATGCCATCATGAACGCCAAGAGCCAGGCCGACTGGCTGGATACGCTGGAGTGGCTCTACGGCGGCAACGGGCTCGACTGAGCAAGCATCCCCAAGCCGGAACGGGCATAATGGCAGTACATGAGCCCTTCCGGACCTCGCCCCGTTGCCGTCGAACTCAATGCAGTATTGGTGGCGCTGATCGATGACGAGCCTCAGGTCCTGACCCTGGAGGACGGCGCGCTGCTGCCGTCTGGCCCGTTCGAAGGAGATCATCCGACCCTGCAGGCCGGCGTGCGTGCCTGGGTCGAGCGGCAGACCCATCATCCGCTGGGCTACGTCGAGCAACTCTACACCTTCGCCGACCGCTACCGCGAATCGACGATGGGCTATCGCATCGTCTCGATCTCCTATCTCGGGCTGACGCGCGAGCGAGCCGCCGCCGGCCAGCGCGAGCCGGGCTGGCAGAGCTTCTATCGCTACTTCCCCTGGGAGGATTGGCGCGAGGGCCAGCCCAAGCTGCTGGCACGGGTGATCCTGCCGCGGCTCAGGAGCTGGATCGACGCGGCGACCGACGACACCAGGCGTCAGCGCCGGCAAAGGGTGGAGGGCAACTTCGACCTCTCCGCCTGGAACGAGGAGCCGATGCTGCAGCGCTACGAGCTGCTCTACGAGGCAGGGCTGGTGCCCGAGGCCGGCCGGCCGCGCAAGCCCGTCGCCGATCCGGTGCCGGGCGAGCCGATGCGCTATGACCATCGCCGCATCCTCGCCACCGGCATCGCCCGGCTGCGCGCCAAGATCAAGTACCGGCCGGTCGTGTTCGAACTGATGCCGCCCGATTTCACCCTGGGCCAGCTTCAGCGCGCCGTCGAGGCGCTGGCAGGCCGGCTCCTGCACAAGCAGAATTTTCGCCGCCAGGTCGAGCAGCA
>JAEZIF010000519.1 GCA_023416135.1 Pseudomonadota bacterium
CATGCAGGCAGCCAAGGGCAAGGGCTACATCCTGGCCGGCGGCACCGACCTCCTGGTCCAGATGAAGTCGGGCGCCCGCAGCCCCGGGGTGATCGTCGACGTGAAGAAGATCCCCGAGATGGTGAGCGTCGTCGAGAAGAACGGCAGCTTCACGATCGGCGCCGCGACACCGGCCGCCGTGCTGGGCGAGAACAAGAAACTGCGCCAGACCTGGCCGGGCGTGATCGAGGCCTGCAACCTGATCGGCTCCACGCAGGTCCAGGGCCGCGCCTCCCCCGGCGGCAACCTGTGCAACGCCTCGCCGGCCGCCGACAGCGTGCCGGCCCAGGTCGCCGCCGGGTGCATCGTCAACGTCGCCGGCCCGACCGGCAAGCGCAAGGTGCCGGTCGAGGAGTTCTGCACCGGGCCCGGCAAGACCTCGCTGAAGCCCGGCGAGATCGTCGTCAGCCTCACCCTGCCGAAGCGGCCGAAGAATTCCTCGGACGCTTACCTGCGCCTGATCCCGCGCACCGAGATGGACATCGCCGTCGTCGGCGTCGGCGTCTCCCTCACCATGAAGGGCGACACCGTCACCGATGCGCGCGTCGGCCTCGGCGCCGTGGCGCCCACCGTGCTGCTGGTCGACAAGGCAGCCAAGGCGCTGATCGGCTCCAAGCTCGACGATGCGGCGCTCGACGCGGCGGCGGCGGCCTGCTCGGAAGCCTGCAACCCGATCAACGACAAGCGCGGCACCATCAAGTACCGCACCAAGATCGCCGGCGTGCTGCTCAAGCGCTCGGCCATGATCGCGCGCGATCGCATCAACGGCATCGAACATCGCGGACACCGCCCGGTTTAACGGGCTCCGCTCAATGCGCACGGTTTAGAGGATTCGTAAGCACCATGGCCAAGATCCACGTCAACACCACCATCAACGGCGCGCCCACCGAGTTCTTGTGCGACGCCAACCAGACCCTGCTCGATGTCCTGCGCGACAATCTCGGGCTCACCGGCAGCAAGGAAGGTTGCGGCTCGGGTGACTGCGGCGCCTGCAGCGTCACCGTCAACGGCCGCCTGGTCTGCTCCTGCCTGGTGCTCGCCCCCGAAGCCGAGGGCATGAAGATCGAGACCATCGAAGGCATGGCCGAGGGCGACCAGCTGCACCCGTTGCAGAAGAAGTTCGTCGAGATGGCGGCGCTGCAGTGCGGCATCTGCACGCCGGGCTTCCTCATCGCCTCCAAGTCCCTGCTCGAGAAGTATCCCAACCCGACCGAGGAGGAGGTCCGCTACTGGCTGGCGGGCAACCTCTGCCGCTGCACGGGCTACGACAAGATCGTCACCGCGGTCCTCGAAGTGGCCGCCGAAATGAGGGAGTCCGCCCGATGAGCGAGCATCGCCCCAATACCGAAGGCAAGTACAAGTGGATCGGCACGCGCCCCGATCGTCCCGACGGCGCCGACAAGGTGACCGGTCGCGCCCGCTTCGGTGCCGACTTCAGCCTGCCCGGCCAGCTGATCGGCAAGGTGCTGCGCTCGCCGCACGCCCACGCCGTGATCAAGTCGATCGACGCGTCGAAGGCCCTGGCGCTCAACGGCGTGAAGGCGGTCATCACCGCCCAGGACTTCCCCGACCAGCCCAACCTCATCGTGCCGACCGGCGAGATGCAGGTGAACATGCGCGACATCACGCGCAACATCATGGCGCGCGAGAAGGCGCTCTATGAGGGCCATGCCGTCGCCGCCGTCGCCGCGGTGTCGGAGGCGATCGCCAAGCAGGCGCTGGCCCTCATCAAGGTCGACTACGAGGTTCTGCCGCACGTCATCGACGTCGCCGACGCGATGAAGCCCGGTGCGCCGATCCTGCACGATCACCTGCTGACCGAGGGCGCCAATCCGCCGGCCACCGTGCCGTCGAACATCGCCAAGCGCATCGAGTTCAAGAAGGGCGATGCCAAGGCGGGCTTCGAGCAGGCCGAGGTGGTGATCGAGAAGGACTACACCACGCAGGCCGTGCACCAGGGCTACATCGAGCCGCATGCGACCCTGGCGTCCGCCGCCGAGGACGGCCAGATCCAGGTCTGGTCGACGACGCAGGGCCATTTCCAGGTGCGCGGCTTCTGCAGCCGCCTGCTGGGCGTCGAGACCTCGCAGATCCGCGTGACGCCGACCGAGATAGGCGGCGGCTTCGGCGGCAAGACCGTGGTCTATCTCGAGCCGCTGGCCATGCGGCTCAGCCAGAAGTCGGGCAAGCCGGTGAAGATGACGATGGCGCGCGAGGACGTGTTCCGCGCTTCCGGCCCGGCGCCGGGCGGCAACGTCAAGGTCAAGATCGGCGCCATGAGGGACGGCCGCATCGTCGCCGCCGAGTGCATCGTCCAGATGCAGGCGGGCGCCTTCCCGGGCTCGCCGGTCGGGCCGGCCTGCATGTGCAGCTTCGCCTGCTACGACATCGAGAATGTCTACATCGAGGGCTTCGATGTCGTCAGCAACCGGCCCAAGGTCGCGGCCTATCGCGCGCCCGGCGCGCCGATCTCGGCGTGGGCCGTCGAGTCGACGATGGACATCCTGGCGCAAGAGCTCGACATGGATCCGATCGACCTCCGCCTGAAGAACGCCGCCAAGGCCGGCACCAAGACGGCCTATGGCGTCACCTTCAACACCATCGGCATGGTCGAGACCCTGCAGGCGGTGAAGGACTCCGAGCACTACAAGTCGCCGGTCAAGCCGGGCTACGGCCGCGGCATCGCCGCCGGCTTCTGGTTCAACATCGGCGCCGATTCGAGCGCCGCCAGCCACGTCGGCGAGGACGGCTCGGTGACGGTGATCTCGGGCAATCCCGACATCGGCGGCAGCCGCGCCTCGCTCGCCCTGATGGCGGCCGAGGAGCTCGGCGTCGACTACAACAAGGTGCGGCCGATCATCGCCGATACGGCGTCGATCGGCTTCAACTTCGTGACCGGCGGCAGCCGCGTCACCTT
>JAEZIF010000027.1 GCA_023416135.1 Pseudomonadota bacterium
CCTACTCACTGTTGTTCAAAGTGACCCGACCGCTCGCGGTAGCGACGGTCGCGGGCACCGCCCTGTTCGCCATGCCGGTCATGGCGCAGACAAAGGAGCAGGCCGCCAAGCCGCCGGCCGCCGAGGCCGCCACCTCCCAGAAGCCTGAGACCGTCGAGCAGCGCATCACCACGCTGAAGGCGGCGCTCAAGATCACGCCGGAGCAGGAGAAGAAGTGGGACGGCGTGGCGCAGGCGATGCGCGACAACGCCAGCCGCATGGAGAAGCTGGTGGCGGAGAAGCGCAAGATCCCGCCCGAGAAAACCACGGCAGTCGACGACCTGAAGACCTATCAGGAATTCACCGAGACCCGGCTCGACGGCCTGAAGCACCTGACCTCGGCCTTCAAGTCGCTCTACGATTCGATGACACCGGAGCAGAAGAAGAACGCCGACCAGGTGTTCGAGCGCTATACGCCGGCCCAGGGCAAACAGGGTTAATCCAAAGGAGGCAACCATGACGATCCGCAACGGTCTCGGCCTGGCCGTCGGCGCGGCGGTCGCCGCACTTGCCCTCGCCACCCCGGCCAGCGCCGCGTGGTGGGGCAACGGCAACTACTCCTATGACAACCGCTGGCACAACTACAACGACCGCTACTACGGCTACTATTACCGAGCACCGCCGGTCGTGTACTCGACGCCGTACAACTACGGCTACTATCCGCCGCCGGTCTATTACAGCCCGTCTCCGGCGCCGGGCTTCTCGATCACCATCCGGCCGTAACAGCTTGGACGAAGAGCGGCGGGCAGCAATGCCCGTCGTCCTTCGCCTTTTTTTCATGCCGCCAGCCGCAGCGCCGCGAGCGCCCGCTTGAGCACCGGCGAACGGTTATCGGGCTTCCACAAGGCGGAGACCTCGGCGACCGGCGCCTCGCCCTTGATGCGCATGAAGGTCACGCCGGGAAAGCCCGACGCGGCCAATGTGCTGGGGATCACCGAAACGCCCGCTCCGACCGACACCAGGCTCAGGATCGTGAGCAGGTTGCGCGGCTGGTGCGGCGGGATTGTGGGGCTGACGCCGGCGGCGCGGCAGGCCGCGATGATGCTGTCGTAGAAGATCGGCGACATGTGCCTGAGCGGCAGCACGAAGTCGTCCGATGCGAACTCCGAGAGCGCGGCGCGCTTGCGGCCCGCCAGCCGGTGGCCGTCGGGAACGGCCATGACCATCGGATCGCGCACGATCACCCGCGCCGTTAGCCCGGGATGCTGGGCCGGCGTGTGCAGGAAGGCGATGTCGATCTTGTCCTCGTGCAGCGCCTCGATCTGCTCGGACGAGTTCATCTCCTGCCACATCACGGTGACGCCCGGCACGCCGCGCGACATCGTGGCGTAGAGCTTGTGCGTATCGGTGAAGACCGACGAGGTGATGAAGCCGGCGCGCAGATAGCCGCTGCGCCCCTTGTCGGCGCGATGCACGACGTGCCGCAATCCGTCGGCCTGGCTGACCAGCCGCCGCGCCTCGTCGAGCAGGGCGCTGCCCGCATCGGTGATGCGCACCGAACGCTTGGTGCGATGGAACAGCGTCACGCTGAGTTCCGCCTCAAGCGCCTTGATGTGCTGGGTGAGCGGCGGCTGCGATAGGTTCAGCCGTTTGGCAGCGCGGCCGAAATGCAGTTCCTCGGCCACGGCGAGGAAGCAGCGCAGGGAGCGGAGGTTCACGTCTGATTTCCCAAGGCTATTAGTCTTATATAAAAAATATAATTCAAAAATGACAGCCTCCGACGAATCTTCCGTTCTGGAGGAACAACGACAGAATGATCACGAGACGGTTGGCGCTGGGCGCCGCCCTGGCCGCCCTGCCGATGGCACGGCTGGCCGCACAGGATTACCCGAACAAACCCATCAAGCTCGTCATCCCTTTCACGCCGGGAGGAGTCACCGACAATATCGGTCGCGTCTTCACCGAGCGCATGGCGCGTGAACTGGGGCAGCAGTTCATCATCGACAACCGGGCCGGCGCCAACGGCCGCATCGGCACGGACGCCGTCGCCAAGGCGACGCCTGACGGCTACACGCTGCTGCTGGGCGGCATCGGCGCGCTGACCATTCATCCCAACATGATGAAGCTGCCGTACGATCCGGTCGCCGATTTCATCCCGATCAGCCTGATCGCCACCAACGACGTCGTCCTCGTCATCAATTCCAAGCTGCCGCCCAAGACGCCGGCCGAGATGTTCGCCTTCTGCAAGGCGAATTCCGGCAAGCTGCAATACGGCTCGTCCGGTATCGGCGCACCGACCCATCTGGCGGCCGAACTGTTCAAGAGCAGGGTCGGTTTCGACATGGTCCATGTGCCCTACAAGGGCGACAGCGCCGCCATCATGGACGTGGTGGCCGGTACGGTGGACATGAGCTTCTCCACCGTTTCGGCCACGATCTCGCTGATCAACGGCGGCAAGCTGCGGCCGATCGCGACGACCGGCCTGGTACGCTCGCAGTCCCTGCGCGACGTTCCGACCCTCGACGAATCAGGGCTCAAGGGATTCAACGCCGAGAACTGGATCGGCCTGTTCGCGCCGGCGCGCACGCCAGATGCGGTCATCAAGCGGCTCTACGACGCCACCAAGGTGACGCTGGCCGATCCCGACGTGCGGCAAAAGCTGATCGCCGGCGGCAACACCATCGTCGGCAACGACACCGAACAGTTCCGCGCCTTCCTCGCCACCGAGACGAAGAAGTGGGGCGACGTGATCCGCGCCGGCAACATCAAGCCGGACGAATGACCGCCGGTGCGACGCGGCCGCTGGAGGGCGTGCGCGTTCTCGATCTGAGCCGCGTGCTGGCCGGTCCGACGGCCGCCCAGACCCTGGCCGATCTCGGCGCCGAGGTCATCAAGATCGAGCGCCTCGCGATCGGCGACGACACGCGCCTGATGGGTCCGCACTTCCAGGGCGATGCCGACCTGGTCGAGCGCTCGGCCTACTTCTGGGCCGTCAATCGCGGCAAGGACTCGGTGGCCATCGACCTCGCCACCGCCGAGGGGGCCGATCTCGTGCGCGGCCTCGCGGCGCGCGCCGACGTCCTGATCGAGAACTTCAAGGTCGGCGCGCTCGACCGTTACCGCCTGGGCGTCGCCGATCTGGCAGCGATCAACCCGCGGCTGGTCTATTGCTCGATCACCGGCTTCGGCCAGACCGGTCCCTATCGCCATCGCGCCGGATACGATTCGATCATCCAGGCGATGGGCGGCCTGATGAGCATAACCGGTGAGCCCGACGGCAGCCCCGGCGGCGGCCCGCAGCGCGCCGGCGTGCCGATGATCGACATCATGACCGGCCTCTACGCCTCGACTGCGATCCTCGCGGCGCTGCGCCATCGCGACCGTACCGGCCAGGGCCAGCACATCGACCTCGCCCTGCTCGACGTCATGGTTTCGTCGCTGTCCTATTTCGGCGTCAGCCATCTCGCTTCGGGGCGAGTGCCGGAGCGCACCGGCACGCGCAATCCGGTGACCCATCCCAGCGGCATCTATGGCTGCAGCGACGGCCAGATCATGATCATTGCCGGCAACGACGAGCAGTTCCGCCGCCTCTGCGGAGCGCTCGGCCTGCCGGCGCTGGCCAAAGACCCGCGCTTCGCGACGTCACCCGATCGTGTCGCCAACGCCCGTGCACTCGACGAAATCGTCGGCCCGATCCTGGCGACACGCACCGTACAGGAGTGCCTGGTCAGCCTCGAGAAGGCCGGCCTGCCTGCCGGACCGATCAACGATCTCGGGCGCGTCTTTGCCGATTCCCAGGTCCGCGAGCGCGGCGCCGTGGTCTCGTTCGATCATCCTGCGATCGGCGCCGTCGGCTGCCTGGCTTCGCCCATGCGCCTGTCGGCGACACCGGTGCGCTACGACCAGCGGCCGGCGATGCTGGGCGAGCACACACGCCAGACGCTCGGCACGCTGCTCGGCCTTTCCGACCGCGAGCTCGACGAACTTCAGGCAAAGGGAGCAATTGGATGACCGATACCGTTCTCTACGAGATGCGGGGACCGATCGCAGTCATCACGCTCAACCGGCCGGAGAAGCGTAACGTCGTCAATACGGCGATGCGCGACGGCGTGCTGGCAGCCTGGCAGCGCTTCGAAGCCGACCCGGCAGCGCGGGTGGCGATCCTCACGGCGGCAGGCGACAAGGCGTTCTGCGCGGGCCGCGACCTCTCCGAGGCGGCGAGCGGACATGGCCACGGCTTCATTCCCATCCTGCGCGACGAGATTTCGGTCTCCAAGCCGGTGATCGCCGCGGTCAACGGCGCGGCACTGGGCGGCGGCTGCTTCCTCGCGATCTCCTGCGACCTCTGCGTGGCGGCCGAGCATGCGAGCTTCGCGCTGACGGAGGCGCGGGTCGGGCGCGCGCCGATCTATGCTTTCTGGCTGAACGACATCATGCCGCAGAAGGCGGCGCTCGAGATGTCGATGACCGGTAATCCGATCGGTGCGCGACGCGCCTACGAGCTCGGCCTCGTCAACCACGTCGTGCCGGCTGCCAAGCTGATGGACAAGGCGATGGCGCTGGCAGCCGACCTCTGCGCTGCCGCCCCGCTCAGCGTCGCGGCGACCAAAGCCATGCTCTACGAGACGGCGGGTCTGGACACGGTTTCCGCCCTGGAGCTGGCGCTCGCCCGCTTCAAGCCGGTATTCGAGAGCGAAGATGCGATGGAAGGCATGCGGGCCTTCCGGGAGAAGCGCCCTCCCCAATGGAAGGGCCGATAGGAGGAAGACCATGCCTTTGCTGAGCGAGATCCGTGGCCACGTTGCCATCCTGACCTTGAGCCGTCCCGAGGCGCGCAATGCCTGGGACGAAGATTTCAACGAAGGCCTGGAATCCAAGCTTGCCGAGTTGGAGAAGAACCACGAGGTGCGCTGCGTCATCCTGACGGGTGACGAGAAGGGCCGCGCCTTTTCGGCCGGCGCCAACCTGGCCGATACCGAGACCCACACCGTGGCATCTCCCGCCGCCTTCATCACCGGCATCCCGCATTGGCGCAAGTTCGTCGCCAACCTGCTGACCGACTTCCCCAAGCCGGTGATCGCCGCCGTCAACGGCTACGCCATCGGCATCGGCTGCATCGCGACCTATTGCTGCGACCTGATCGTGGCTTCCGAGCGTGCCGAATGGCGCCTGCCGCAGGTGCGCCTGGGAATCATGCCGGCCTACGGCGGCGCCGTGCGCCTGTCACGCTGGGTCGGCAAGGGCAACGCCATGCGCGCCGCCCTCGGCTACCCGATCGACGCCGCCGAGGCCTATCGCACCGGCCTCGCCCAATGGCTGGTGCCGCACGCCGAGCTGATGGAGCGCGCACTCGGGATTGCAGACGACATCGCGGCCCTGCCCCCGCTCGCGGCGCGCCTTGCCAAGGAGTCGCTGACCAAGGGCCTCGACATCCCGAATATCCAGGATGCGTCCGAGGTCGACGTCTACCGCTTCATGGCGCTGAGCCAGACCGAGGACTCCAAGGAAGCACACAACGCCTGGCGGCAGAAGCGCACCGCCACGGTGCGCGGCACCTGACATGAGCGCCTTCTCGGGCATCCGCGTCCTCGATCTCAGCCGTGTGCTGGCCGGGCCCTCGTGCGGCCAGCTCCTGGCCGACTTCGGCGCCGACGTCATCAAGGTCGAGGATGTCGGCGGCGACGAGAACCGCAAATGGGCGCCCGTCGTCGACGGCGAGAGCGCCAACTATCTCAGCGTCAACCGCGGCAAGCGCGGCATGACGCTCAATCTCAAGAGCGCCTCCGGCCAGCGGATCCTGGCCGGCCTGGTGCGCAAGAGCGACGTGGTGATCGACAGCTTCCTGCCGGCCGTCGCCCAACGGCTGGGCGTCGACGACCTGAAGCTGCGTGCGCTCAATCCCGGCCTGATTCACGTGACGATCAGCGGCTATGGCCATGACGGCCCATTGGCCGCCAAGCCGGGCTATGACCTGATGCTGCAGGCATTCAGCGGAATGATGGCGATGACGGGCGAGCGCGATGGCGGGCCGATCCGCGCCGGCGCCTCCTTCATCGACATGGCGACAGGCATGCTCGCCTTCTCGGGTGTCGCGGCAGCCCTCTATGTGCGGCTCGCCGGCATGGCCACGGGCCAGCACATCCGCGTGTCGCTGCTGGAAACCGCAGTCGCCCTGCTGGGATATCATGTTCCCGCCTACACGCTCGCCGGCAAGCTGCCGCCGCGCGACGGATCGGGCGTGTGGCATATCGTGCCCTATCAGGCATTCCGCACGCGCGATGGCTACATCCTGGCGGGCGCCACCAACGATGCCGCCTGGCAGCGCCTCTGCACCGCCATCGGCGCCACCGAGCTCGGCAGCAATCCGGCCTACGCCACCTCGGCCTTGCGCATCGATAACCGCGAGCCGGTGATTGCCGGCCTGTCGAAGATCTTTGCGACACGCGATACGGAAGCATGGGTTCGCCTACTCGATGCCGCAAATGTGCCGTGTTCCCCCGTGAATGACATTGCCCAGACGCTGGCCCATCCGCAGGTGGCGGCGATGCAGATGGTGCTGGATGTGGAGCGCAGGACGGGCGGGACGTTGAGACTCGCAGGGGTGCCGCTGAATCTTTCGGCCACGCCGGCCGAGCCGGGCGGCGCGCCGCCGGGGCTGGGCGAGCACACCGACGAGATCCTGAAGGAAGAGCTGGGCCTCGACGACGCGCGGATCGCGGCCCTGCGCAAGGAAGGAGCGATATGAGCGGCAAGATCGATCTCGAGCGGCAGGACAACGGCGTCGCCACGCTGTGGATCGACAATCCGGCGCACCGAAATGCCCTGAACAACAGCCTGATCGAGGCCCTCACCGGCCACTACAGAGTTCTCGCTTCGGATCCGGCCTGCCGCGTCATCGTCGTGCGCGGCCGCGACGGCATCTTCTGCGCCGGCCGCGAGCTGCGCGACCTGCGCGCCCTGCAGGACGCCGACAACGCCACCATCGTCGCGACCTATGAGAAGCTCAAGGCTCTGAACGAGGCGGTGTGGTTCTGCCCGCGCCCGACCGTGGCGGTGATCGAGAAGTACGCCTTCGGCGCCGGCGCCACGCTGTCGAGTTGGTGCGACATCGCCGTCGCCGAGGAGACGGCGCTGTTTGCCTATCCCGAAGTGCATCACGGCTTTCCGCCCTCGCCGGCACTGATGGCGCTCTTTCTCGCCGTCGGCCGCAAGAAGGCGATGGAGCTGGTCCTGACCGGCCGACGCATCGATGCCGTCGAAGCCGACCGCATCGGCCTGATCACGCGGGCCGTGGCCCAGGCCGCGCTCGACGAGGATCTGGCAAAGCTGACTGCCGGGCTGCTCCGCGGCGGTCCCGACGCCGTCAAGCGCACCAAGGAGTTCGTCTGGCACAGCGACGAGGCGGGACACCGCGCCGCCATGGCCAGCGCCGTCGACAGCATCAGCCTGGGGCTCGCCAGCCCGCAGGCACGCGAAGGCATCGCCGCCTTCTTCGACAAGAGACAACCGGGCTGGGCGAGCCCCTCGAAGAGGAAATCATGAAGAGACGCAAACTGCTGATTGGAGCCGGCGCGCTGACCGGCGTGGGACTGGTCGGAGCAGGCATCGCGGCCCCCGCGGTCCTGGCCCAGGATACCTATCCGTCCAAGCCCATCAAGCTCGTCATCCCGTTCCCGCCCGGCGGTCCGACCGACGTGCTGGGACGGCGCTACGCCGAGAAGCTGTCGGCCTTGCTCGGCCAGACGGTGGTGGTCGACAACAAGGCCGGCGCGGGCGGCATCATCGGTTCCGACATGGTCGCCAAGTCGAAGCCCGACGGCTACACGATGCTGCTGGGCTCGTCGTCGACGCAGGTCACCAGCCCGTTGCTGATGCCCAACGCGCCGTATCATCCGGTCAAGGATTTCACGCTGTTCATCATCGGATTCGTGCCGATGGTCATCGCCTGCAATCCGGCGCTGCCGGTCAAGACCCTGCCGGAACTCGTGAAGCTCCTGAAGGACAACCCGGACAAGTATCGCTACAGCTCGTCCGGCATGGGCAGCATCAACCATCTGGGCGGCGAGCTCTTCAAGATGAAGGCCGGCAACCTCGTGTCGCTGCACGTGCCCTACAAGGGCAACAGTCCGGCGCTGCAGGCCGCCCTCTCGGGTGAAGTCGACTGGCTGCTCGACACGTTCGGCACCTCCTTCAGCCACTACAAGTCGGGCAAGCTGCGCTATCTCGCGATCTGCGCGGAGAAGCGCTCGCACCTCGCGCCGGAAGTGCCGACGGTGGCCGATTGCGGCCTGCCCGAGGTCCTGGTCTCGACCGTCAACCCGGTCGGCCTGCCCGCCAGCACACCGCCGGAGATCGTGAAGACGATCGCCGACGCCACCCGCAAGATCATGTCGGACGAGAAGCTGCAGGCCGACCTGCGCGCCATGTCGATCGAGCCGGTGGCCGATGCCGACTCGGCGAAATCGGCCGCCTACTTCACGGGCGAAATGGAACGCTGGGAGCCGATCATCAAGGCGAGCGGCGCGAAGATGGAGTGAGGTTCTTTTCGTAGAACACCGACCACTTGGAATCGGGATAGTCGAGTACCGGGCCGCAGCGCGTGAAGCCGGCGCGCTCGTAGACCGTCCAGGCCGCCGGATGCCGGTCGCCGGTCTCAATCACCAGGCGCTCGAGACTTTCCCGGCGCGCCAGGGCCTCGATCCGCTCGACGATCATCGCGCCGATCTTGCGGCCGCGATGCAGCGGCCGCGTGTACATGCGCTTTACCTCGCCGATGCCGTCGGCATGGCGCTTCAGCGCGCCGCAGGCCACCGCCTTCCCGTGCTCGCGGGCGATGAACACGGTCGTGTCGGGCTCCGCCATCTGCTCGGCGGTCATGTGGAAGACGAACTCCGGCGGCGTCAGCTCGAGCAGCGTGGCGTTCAGTTCCTTGATGAGCCCGCGGACCTCGTCCTGAAGCGGGCTTTCGACGGCGATGGCGATGCCGCTCATCGACTGT
Source organism: Pseudomonadota bacterium (assembly GCA_023416135.1). Lineage (GTDB taxonomy): Bacteria > Pseudomonadota > Alphaproteobacteria > Reyranellales > Reyranellaceae > Reyranella. Next base: position 8,978 of record JAEZIF010000027.1, read on the forward strand.
TGCTCCTTGCTTTCTGCCGCCAGGCCGCAGGCGGATCGCCGTAGGCGCGAGAAAAGGCGCGATTGAAGGCGGCTTCGGTGCTGTAGCCGGCATCGTAGCCGACCTCGGCTATGGTGCGGCCGGTCGTGCGCAGCGCGACGCTCGCGAGATAGAGCCGCCAATCGCGCACATAGCGCATCGGCGAGGTGCCGAGTACCGCTTCGAAACGCTCGGCGAGGGTGCTCCGAGACAGGCCCGCCGTGCTGGCCAGGCTCTCCACCGACCAGTCGCGACCGGTGTCGTCGTGAATCAGCGCGAGACAGCGCCCGAGCGAGGGGTCGGCCAACGCGGCCAGCCAGCCGACCGAGCCGGCGCCCGACGCCAGGATCTCATGGCGCAGCAGCTCGATGAAGATGATCTCGGTCAGGCGCTCCAGCATCGAGAGCCCGCCGGTGCGCGGCCGATCCACCTCGGCGACGATCTGGGCAATGGTCGCGCGCAGCCAGTGCGCCTCGTTGCTGCCTTCGGTCTTCATGTGCAGCAGCGTCGGCAACGCCTTGCGCAGCGGCCGGAAGTCCATGGCATCGCACTGGAGATAGCCGCACAGCAGGCGCAGCGGCGCAGGCCCCTCGCCATAGTGCAGGATCGGAATCTCGCGCCAGGGCTTGGGCGGGAGCAGCGTCGTGGGATTTATCATCCGGCCACCACTGCCGTAGCCGAGCTGGTGGCCGGTGCCGAAGGGAAAGGCCACGATGTCGCCGGCCGCGAGGTCGACGTGCCGGTCCGGCAGCTTCAGCCAGCAGGTGCCCTCGACCATGATGTGGAAGGGCATCACGCCCGCGCTGCTCTCGCCTTTGTTGAAGGCGGGCTTGTCGTCGGTCTGCCAGTCGCCGGCCGGCATGAAGCAGAACTGCAGCGAGCCGGACAGCCGGATGCTGCTCAGGACGCCGGACAGAACGTCCTCGTCCAGCCGTGGATTATCGATCAACTGTTCTGGTTGCGCGGCCAAAGACGCCGTTCCTTCGCGGTCGTACACCACGCCCCTCGCAACCGGCGAGCGACCAACGAAGGATATCACAATGGCAGCGGAAACCGACAAGCTGGTGATCCTGGTGACGCGGGGCATCGATTCCGAGCTTTCATCGGTCGCCTTCACCATCGCCAATGGCGGTCTGACCACGGGCCTGAAGGTCTCGATGTTCCTGACCAGCACCGCGATCGACCTGGTCCGCCGCGGCGGCCAGAAACTCACCCAGGTGGCGCCCCTGCAGCCGCTGGCCGCCCTGATCGAGGACTTCCAGAAGCGCGGCGGCGTTATCTGGGCCTGCCCGCCCTGCGTGCAGTCGCGCGGCTACCAGCAGGCCGACCTTCTGGACGGCGTCATCATCGTCGGCGCCAGCGCCATGCATGCAGAGATCAGGCAGGGAGCGGCGACGCTGTCGTTCTGAGAACGCGATTGCTCACCCGTGCGGCACCAGCACCTGCCGCACCGTCGCCACGTCCTGCAGGCGGTCGAAGCCGGCATTGACCTCGTCGAAGCCGATGCGCTGGCTCATCATGCGGTCGACCGGCAGCTTGCCCTGCTGGTAGAGCGAGATGAACCGCGGGATGTCGCGCACCGGCACGCAGCTTCCCATGTAGCTGCCCTTGATGGTCTTCTCCTCGCTGACCAGCACGCTCTGCTTGAAGGAGAAGTCGGCGGAGATCGGCGACAGGCCCGCCGTCACCGTCGTGCCGCCCCAGCGCGTCACCAGGTAGGCCGTCTCCATGGCCTTGATGGTGCCGGCGAGATCGAAGGCATAGTCGACGCCGCCGTTGGTGAGGTCGCGCACCTGCGTCACATGATCGGCGTCCTTGGCGTTCACCGTGTGGGTGGCGCCGAGCTGGCGGGCCAGTCCGAGCTTCTCGTCGGAAAGGTCGATTGCGACGATCTGGCTGGCGCCACCCAGTACCGCGCCCATAAGGCCGCTCAAGCCGACGCCGCCCAGGCCGACGACGGCGACCGTGCTGCCGGGCCGGATCTGCGCGGTGTTGACCACGGCACCGACGCCGGTGACGACGGCGCAGCCGAACAGGGCCGCCACGTCGAGCGGCAGAGTGGGGTCGATCACCACGATCGAGCCGCGGTCGACCACGGCATACTCGGCGTAGCAGGAGACACCCGACTGGTGGTTCACCGGCTTGCCGTCGAGATGCAGGCGATGATTGCCCGACAGGAGCTGGCCGGCTGAGCGCGGCGTCACCGAACGCTCGCAGATATAGGGCCGACCCTCCAGGCAGCGCCGGCAGCGGCCGCAGCTCACGTTGAAGGTGAAGCAGACATGGTCGCCGACCTTGACGTCGTGCACGCCCGCGCCCAGCTCGACGATCTCGCCCGCGCCCTCGTGGCCCAGCACGATCGGCACCGGCCGCGGCCGATCGCCGTTCACCAGCGAGAGGTCGGAATGGCAGAGCCCGCCGCCGCCCACCTTGACCAGCACCTCGCCCTCGCCCGGCGGATCGAGATCGACCTCGGCGATCTGGATGGGCTTGCTCTTGGCAAAGGGACGCGGCGCGCCGCAGACGGTGAGCACGGCAGCTTTCATCTTCATCTGCATATCCTCCTGCAACAGTACCGCCGCCGGGGCCGCGCGTTTCGCGCCGCCTCAGGCAATTCCTCCGTCGACCCGGACCAAGGATCCGGTGGTGAAGCTGGACTGGCTCGAAGCGAGATAGAGCGCGGCCGTCACGATCTCCTCCGGCCGGCCGCTGCGCCTGAGCGCCGCCGTCGAGTTGAGCTTGTGCTCCTCGCTCCACGCCTTGGACACGTCGGTCAGGAAGCGGCCCGGCGAGATGGTGTTGACCCGCACCTTGGGGCCGTACTCGAAGGCGAAGGCCTCGGTGATGGCGTTGAGTGCCGCCTTGGCGCCGGCATATGGCGCAATCTGCGGCCGCGGCCGGAGCGCGCCGGCGCTGGAGATGTTGATGATCGAACCGCCTTCGCCGGCCGCCATGCGGCTGCCGACCAGGGACATCAGGCGGAACGGGCCCTTGAAGTTCAGCGACACGATGCGGTCGAAGAGCTGCTCGGGCGTCTCCAGCGACGAGGGCGCCAGCGGCGAGGAGCCGGCGTTGTTCACCAGGATGTCGACCTTGCCGAAGGCGGCGTAGGCCGCGTCGGCCAGACCTTCGAGCTCCTGCCAGTTGGCGACGTTGCAGGCATGGGTTTCGGCCCGGCGGCCCATCGCCCGCACCTCGGCGGCGACCTTCTCGCAAGCGTCGAGCTTGCGGCTGGTGATGAAGACATCGGCGCCGTGGGCCGCGAAAGCCTTTACCATCTGTTGGCCCAGGCCGCGGCTTCCGCCGGTCACCAGGGCAACCTTGCCTGAAAGATCGAAGTAGTTGGTCATTGGCTGCGACTCACGAAGCCTACCTCATCCTGGGAAGCCGTGCCGAGCGCGGCTAGTTAACGGGATCAGCAATACGGCACCTTTGACGCTGGCATGTCACTTGCTAAGTGTACCTGTAGAGCGGAATTGGGCGGGTCGGCATGAGCATCCACGTCGCACTGCATCACCGGACGGCCTATCGCTATGACCGGCTCGTAGCGTTGGGTCCGCAGCTCGTCCGCCTGCGCCCCGCGCCGCATTCCCGCACCGCGATCCTGTCCTATTCGCTCAGGATCGAGCCCAGGCAGCACTTCATCAACTGGCAGCAGGATCCGCAGGGCAATCATCTGGCGCGGCTCGTCTTCCCGGAGAAGACCGATCTGTTCGAGGTGGTGGTCGATCTGGTCGCCGACATGACGGTGATCAATCCGTTCGACTTCTTCCTCGAGCCCGACGCCGAGCAGTGGCCCTTCGCCTACGATCCCTCCCTCGCCGCCGAGATCGCGCCGTTCCGCAAGGTCGATCCGCCCGGCCCGTTGCTCGCGGCATGGCTCGCCAAGGTCGATCGGTCCAGGCGGCGCACCGTCGATTTCATCGTCGGCCTGAACGCCCGCCTGCAGAAAGAGATCGGCTACATCGTGCGCCTGGAGCCGGGCGTGCAGACCTGCGAGGAAACGCTCAGTCTCGCCAAGGGCTCGTGCCGCGACACCGGCTGGCTCCTGGTCACCATCCTGCGCCATCTCGGTTTCGCCGCGCGTTTCGCCTCGGGCTATCTGATCCAGCTCATGCCCGACGAGAAGCCGCTCGACGGGCCGGAAGGTCCGACGCACGACTTCACCGACCTCCATGCCTGGTGCGAGGTCTATCTGCCGGGCGCCGGCTGGATCGGCCTCGACCCGACGTCGGGCCTGCTGACCGGCGAGGGTCATATCCCGCTCGCCTGCACGCCCGAGCCGTCGAGCGCCGCACCGATTGAGGGCGGGGTCGACGAAAGCGAGGTCACTTTCTCCTACGACATGAGGGTGACGCGCGTGCGCGAGACGCCACGCACCACGAAACCCTACGACGACGAGCAATGGGCCGGGCTCCTGGCCGTCGGCGAGGCGATCGAGGCCGACATCGGCAAGCACGACCTGCGTCTGACCATGGGCGGCGAGCCGACCTTCGTGTCGATCGACGACATGGACGGTGCGGAATGGAACACCGAGGCGCTGGGACCGGAGAAGCGGCGCAAGGCGGGCGTGCTGTTCCGCAAGCTCGCCGACCGATTCGCGTCGGGCCCGCTGCTGCATTTCGGCCAGGGCAAGTGGTACCCCGGCGAGCAACTGCCGCGCTGGGCGCTCACCTGCCACTGGCGCAGGGACGGCGAGGCGATCTGGCGCGACCAGCACCTCTACGCGCTGGAGGAAAAGCCGACGGGCGCCACGCCGGAGACGGCGCATCGCTTCGCGCTCGCCTTCGCGCAGCGCCTGCAGCTCGATCCAGGCTATCTATTCGGCGCCTTCGAGGACACTTGGTATTACCTGTGGCGCGAGCGGCGGCTGCCCAGCAACGTCGCGGTCGACGAAGCCAAGATGAAGGACCCGCTGGAGCGCGAGCGCCTGGCGCGCGTGTTCGAGAACGGACTGGAAAGCGCCGTCGGCACCGTGTTGCCCATTCAGCGCGAGCACAACGGCCGTGGCCGCTGGCGCAGCGGGCCGTGGTTCCTGCGCTCGGAGAAGTGTTATCTGATCCCCGGTGATTCGCCGCTCGGCTACCGCCTGCCGCTCGATTCACTGCCGTGGGCCGCGCCGGCCGATCTCGGCTTCATGGCCGAGCCCGATCCCATGGTGTCGCATCCCGACCTGCCGCCGCTCGAAGCGTTCCGCCGCGCGCCGGTGCTGCGCCGTCAGGAACCTAACGTGCAGCGCGGGCGGCCCGACGACGCCAACGGCGACGGCGAGGCACGGCGCGAGGCCTGGCGGCGGGCACTGGCGCCCGATCTCGGCATGCGTCCCGGCATCGGTCAATCGGCCGGCACCATCGTGCGCACCGCCATGGCCTTCGAGCCGCGCGACGGCCATCTCTTCGTCTTCATGCCGCCGACCGAGCGCACGGAGGACTATCTCGACCTGGTCACGGCGGTAGAGGACACCGCCGAGGAGCTCGGCCAGCCCGTGTTCATCGAAGGCTATGCGCCGCCAGGCTCCGATCCGCGGCTGCTCAATTTCAGCGTCACGCCGGACCCCGGCGTCATCGAGGTCAACATCCATCCCTCGATGAGCTGGCAAGAGCTCGTGAAGAAGACCGAGGTCGTCTACGAGGAAGCGCGCACGACGCGGCTCGGCGCCCAGAAGTTCATGATCGACGGCCGCCATACCGGCACCGGCGGCGGCAACCATGTGACCCTGGGCGGGCCGTCGGCGGCCGACTCGCCGCTGCTGCGCCGGCCCGACCTGCTGAGGAGCCTTCTCGGCTACTGGCTCAACCATCCCTCGCTGTCCTACCTGTTCTCGGGCCTGTTCATCGGACCGACCAGCCAGCACCCGCGCATCGACGAGGCGCGCAACGACGCCCTGCACGAGCTCGAGATCGCCTTCCGCCAGATCAAGTCCGGGCAGCAGACGCCGCCGTGGCTGGTCGACCGGATTTTCCGCAACCTCCTGGTCGATGCCACGGGCAACACCCACCGCACCGAGTTCTGCATCGACAAGCTGTTCACGCCGGATTCCGCCGCGGGCCGTCGCGGCCTCCTGGAGATGCGCGCCTTCGAGATGCCGCCGCACTGGCGGATGAGCGTGGCCCAGCAGGCCTTGTTGCGCGGCCTGGTCGCCAGGTTCTGGGATCGACCCTACGAGCGCACGCTGACGCGCTGGGGCACACGCCTGCACGACGACTTCATGCTGCCGCACTTCGTCTGGCAGGATTTCATGGATGTGCTGGCCGACCTCTCGGAGGCCGGCTACCGCTTCTCCGCCGACTGGTTCGCGCCGCACTTCGAGTTCCGCTTCCCCAAGATCGGCGAGGTGGCGCAACGCGGGATCGAGCTGGAGCTGCGCCACGCGCTAGAACCCTGGCACGTGCTGGGCGAGGAACCGGGCGGCGGCGGCACGGTGCGCTATGTCGATTCCTCGGTCGAGCGCCTGCAGGTCAAGGCGATCGGCCTGAACGAGCAGCGCCATGTCATCGCCTGCAACGGCTGGCGCCTGCCGTTGCGTGCCACCGGCACGGTCGGTGAGTACGTTGCGGGCGTGCGCTATCGCGCCTGGCAGCCGCCCAACGCACTGCATCCGACCATCGGCGTCCACGCGCCGCTGATCTTCGATATCCACGACACCTGGAACGACCGCTCGCTCGGCGGCTGCAGCTATCACGTCGCCCACCCCGGCGGCCGCAACTACGACCGCATGCCGGTCAACGCCAACGAGGCCGAAGCCCGCCGCCGCGCCCGCTTCTTCCCGATCGGCCATTCCCCGGGCGAAACGGCCGAGCCGCGCCCGATCGACAATCCGGAGCATCCGCTGACGCTGGATTTGAGAAGGGCGTAGAAGAGGAAGAAGACCACGAGAGGGTCGTCCAAGGCTGGTAGACCCCACCCTCGCCCCATGCGAATCTAGCCCCTCCTTTCACTTCTACCGCGAGCCCATGGAGTCGTTGCGCGGCCTCTCATCCTCGCCGGCAAGCGCATATGACGAGCTGGTCACCGGCCAGAAGTCGATCCGCTATCACTGGCAAGGCATTTTAAGCGTCATCCGCGCGCTGCCCGGGGGGCTGGGCGAACGCGTCGAGAGCGCGCGCCGCCAGCTTGAGGAATCGGGCGCCACGGTCAACCTGCTCGACGACCGCGGCGCGGCGCGCTGGACGTTCGACCCGCTGCCCTTCGTCATCACGCCCGACGAATGGTCGGAGATCGAAAGCGGCGTCATTCAGCGCGCCCGGCTGCTCGACGCCGTGCTGGCCGATCTCTACGGCCCGCAGACGCTGCTGAAGGACCGCCTGCTGCCGCCGATGCTGGTCCATGCCAACCGGCACTTCCAGCGGCCCTGCCGCGTCACCGACGGCACGGCCCCGACGCGCTACCTGTCCCACTATGCCGTCGATCTGGTGCGGCTGAGCAACGGCCGCTGGCACGTGCTGGCCGACCATACCGAGGTCCCGTCGGGCATCGGCTATGCCATCGAGATGCGCCGCGTGCTGGCGAGAAGCCTGCCCGAGGCCTTTCGCTCCATCCCGGTGCGCCACCTCCGGCCGTTCATCGACCGCTGGCACGATTCGCTGCTCGCGATGGCGCCGCCCGGCATGGCCCACCCCAACATGGCCGTGCTGACGGCGGGCTCCCTGTCGGCGACCTACTTCGAGCATGTCTACCTCTCGCGCATGCTCGGCGTGCCCCTGGTCGAGGGCGGAGACCTGGTTACGCGCGACGGCGAGGTCTCGATCAAGACCCTGGCCGGCCTGCGACCGGTACACGTCCTGCTGCGCCGCCTCGACAGCGCGTTCGCCGATCCGCTCGAGCTGCGCGCCGATTCCGCGCTCGGCGTCACCGGCCTGGTCGAGACCACGCGCGAAGGCGCGATATCGCTCGCCAACGCGCTGGGCTCCGGCCTGGTCGAGACGCCGGCAATGATGCCGTTCCTCGAGCGACTGAGCGAGAAGCTGCTCGACGGGCCCCTGCAGCTCCCGTCGCTCGACGTCTGGTGGCTGGGCGAGCCCGCAGCCCTCACCTTCGCGCTGGCCAATCTCGATCTGATGATCGTGCGGCCCTGCCTGGAGGCCGATCGCGAACCGATCGTCGTCGGCATGCTGGAAGCCGCCGAACGCAAGGCGCTGGAGGAGCGCATCCGCGCCCAACCGGGCCACTTCGTGGCGCAGTATCCGGTGACGCCTTCGCTCAGCCCGAAATGGGATGGCAGCAACCTCGCGCCGGCCGCCGTGGTGCTGCGCCTGTTCGTGGGCGCCGAGGGCACCTCCTACCGCGTGCTGCCGGGCGGCCTGGCGCGCGAGCCGCTGGGCGACACCTGCCTGCGCTCGCTCGGCCGCCTGAACGGCACGCTGAAGGATGTCTGGGTGCTGGCCGAGGATGCGGCCGACGTGCAGATCCCGTCGTCGCGGCGCTTCCACCAGCTTTCGGTCGAGCGCGGCGGGGCGGACCTGCAAAGCCGCGTCGCCGACAACCTGTTCTGGCTCGGCCGCTACATCGAGCGCCTCGACTGCGACTCGCGCCTGCTGCGCACCACGGCGACCAAGATGGCGACCGGCGCGGTGAGCCCGCGCGACGCCATCGAACTGCGCCTGCTCGGCCGCCTGCTGAGCCAGGCCAACCTGATGGACCAGGGGGCGGCCCTGTCGGCGCCGGAGAACGCCGCTTTCCAGCAAGGCCTCGCCGCGGTCGCGGCCGACAATCGCGGCCTGATCACCGTGCTCGATTCGATCCAGCGCCTGACCAGCTCCATGCGCGAACGCTTTTCGGTCGACATGATCACGGCGGCCGGCCCGGTGATGGCCGACGTCCGCCAGCGCCTGCTGGCCACGCGCGGCCAGCTCGACCCGCTGCTCGCCGCGCTCGACGAGATCGTGCAGTTCGTCGCCATCCTGTCGGGCCTCGCCCAGGAGAACATGACGCGCGGCACCGGCTGGCGCTTCCTCGATCTCGGGCGACGGCTGGAGCGCGCCCAATTCGTGGTCACCGGCGCGCTCGGACCGTTCGCTCATTCGCCGATCGACTGGGAGGCGGCGATGTGGGTGGCGCTCGAGCTCTGCGACAGCACCATCACCTACCGCACGCGCTATCTCGGCCAGCTCCAGCCGGCGCCGGTGCTCGATCTCGTGGTGCTCGATGACAGCAACCCGCGCTCGCTCGCCTTCCAGCTGCGCGCCATCGAGGGCCATCTCGACTATCTCGCGCGCGCCTCGGGCGTGCGTGTGGCGGCGCTGCCGCAGACGCTCGACCACGACCTTGCCGCCGCCGTGAAGCAGTTCGCCGGCGAAGAGCAGGTGTGGCGCCACGAAGGCCTGGCCCTCGCCCTGCTGCGCGACCTCGCCAGCGAGACCGACCACCAGCTCGACGCGCTGTCCGAGGCCATCACGCGCGCCTATTTCTCGCACGTCCCGGCGGCGCAGGCCGTCGGCTCGTCGACGGCATAGGAGAAAGCGCATGAAGTACGAGCTCTCGCATCGCACCTCCTACACCTACGCCAGCACCGTGGATTCGGCGCAACACATCGCCCATCTGCGCGCGCGTTCCTTTCCCGGCCAGACGGTCGGCTCGATCAGCATCGAGACCAACCCGATTCCGGCCCTGGCGGTGCAGCACGTCGACCATTTCGGCAACGACATCGACATCTACCGTCTCGACAAGCCGCACAACCGCTTCGACATAGAGGTGCGCGCGGCGATCGACGTGCGCTTCCCCGACCCGCCGCCAGCCGCCTCGACACCAGCCTGGGAGGACGTGCGCGCGGCCCTCAACGGCAACGGCTTTCCGGTCTCGGTCGAAGCGAGCGAGTTCGTCCACGCTTCGCCGCTCGTGCCGGCCGTCGAGGCGCTGAAGGCCTATGGCGCCCAATCGCTGACGCCCGGCCGTCCGATCCTGGAGGCGGCGCGCGAGCTCACCTCCCGCATCAAGAAGGACTTCGAGTACCATCCCGGCGCCACCGACATCAGCACGCCTTTGGCCGAAGTCTTCGCCGGCAAGGCCGGCGTCTGCCAGGATTTCGCCCATGTCGAGATCGCCGCCCTGCGCGCTCACGGCCTCGCCGCGGCCTACGTCTCGGGCTACATCCGCACCGTCCACTCCAAGGAACAGGTGGCCCTGCGCGGCGCCGATGCCAGCCACGCCTGGGTCGCGCTGTGGTGCGGCGAGGCGGCAGGCTGGATCCATCTCGACCCGACCAACGACCTGGTGGCCAAGGAGGACCATGTCGTCGTCGCCTGGGGCCGCGACTTCTCCGACGTCAGCCCCTTGCGCGGTGTCATCCTGGGCGGCGATTCGCACTCCTACGGCGTCGCCGTGACGTTGATTCCGGTCGGCTGACATCCTTCTGGCGAAACGGGCCGATGGCGCGGACGCCGTGGTCCTGTCTAAAGTCTTCCTCTCCTTCGCGGAGTCCGAGGCAGGCATGGACCTGGAAGCCAAGAAGCGCGAGCTGCTCGACGAGGGATGCTGCGTCGTCCCCGGCGTGCTCACGACGGCCGAAACCGAGCGCATACGCGGCCGTCTGTGGGCGGCGGCCGAGGAAAGCGACCGGCTCGGCGTCCCGACGCGCCAGATCGGGCTCGATCCCAACGAGCACAATGTCCGCGTCTTCTATCTTCTCGAGCGCGATGCGATTTTTCGCGAGCTGATCCAGCATCCGGCGGCGATCGAGTTCGTCACCACGCTGCTGACCTCGGACTTCCTGATCTCCAACTTCACGGCGAATATCGCGCTGCCCGGCAGCAAATCCATGGAGCTGCATTCCGACCAGGGCATCGTCGTTCCCGAGCCGTGGTTCCAGCCCTGGAGCATCAACGTCGTCTGGTGCCTGAACGACGTCGACGAGGAGAACGGCGCGACGCGTTATCTGCCGGCCAGCCACAGGATCCAGCGGGCGTCGGAACTGCCGCCCGATGCGCGCGCCAGGATGGTGCCGTTCGAGGCATCGGCCGGATCGATCGCCGTCATGGACGGCCGGCTGTGGCACACCTCGGGCGCCAATGTCTCGAAGGATCGCGAGCGGGCGCTGCTGTTCGGCTACTACTCGCGCTCCTTCATCCGCCAGCAGCAGAACTGGAACGCGAGCCTGTCGCCCGAGACGATCGAGGCGCTGTCGCCGCAGTTGCGCGCCTGGCTCGGCCTGGAGGCCCGCGCCAACGTCAAGCTGGCGCAGCGGCTGCGCATCCATCCCGTGGCGACGCATACGAAGCTGACGTCGTAAACGATCAACCTAGCCGCCGAGGAAGTCCTTCGTCCACCTGGTGTAGTCGGCATCGCGCGTCACGCGCTTCATCAGCTCGGCGTCGGCAACGCCTGAAAGCTTGCCGGGCGGCGTGCCGTCGCGCAGGGCGCGCAGCGTGTCGTGGATCGCCTTTACCGCCGCGGCAAAGGGCTGATGTCCCTGCAGGGCGATGCGCACACGGCGGGCGCCGAGGTACGACAAGTCTGTGAGGTCCCCCGACACGCCGCCCAGGATCAGCGGCAGCTTGGTCGCGGCGGAGATCGCATCGAGCTCGGCGCGCGTGCGCACGCCGACGAAGAACAGCGCGTCGACGCCCACTTCCTCGTAGGCCTTGCCGCGGGCGATGGCGTCGTCGAGGCCGCTGATCTGCACCGCGCTGGTGCGGCCGGCGATGCACAGGGCCGGATCCTGCCGGCCGGCCAGGGCAGCCTTCATCTTGCCGACGCCCTCGGCGATCGACGTCAACCGCGGCTTGGCCGTGCCGTACGGCGTCGGCAGGTCCGTGTCCTCGAGGCTCAATCCGCCGACGCCCGCCGTCTCGAGCTCCTCGACCGTGCGCTTGGCGTTCAGCGCATTGCCGTAGCCATGGTCGGCGTCGACCATCAGCGGCAGGTTGCCGGCGCGGTTGATGCGATAGGCCTGGGCCGCGAATTCACTGAGGGTGAGGACGATCAGGTCGGGGGCGCCCAGGACGGTGAGCGAAGCGGTCGAGCCCGCGAGCATGCCGACCTCGAAGCCAAGGTCCTCGGCAATGCGGGCGGAGATGGGATCGAACACCGAGCCGGGATGCACGCAGCGGTCGCCGGCAAGGATCGCGCGGAAGCGCCGGCGGCGGTCGGCCCAGTTCATGTCGTTCTCCCAGTGTTGCGGCGCCGAACGTAGCAAAGGCATCGCAGCAATGCAGGATCGCATTCCGACGGGCAAACGCCGTCGGGCAAAGTTTTGGCTCCCCGCCAGGCGGGGGCGTAGTGTTCGCCTCAGGGACGGGCTGCCAGTGCGCTCCATCCGCCCCGAACAATGAGCGCACGGGGGAATGCCATGTTCGAAGTACTCGACCGGCAGACCGCTCTGACCGGCAATCAGAAGAAGATCATCGCCGCGGCGATCATCGGCGATGCGCTCGAATTCTTCGACTACTTCCTGATCGGCTTCGTTCTGGCCTTCCTGATCGGGCCCTGGAAGCTCACCTTCAACCAGTTCGCGATCGTGTTCCTGTCGTCCGGCATCGGCGCCCTGCTCGGCGCCTATGTCTGGGGCTGGATCGCCGACCGCATCGGCCGCCGGCCGGTGTTCATCGGCACGGTGCTGAACTTCTCGATCGCCACCGGCCTCCTGTACTTCACGCCGGACAACGGCTGGATCTATCTCACGATCATGCGCTTCTTCGTCGGTTTCGGCGTCGGCGGCCTCTATTGCGTCGACCTGCCGCTGGTGCAGGAGTTCATGCCCAGCCGCAAGCGCGGCTGGTCGGCGGACTGGTGACCTGCGTCATCCCGCTGGGTGTCGGTCTGGGCGGCGTGCTGGGCGCCTTCATGGGCGCCGACCAGTGGCGTACGCTGTTCCTCATCGGCCTGGCGCCGTCGCTGCTCGTCCTGCTGGTCCGTCTCTGGGTGCCGGAATCGCCGCGCTGGCTGGTCCGCCAGGGCCGCTACGAGGAGGCGCGCAAGTCGCTCGCCTGGGCGCTGCATGTCGAACCCGCGTCGCTGCCGATGCCCGACGCAAAGAGCCTGGGCGAGCCGGTGAAGACCAACTGGTTCGACCTATTCAAAGTATCCGCGCAGTCTCGCGGTTTCCTGGCTGGGCAATGCGGGCGCCCAGACAGGAGCCTATGGCATCAGCCTGTGGGCGCCGACGTTGTTCGTGCTGATCCTGAAGGTGACACCGCAAGAAGCCAGCAAGATGTTCGTGCTGCTGACGGTGAGCGGCTTCATCGGGCGGCTGAGCTTCTCGTACCTGTCGGAGAAGATCGGGCGACGCAACTGCGGCGCCCTGCTGGGCCTCGGCGGGGCGTTTTTCATCATCCTCGCCGGCTACAACTACAACACCATGCTGTTCGGCGTTTCGGCCTTCTGGCTGATCCTGGCAGTGGCGATGTTCTTCGTCGATGGGGGCTTCGCCATCGTCGGTCCCTATGCGGCCGAGGTCTGGCCCTCGCACCTGCGGACGTCGGACATGGGATCGGCCTACGGTTTCGGCGGCATCGGCAAGATCATCGGGCCTATGGGCCTCGCGATGATCGTGGGGTCGAGCAATTTCGTGAAGCCGGACGTCCCGCTGGACGCAATTCCGATGGTTTTCGTCTATCTCGGCGGCTGGTTCGTTCTGGCCGGGTTGGTCTATTATTTCCTCGGTATCGAGACCAGGGGCAAGTCGATCGAGCAGATCGACCGCGAACTGGAAGCAAACGGAAGACAACCATCGCTCGAGAGGGCATGACTTGGACACGCTGATTCCCTCTTCCGCCGACCTGGAAGGTGACGCCGCCATCGTCTCGCGCGCCGAGGCGTTGCGCCCGATCGTCGAGGCGGCGTCGGACGAAATCGAGTAAAAGCGCCGGCTGCCGCCGGCGCTGCTCGACAAGCTGCACGAAGCACGCCTGTTCCGCCTCCTCATGCCGCGCTCGGCCAACGGCATCGAGACCGATCCCATCACGTTCTTCCATGTGATCGAGGCGATCGCCAAGGCCGACGCCTCGACCGCCTGGTGCCTGAGCCAGGCCGGCGGCTGCTCGATGTCGGCGGCCTATCTCGCCCTGCCGGTGGCGCAGGAGATCTTCGGCAGCGATCCGCGGGCCGTGCTCGCCTGGGGTCCGGGCCCCAGGGTGCGCGCCATCGAATGCGAAGGCGGCTATCGCGTCACCGGCGTGTGGGCCTTCGCCTCGGGCGGCCGGCACGCCACCTGGCTCGGCGCCCACTGCCCGATCTGGCAGGCCGACGGCACGCCGCGGCTCGATGCCAAGGGCCGACAGGTCGAACGCACCATGCTGGTGCCGTCGCGCGAGGTCGATTGGACCGACATCTGGAACGTCGTCGGCCTGCGCGGCACGGCGAGCGACCAGTTCTCGCTCACCGACCATTTCGTGCGCGGCGACCATTCGATGACGCGCGACTGGCAGAAGGAATGCCGCGAGCCCGGCCCGCTCTACCGCATGTCGGCGATGACCTGCTACGAGCTCGGCTTCTCCGGCGTGGCGCTCGGCATCGCCCGCGCCTGCCTCGACAACTTCGTCGATGTGGCGAAGAACAAGATCCCGCGCGGAAAAGCGAGCCCGATCCGCGACAACGCCGTGGTGCAGACCAACCTCGCCCAGGTCGAGGTCGGCATCCGCTCGGCACGAGCCTTCCTGCTGCAGTCGGTGGCGGAAATCTGGAAGAAGGTCTCGGCCGGCGACATGCTCTCCGTCGACCAGCGCATCACCATCCGCATGGCCTCGACCAACGCTATCCATCGTTCGCGCGAGGCGGTCGATTTCGCCTACAACGCAGCGGGCGCCACGGCGATCTTCGAGAACCATCCGCTGGAACGCCGATTCCGCGACATCCACACCGTGACCCAGCAACTGCAGGGCCGGCTGTCGCATTTCGAGACCGTCGGCGCCTGGATGCTGGGCGCCGACGCCGACCTCACCTTCGTCTGATCATCACTGGAGACCGGACCATGCCGCTTGGCGTCCTGCAGCATTACACCATCGAGCCTTCGAACCTCGAAGCCACCAAGGATTTCTATTGCGACGTGCTGGGGTTGGAGAACGGCGATCGCCCGCCGCTCGGCTTCCCCGGCTACTGGCTCTACTCCGGCGGCGTCGCCACCGTGCACCTGCTGGGACCGCGCACGCCGCGCGAGGGCATCGTCGTGCGCGGCGCCGAGAAGAAGTTCGACGACACCGGCCGTTTCGACCACATCGCCTTCGCCGCCAGCGATCTGCCGGGCGTGCGCAAGCGCCTGGAGTCGAAGAACATCAAGTTCCGCGAGCAGGTCGTGCCGCGCACCGGCGCTGCCCAGATCTTCCTCTACGATCCCGACGGTGTCGGCGTCGAGCTGAACTTCCCTCCGGAAGAGGTCAAGGCCTAGTGCTGATCGCGTTCGATATCGAGAAGGTCGAGCCGCTCGCCGATGGCGCGCCGTTCGGTCAAGTCGGCGCCTACGAGCGCGTGATTGCCAAGGCCAGAGGGGAGGTCGATCCCAAGCATCCGGGCAACGAGGACATCGCCCTGATCGACAAGGCGCCGCTCAACGCCAACGGCAAGGTCGAGTACTCGACCGACGTCTTCATCCTGCGGCCCAAGGACCCCGCCAAGGGCAACGGCCGCATCCTCTACGAAGTGAACAATCGCGGCCGCAAGATGCTGTTCGGCAACATCGCCGACGGCCCGCAGGGCGTGAACGACCCCAAGACCCTGGCCGACGTCGGCAACGGCTTTCCCATGCGCCACGGCTACACCATCGTGTGGTCGGGCTGGGACCCCGATGCGCCGCGCGCCAACATGGGATTGGGACTGACGGCGCCGGTCGCGACCGACAAGGGCAAGCCCATCGTCGACATGGTGCGCGAGGAGTTCGTCTCCGGCACCCGCGTGGGCAACCTCGACGTCTTCAAGCTGTCCTACGAGGCGGTTTCGACGGACCAGATGTGGGCGCGGCTCAGCGTTCGCGAGCGCGCCGGAGACCCGCGCCACGAGGTGCCGCGCAGTCAATGGTCGTTCGTCGATGCCCGGTCGATCAAGCTCGCCGACGGCGCCAAACCCAAGCCGGGCTGGCTCTACGAATTCCACTACGAGGCCACCAATCCCAAGGTGCAGGGCCTGGGCTTCGCGGCGACCCGCGATGTCGTGAGCTGGCTGCGTCACGATCCGGCGGCGATCGCCGCCACCGGCGGCAGGATCAGCCATGCCCTGGCCATCGGCTTTTCGCAGGCCGGGCGGTATCTGCGCCACCATGTCTCTGCCGGCTTCAATCGCGACGAGCAGGGCCGCAAGGTCTTCGACGGCATCCATGCGCATATCGCCGGCATCGGCCGCATCTTCTTCAACGTGCCGTTCGGTCAGCCGGCGCGCACCGGCACGCAGCACGAGGACCATGGCTTCCCGGAAAATGAGTTCCCTTTTTCGACAGCGAAGCTTTCCGATCCGTTGACCGAGCAGGAGGGTTCGCTGTTCCGCGGCGACGGCAGCGATCCCAAGCTGATCGAGACCAACACCTCGACCGAGTACTGGCAGAAGGGTGCCTCACTGCTCCATACCGATCCGCTCGGCGAGCAGGACGTGGCACTGCCGGAGAACAGCCGCGTCTACATGATCGCCGGCACCCAGCATGGCGGCCGCGCAGGCGCCACCACCGACCCCGGCCCCAACATCAATCCGCGCAACCCGCACAATCCCATGCCGGCGGTGCGCGCCCTCTTGCTGGCGCTCGACGAATGGGTCGTGACGGGCAAGGAGCCGCCGCCCAGCCGCGTGCCGACACTCTCCGCAGGCACCCTGGTCGAGCCCGACAAGACCGGCTTTCCGGCCATACCGGGCGCGGCCGTGGCCAGGGTCACCAACCGGGTCACGCCGCCGGCCGACTGGGTCAGCCCCGTGCCGCCCGAGGACGCCTATCGCACGCTGGTCTGCAAGGTCGACGGCGACGGCAACGAGGCAGCCGGCATCCGCCTGCCGGATATCGCCGTGCCGCTCGCGACCTACTCCGGCTGGAACGAGTACAAGCCGCCGTACCCGGCGGGCGAACTGGCCGATCGCGACGGAAGCTGCCTGCCCTTTCCGGCCGACAAGGCGGCGCGCGAGGCATCGGGCGATCCGCGGCCCTCGATCGCCGAGCGCTATGCCGGCGGCGCGGACTACCTCGCCAAGGTGCAGGCGGTGGTCGCGGCGCTCGCCAAGGAGCGCCTGCTGCTGGCCGAGGATGCCGAGCGTTATCTCGACCGGGCCAAGCGCGAGCCGCGTGTCGCACCATAGGGGGAAAGTCATGGCCAAGCTCGACCGCGACGGCGTGAAGATCCACTACGAGGTCCATGGCAGCGGGCCGACGATCCTGCTGAGCCACGGCTACAGCTCGACGGCGCGCATGTGGGACGGCCAGATCGCGGCCCTGAAGGACCGCTACCGGGTCGTCGTCTGGGACATGCGCGGGCACGGCGAATCGGACTATCCGACCGACCAGAGTCTCTACTCCGAGGCCCTGACCGTCGGCGACATGAAGGCGCTGCTCGACGAGGTCGCGGCCGAGAAAGCGATCATCGCCGGCCTGTCGCTGGGCGGCTACATGTCGCTCGCCTTCGCCGCCAGCCATCCCGAGCGGGTGCGCGCGCTGATGCTGTTCGACACCGGCCCCGGCTTCAAGAAGGACGAGGCACGCGCCAAGTGGAACGAAACGGCGCATCAGCGCGCCGCGAACCTCGAGGCCAAGGGCCTGGCGGCGCTCAATTCCAGCGACGAGGTCAAGCTGACCCGCCATCGCGACGCCAGCGGGCTCGCCCGTGCCGCGCGCGGCATGCTGGCCCAGGAGAACGACCGGGTGATCCAGTCGCTCGACAAGGTCGCGGTGCCGACGCTCGTGCTGGTCGGTGCCGACGACACCAACTTCCTGGCCGCCACCGACTACATGGCGGGCAAGATCAAGCAGGCGATCAAGGTGGTGGTCGCCGACGCGGGCCATGCGGCGAACCTGCATCAGCCCGTGCTTTTCAATCGCGCGGTCGAGACCTTCCTCGCCCGCCTGCCGGCAGCTTGAGGAGGAAATCATGGGCAAGAGAATCGCGGTCGTCGGCGTCGGCGCATTGGGTGGCTATGTCGGCGGCTGGCTCGCCCATACGGGCGAAGACGTCACCCTGATCGATTTATGGCCGGAGAACATCGAGACCATCCGCAAGAACGGGCTGGAGCTCGACGGCGTCACGCCGGA
Source organism: Pseudomonadota bacterium (assembly GCA_023416135.1). Classification (GTDB taxonomy): domain Bacteria; phylum Pseudomonadota; class Alphaproteobacteria; order Reyranellales; family Reyranellaceae; genus Reyranella. The sequence goes on from JAEZIF010000027.1 coordinate 27,141, forward strand.
GGAGAAGGTCACGGTCAAGAACGCCAAGACCATGCATCTCACCGAGATGCAGGACCTGTCACGGCAAAAGCCGATCGACATCGCCTTCGTGTCGATGAAGTCCTACGACACCGAATGGGCGACGGCGCTGATCAAGCAGTACCTGGCGCCGGACGGCTACGTCGTGTCGTTGCAGAACTGCCTGAACGAGGAGCGCATCGCCGGCGTGGTCGGCTGGGGCAAGACCGTGGGCATGATCGCCTCGCTGATCTCGGTCGACATGTTCGAGCCCGCCCGCATCCGGCGCACCGTCGCCAAGGGCGGCGACAAGCACACGGTGTTCCGTGTCGGCGAGGTGCATGGCCGCATCACCAAGCGCGTCGAGGAACTGCGCGACATGGTGGGCCGCATCGACAGCGCCAAGACCACGACCAACCTGTGGGGCGAGCGCTGGGCCAAGCTCTGCCAGAACGGCATGAAGAACGGCGTGTCGGCCGCCACCGGGCTCACCGGCTCCGACTGCGATCGCAACGACGCCATCCGCCGCTTCTCGATCAAGCTCGGCGGCGAAGCGGTCCGCGTCGGCCAGGCGCTGGGCTATCACATCGAGAAGATCGGCAAGATGGTGCCCGAGACCTTGGCCAAGGCGTCGGAAGGCGACAAGGCCGCGCTGGACGAGGTCGAGACCATCATGCGGCCGGGCTCCAACACCAACCCCAACCCGCGCGCCGACATCCAGCGCCCGTCGATGGCCCAGGACATCCGCAAGGGCCGCCGCACCGAGATCGAGTTCATGAACGGCTACATCGCCGAGCGCGGCAACTACATCGGCGTCCCCGCGCCGACGCACGCCAAGCTGACCGAGATCGTGAAGAAGGTCGAGCGCAATGAGCTGAAGCCCTCCGCCGCCCTGCTGGGAGGATAACCTTCCCTCTTCCGGCGGAG
>JAEZIF010000065.1 GCA_023416135.1 Pseudomonadota bacterium
GCAGAACGTGGCGGGGCTCGAGCGGCTCGGCATCCGGGTCGCCTCGCTCGAGGGCCTGCCGTTCGCCGCCGGCAGCTCGCCGAGCCGCGCCATCATCACCTTCCTCGGCCATTCGAGCTACCAGATCGACACGCCGCAGGGCGTGCGCGCCATCACCGACTACAACGGCGTCAACGGCTTCGGCCGCAAGCCCGACATCGTCACCATGAACAACGCGCACTCCACGCACTTCACCGACGATCCCGAGGAGGGCATCACCTACGTGCTGCGCGGCTGGCCCGCCAATCCCGGCGAGACCGAGGCCAAGCACGACGTGGCGCTGAAGGACATGAAGGTGTGGAACGTGCCGACCAACGCCCGCGACTGGGGCGGGTCGTCGGCGCGCATCAACGGCAACTCGATCTTCGTCTACGCCATTGCCGATCTCTGCATCGCCCATCTCGGCCATCTGCATCATCGCCTGACCAAGGAGCATCTCGACGAGCTCGGCCGCATCGACGTGCTTATGGTGCCGATCGACGGCGCCTACACCATGGGCATGCCGCTGATGGTCGACGTCATCAAGCAGGTCCAGCCAAAGATCGTTCTGCCCATGCACTATTGGGGGCGCGCCCAGGTCGATCGCTTCGAGAGCCTGATGTCCGAGCTCGACGCCGATTTCATCTGGCCCGACCGGCGCACCATCGAGGTCGTGCGTGAGGAACTGCCGGAGAAGCTGACCGTGATGGTGGTCGGCGGCAACGGCGGCGATTGAGCCTCGGCGTCCATCTCGCCCGCTGGGACCTCGTGCCCGACGGCGAGCCGATCGAGACCCCTTCGAGCCTGCTCCTGGCCGTTCGCCACGACGGCGTGCCGGCCATGCTGAAAATCGCGCGCGAAGAGGAGGAGCGCCGCGGCGCCGTCCTGATGGCCTGGTGGGACGGTGACGGAGCGGCGAAGGTCCTGGCCCGCCACGGCGAGGCGCTGCTGATGGAGCGTGCGGCCGGCCCGCTCTCGCTCGCGGCCATGGTCGCTGCTGGCAAGGACGACGAAGCCAGCCGCATTCTCTGCCAGGTGACCGTGCGCCTGCATGCACCACGCCCGGCACCGCCATCGGAACTCGTTCCTCTGACATACTGGTTCCAGGCCCTCGCCCCGGCTGCCCGGATACATGGCGGCCTGCTCGCCCGGGCGGACCGGGCAGCGCAGGCGCTGCTCGCCGATCCTCGCGACGCCGTGGTGCTGCATGGCGACATCCATCACGGCAACGTTCTCGACGGCGGCGAACGCGGCTGGCTTGCCATCGATCCCAAGGGACTTTTGGGCGAACGGACCTTCGACTTCGTCAACATCCTGCGCAATCCCGACGCCGCCACGGCGCAGAGGCCCGGACGATTCGCACGGCAGATCGAGGTGCTGGCCGCCGCCGCATCGGTCGAGCGGGAGCGTCTCCTCGACTGGACACTGGCCTTCGCCGGCCTGTCGGCGGCGTGGCATCTGGCCGACGGTACATCGCCCGATCTCGACCTCGCCGTCGCGCGTCTCGCGCTGATCCGATAGAATCCTTGCAACGACAATCGGAGGAAGCGATGCGTGGCGTGACCTTTCCCGGCGAGCGTGCCGTCGAGATCATGAACTTCCCCGATCCCACACCGGGTCCGGGCGAATTGGTGCTCGAGATGAAGGCCTCCGGCATGTGCGGATCCGACCTGCACCAGTATCGCCGGCCGAAGAACATGCCGCGGACCGGATCGGGTATCCCGCCGAGCACCGATCCCGTCATTGCCGGACACGAGCCTTGTGGTGTCGTCGTCGCGGTCGGGCCCGGAGTCACGGCCGCGGAAGCCAAGGTCGGCGACCGCATGATGGTGCATCACTACCAGGGCTGCACCCAATGCAGCCATTGCCGTTCCGGCTGGCAGCAGCTCTGCCAGGAAGTGCCGGTGAAGGTCTACGGCAACAATGCGCATGGCGGCCACGCCAGATACCTGAAGGTGCCGGCCAACACGATGGTGCCGCTGCCCGAAGCGCTCAGCTTCACGGCGGGTGCCGCCATCTCCTGCGGTTCGGGCACCGCCTATGGCGCGCTGCGGCGCATGAACGTCTCCGGCCGCGATACGATCGCCATCTTCGGCCAGGGACCGGTCGGCCTTGCCGGCACGCAGTTCGCCAAGGCGATGGGCGCCCGCGTGATTGCGCTCGACACCAACGCGCAGCGGCTGGAGCGCGCCCGCGAGTTCGGCGCCGACGAGCTGGTCAATCCGGGCTCGAACGATCCCGTCGCGGCGATCAAGGAGCTGACCGGAGGCAAGTACGCCGACCTGACGCTCGATACGTCGAGCAACCGCGATGCGCGGCTCAACGCCATCCGCAGCACCAAGGTCTGGGGCACCATGTGCTTCGTCGGCGAGGGCGGGGACGTCACGATCGACGTCAGCCCGCACCTGCTCCGGCGCCAGATGACGCTGATCGCCTCGTGGACGTTCTCCACCGTGATCCAGGCCGAGTGCGCGGCGTTCTGCATCGAGCGCAAGATCGATGTCGACAAGCTGTTCACGCACCGCTGGTCGCTCGACCAGGCGGACGAGGCCTACAAGCTGTTCGACAAGCAGGCGGACGGCAAGGGCGTGTTCATCATCTGACCCGCGCCGAGTGGCGAGAGCACATTCCGTCCGGCCGATCGAGCCGGACGGATGCCGTTGCAGGGGACGGGAGTTCAGCGACCGATCTGTCGGCTGACCCAGTTCTCCTGCTGATTGAGCGCCTGCTGTTCCGTTCGGGTGATATGGCCCCCGTTTATTGCCGCCATGTTGCGCTCCTCCCGGCGGATGAAACGATCGTCGCGGCGAAGCCTGTGCGCCTGGCCGCGGGAGATCTCGCCTTCGCGGTATTCACGATTGATGCGACGGGACTGATTCCCCAGGCGATCGTTCACCTGATCGCGCCGCGGATGGTGTGCTTCCCACGCGTTCTCGGCGAACGCACTGCTCGCCGCGCCCGAGGCGAGCATGCCGGCGAAGACGATCATGGTCAGTCTGACGAACTTGGCCGCTGTCATGAGCTGCTCCTAGCTGGTTGATCGGGGTCGCCCGTGAAGCAATGACCTCGACCCCTTGAGCGCGATACGCGGCCAGCCCGCGGCGCGTGCCCGCGCCGGATTACAACAGTCTTTCGTCAGATCCTGAGATTGACGCGCGCCAGGTCGACGACCTGGGCGGCGCGGCCGTCCATCACCGCCTTCAGCAGGAACAGGTTGAAGTTCAGCGCCTGGCCGATCGTCGCCTTGGGCGGCATGGCGAGCTCCTGGCGGGCGCTCACGACGTCGACCAGGGCGGGGCCGTCGTGCGCCAGGGCGTCGCGCAGGGCGGCCTCGAGGTCGCCCGGAGCCTCGACGCGAACGCCCTTGATGCCCATGGCCTCGGCCATGGCGGCGAAATTGGGATTCTTGAGCTCGCAGCCCACGTCCAGGAACCCGCTCGCCTTCATCTCCATCTCGACGAAGCCCAGGGTGCCGTTGTTCAGCACCACCACCTTAACCGGCAGGCCGAGCTGGGTGAGACTGATGAAGTCGCCCATCATCATCGAGAAGCCGCCGTCGCCCGACATCGACACGACTTGCCGCTTGGGGAAGGCTGCCTGTGCGCCGATCGCCTGCAGGAGCGCATTGGCCATCGAGCCGTGGTTGAACGAGCCGATCAGCCGGCGCCTGCCGTTCATTTTCAGGTAGCGCGCTGCCCACACGGTCTGGGTGCCGACGTCGCAGGTGAAGACTGCGTCGTCGCCGGCGAGGTCGCTCAGGAGCCGCGCAACGTACTGCGGATGGATGGTCTTGCCGCCCGGCTTGCCCTCGGCGAGCTTGTCGAGGTCGGCGCGCGCCTTGCCGTAGTGGGCGACGGCGGCATCGAGGAACTTCGAGTCCGTGCGCTTGCTGATCTTCGGCATGAGGGCCGCGACCGTCGTCTTGACGTCGCCGACGACGCCCAGTGCCAGATGACAGCGGTTGCCGAGGCTCTCGGCGCGGATGTCGACCTGCGCCACCGTGGCGCCCTCGGGGTAGAACTGGCGGTAGGGGAAGTCGCAACCCAGCAGCAGCAGCGTGTCGCAGGCCTTCATGGCGGCATAGCCCGACGCGAAGCCGATCAGGCCGGTCATGCCGACATCGTAGGGATTGTCGTACTCGACATGCTCCTTGCCGCGCAGCGAATGCACGATCGGCGCCTTGAGCGCGCCGGCCAGCGCCACGATCTCGGCATGGGCGCCGGCGCAGCCTGCGCCGCACATCAGGGTGATGCGGTCGCCGTCGTTCAGGAGCTTGGCCAGGGCATCGAGGTCGGCATCGGCCGGGCGCACCACCGGCGGCCGGGGCGTCAGCCATTTGGCGGGCTTGGCGTCGGTCGATTGCAGGGCGACGTCGCCTGGAATGACGATTACCGCCACGCCGCGCTCGGCGACGGCGATGCGGATCGCCTTCTCGAGAATGCGCGGCATCTGCTCGACGTTGGAGACGAGCTCGACATAGTGCGAGCATTCGGCGAACAGCTGCTCGGGATGGGTCTCCTGGAAGTAGGAGCCGCCGATCTCCGCGCTCGGAATGTGGGCCGCGATCGCCACTACCGGCACTCGGCTGCGCTGGCAGTCGAACAGGCCGTTGATCAGGTGCAGGTTGCCCGGCCCGCAGCTTCCGGCGCAGACCGCGAGCTCGCCGGTGAGATGGGCCTCGGCGCCGGCGGCGAAGGCCGCGGCTTCCTCGTGGCGCATGTGGATCCAGTCGATCTTCTTCTGCTTGCGCAACGAATCGGTGAAGCCGTTCAGTGAGTCGCCGACCACGCCGTAGATGCGCTTCACGCCGGCGACAGTCAGGGTCTGGGCCATCAGGTCGGCGACGGTCGGCATCGGAAGCTCCGTTTTTGGGTTACTGAGCGCGGACTATGCCACGCGCCGACCCGTGCGCGAAGCAATAGGAGATAGACCCGGCGCCGCAAGGAGCGTACGGACAACACACTAAGCAAGTCAGCGGTGTTTTGCGTCCCACCGGACTCGCATTGCTTCAACAAGTGCGCAGGCTCCGGCCAAAGGATGACCGATGTCCCCAAGTGACGCGGTATTGCTTGCCCTGACGATTTCGATCTTTGCCTGCGGCGCGGCTCTGCTCTCGTACAGGTTCTACGTGGCGTATCGTGGCTGGTCTCTCGGCGCGTTTGGCTGCAAGCCGCATCTTCCCGGCATCCTGGGAACCGCCCTGATGGCCTTCGCGATCCTTTTCGCATCGTCTCTGGGATGGCCGTACGCCATCGTGGCGGTACTTGGTGGATTCGCCGTCTCGTACTTGTATGTGTACGTCTTCCAGATGTGGGCCGGGGCGGCGCTGCTCGGGCCGTTGCTCGCCGTGCTGTCGATCTTCCTGATGCCCGTCTCGCCATAGTCGTCAGGCATCATGCCAGACGATGACCGTCCGCAGCTTGCCGTGGGCGCGTCGCAGGGCCACTTCGACTTCGCTTGCATCGTCGCCCTCGGCGAAAATGAAACCGAGATAGCGATCGCCCCACGGCAGCGGGTTGATCATGTGGCCGATCGGGATGGTTATGGAAAGACCCGTGATGCCCGGGACGGCGCGCGCCTCTGCCTGTCCCTCGATGCCCTGCAACACGCCGGCACGTTCGACGGGCAGCATCAGCACGCCGGACGCGCCGCGCGGCGGCTTCAGATCGACCTCGGCACCGAGAGCGTTCATCAGGATCATCATCTCGAGGCTGACGCCGTCGAGAAAGCGCAGGGAGCGCGAACAGAGGCCGCCGATCGAGCGCGCCGCCAGCTCCAGCATGACGGGCCGCGCCAACCCCGATCTCTCGTCGATCCGCAGCTCGGCATGGATCGGGCCGTGACGCAGCCCGAGCGCCCGGGCCGCCCGTTCGGCGAGTGTCGTGGCGGCGGCAAGCGTCGTTGCCGGCAAACGCGACGGCGTGACGAGCAGGGTTTCCTCGAACGTCGGACCGTCCGGCGTGTCGGGCTTGTCGAAGACCGCCGTGACTGCGAGCGTTACATCCGTCAGCAGACCGTCGATGCTGATCTCCCATCCCGGAACGTACTCCTCGACCAGGATCGGCTCGCCCTCGGCGCGGCCGCTCTCGGCGAGGATGGCGCGGATCTCCGCCACTGCCGCCGTCACGGCGGCTTCATCGTCGGCCCGCAGCACGCCGCGGCTGGCGCTGAGCGACACTGGCTTGACCACGCAGGGAAAGCCGACGTGGTTGCTGTCGGTGCGGCCGCCGGAAAGGATCCGAAAGCCAGGCTGCGCAATTCCTGCTTCGGCCCACAGGCGGCGTTGCATCGCCTTGTCGGCCGCGGCGGCGACCGCATCGGGCGCGTTGCCGGCGAGGCCAAGTGCTTCGCCCAGCCGAGCCGCCAGCGGCAGCATGTCGGAATCGACGGCGACCACCGCGTCGACGCGGCCGGCCGTGGAGAGAAGCCGGCGGACGCTGCCGTCGAGATCGCTTGGATCGACGCGCACCACCGGGTTGCCGCCCAGCGGCAGGGCTCCGTCGCTGCCGATGACGACATCGAGCTCGAGCCGCTTGGCGGCGTCGACGAAGTCGGTGGCGCGGTAGGTGATCGGCGGCACCAGCAGCAGGACGCGCCGGCCCTTGACGGTTGCCGGGCCGCTCATCGCTTGGCCGCCGAATAGAACGGCTCGCGGCCGGCTTCGTGATCGGTGACGTCGATCAGTCCGATCACCCCCGTCACCTTTTCCCGCAACAGCGGCTCGATGCCCTGGCGCAAGGTCACCTCGGCCAGGCTGCAGCCCTGGCATCCGCCCTCCAGGCGCAGGCGGACCCAGCCATTCTCCACCGCGACCACGCTGGCATGTCCGCGATGGGCAGCGATGACGGGATTGATGTCGCGCTCGAGCACGCCGCTCACGAGGTCGGCGAGGTCGCCGGTGCCGGCCGCCGATGGACCGGCGGGCCCGACGAGGCGCACCGCGACGACCTCGGGCACGGCGCGCCGGATCAGGACATCGATGCGTTCCATCAGGGGCAGGGCGGCTCCGGGCGAGCCCGTCACCTCGAGGACGACCGTGCCATCCTCGACCCCGAGCACGCGGATCTCGCCGCCGCGGGCGATCACGGACGGCAGGATGCTCGCCTGCAGCGCGGCGGTGACTTCGTCAGCGATTGCCACGGAGCGCGCTCTCCAGGTCGGCGATAAGATCCATCGGCGCTTCGATTCCGATCGACAGGCGCAGCAGGTCGTCAGGCACCGGCGAAGATGGGCCCTCCATGCTGCTGCGGTGCTCGATCAGGCTTTCGACGCCGCCGAGCGACGTGGCGCGCTTGAAGACCTTGAGCTTGGCGAGCACCGACTTCGCCGGCTCGATCCCGCCCGCCACCCGCACCGACAGCATGCCGCCGAAGCCGCCGCTCATCTGGCGGGCGGCGATGGCATGGCCGGGATGGGCGGGAAGGCCGGGATAGAGGACGGCGCTGAGCGCCGGGTGCTTCTCGAAGTGCCGCGCGATCGCCAGCGCCGACTCCGACGCCCGCTGCACGCGCAGGAACAGGGTCCGCATGCCGCGCACCAGCAGCCAGGCCTCGAACGGTCCCGGCACCGCGCCGCCGGTTCGCCGCCAGGAGCGGATGCGCTGCCAGAACGGATCGTTGCGGGCGCCCAGCACCGCTCCGGCCACGACGTCGCTGTGGCCGTTGAGATACTTGGTGGCGGAATGCACGACCAGATCGGCGCCGAACTCGATCGGCCGCGTGAGCACGGGCGTCGGCACGGTGTTGTCGACGGCGACGCGAGCGCCGGCGGCATGTGCGAGATCGCAGATCGCGCGGAGATCGGTGACATCCCAGGTCGGGTTTGCCGGCGTCTCGAGCCAGACCAGCCGCGTGGCGCCCGGCCGGATCGCCGCCGCGACGGCGTCGAGATCGGACGTGTCGACGAACTCGACATCGAGGCCCCAGGACAGGCCGAACTCGGCCAGCCATTTGCGCACGCCCCAGTAGAGCATGCGCGATACCACGACGTGATCGCGCGGGATCAGCGACTGGAAGACGGCGGTGGCGGCGGCCATGCCGGAGGCGAACAGGATGCAGCCGCCGGCGGCGCCTTCGAGCATCGCCAGCATGCGCTCGGCCTGCTCGTAGGTCGGGTTGTCGGCCCGCGAGTAGACGCAGCCCTGATGGTAGGAGCCGTCGGCCGCCTGCTCGAAGTTCGTCGAGAGGCTGATGGGCGGTGCCAGCGCGCCCGACACCGGATCGATCTCGCCCAGCGCCTGTGCGATCAGAGTCTCCGGCGACAGGGTCGAGTCCTTCATCGCTTTGCTCCGCTCTTCCGGGCCGCCGGCTTCCGCCGGCGCAAGAGCATGATGCCGGCTGGACGCCGGCGGTCGAGAAGACTATGCGCGGCCTTTCTCGAAGCCCGCCAGGAACTGCACGAGATTGCGGCCGAGGTCGTCGCTGAGATAGCCGCCTTCCTGGACCAGCACGGTCGGCAGGCCGAGGCCCGCGATCTTTTCGGCCATGGCATGGAAGCCGGCGCCGGTCACCTTGAGACCCTGCAGGGGATCGCTTTCGCTGGCGTCGAGGCCCAGCGCCACGACCAGCGCACCCGGCGCGAATTCGCGGATGCGCGCCAACGCCTTGTCGCCGGCCTGCAGCCACGGCGCATCCGGCGAGCCGAGCGGCAGCGGCAGGTTGACGTTGAAACCGTGGCCCTTGCCGGTGCCGGTCTCGTGGGCGTGGCCCCAGAAATAGGGATAGTACTCGGCAGGATCGGCGTGGATCGACACGGTGAGCACGTCGTCGCGATCGAAGAAGATGCCTTGCGTGCCGTTGCCGTGATGGACGTCGACATCGAGCACGGCGACGCGCTGGTGCTTCTGCCGCAAGCGCTGGGCGGCGATGGAAGTGTTGTTCAGGAAGCAGAAGCCGCCCGCCATGTCGGCATAGGCGTGATGGCCGGGCGGCCGGCAGAGTGCATAGGTTTCGCGCGCGCCGTCGAGGACCAGATCGGTCGCCGTCGCGGCCGATTCGCTGGCGGCGAGCGCGGCGTCCCAGGTGTGCGGCCCGATCGGGCAGGCGAGATCGACCTGATGCCAGCCGGCGCGTCCGGCCAGCGCCTTGGGATAGGTCGCGGGATAGCGCGCGGGATGGACGTTGGGCACGACCTCGGCCGAGGCGTTGGCCAGCTTCGCCCAGTCGCGCGCGATGGTCTGCAGGAAGTCGAGATACTCCGGCGTGTGCACGGTGGCCGCGGGTGCCGCGCCATGGGCCTTCGGCGCCAGGATCTCGTGGCCCGCCGACCTGGCCGCGGCGAGTAGACGATCGGCGCGCTCGGGCTGCTCGGAGCTGCGCTGCCTGACGCCGCGCACGAAGAAGGTCTGCGGATCGTGCTGGGCGTGCTTGTCGGAATAGATGATCTTCACGGGACGATGCGCTCCTTGACCGCTGGTTCGTATACTACGACGGGCGACGGGCCTGCAGCACGGAGCGCCGCATCGGTTCCTACGCCTGGCAGGCGACGGCCTTGGCATCGCGCAGCGCCGCGATCTCGGCGTCGCTGAAACCCACCTCGCGCATGATCTCGACCGTATGCTCGCCGACCCCGGGCGACTTCAGCCGCGTCTCGACCGGTGCGTCGGAGAGCTTGATCGGATTGTTGGCCGATTTCACCGGGCCGATACCTGGATAGTCGATCTCCAGGACGCTGCCGCGCGCCTGGGCATGCGGGCTCACCATGGCCTCGCTGATCCGGTAGGCCGCCGAGCAGGCCATGCCGGCGGGGATCAGCTTGTCCAGCAGCTCGTCGCAGGTGTGTTGCAGGAAATGGGACTCGATCATCGGCTCGAGGATGGCGCGGTTGGCGACGCGGTCAGCGTTGGTCGCGAAGCGCCTGTCCTCCAGCCAGTCATTCTTGCCCAGCGCCTTGCACAGGATCTTCCAGAAGGCGTCGTTGGTGCCGGCGATGAAGATCGGCTGGGTGCTTGTCGGGAAGACGCGCAGCGGGCAGATGATCGAGTTCGAGGTGCCCATGCGGATGGGATCCTCGCCGGTCAGTCCCTGGTTGGTGATCCAGTGGCTCATCAGGTGCATGCCGACATCGAACAGCGACAGGTCGAGGCGCTGGCCGCGGCCGCTCTTGTGGCGCGCCAGCAGGGCGAAGGCGATGCCGGCGGCGCAGAACGAGCCGGTCGAATAGTCGATCGCGGCGGTGCCGACGCGGCACATCTCGCCGCCGTCCGGTCCGGTCGCATCCATCAGGCCGATCTCGGCCTGGATGCAGGGATCGTAGCCGGCGCGGCTGGAGTAGGGGCCGGTCTGGCCGTAGCCCGAGACCGAGGCGTAGATCAGCCGCGGATTCTCCCTGGAAAGCGTCTCCCAGCCGAAGCCGAGCTTGTCGATGACACCCGGCGTGAACGCCTCCATGAAGACGTCGGCCTTGCGCGCGAGACGCATCAGCACCTCGCGGCCGCCTTCGGTGCGCAGGTCAAGGGCCAGCCCGCGCTTGTTGCGGTTCATCGACGGCACCCAGGCGCCGCCGAAGTGCGGGCGGAAATGCTCGCCGTGCAGCGGCTCGACCTTGATCACGTCGGCGCCCATGTCGCCCAGGATCTGGCCGGCGGTCGGCCCGGCAATGACTTGCGTGAGGTCGAGGACGAGCGTGTCGGATAGCGGCAACATTCTGGATGAATTCCTCCGGTGAAGGCACCCTTGCAAGAGCCTATCGAGGCGCTCAAGGACTTCGTTTCGCTGGCTGGCATTTGCTATGGTCGCAGCGATGCTTTTTCTGGAGTTGCCTGAATGAATACCGCCGACCGCGCCAACCTGAAGATCGATTCCGACCGGCTGTGGTCGAGCCTGATGGAGCTGGCCGAGATCGGCGGCACGGAGAAGGGCGGGGTGTGCCGCATCGCGCTGACCGACCTCGACCGGCAGGGGCGCGATCTCTTCGTGCGCTGGGCCAAGGAGGCGGGCTGCAGCATCAAGGTCGACCAGCTCGGCAACATCTTCGCCCGCCGCGAGGGCCGCGATCCGGCCAGGCCGCCGGTGATGACCGGATCGCATCTCGACACCCAGCCGACCGGCGGCAAGTTCGACGGCGCCTACGGTGTGATGGCCGGGCTGGAAGTCCTGCGCGTGCTGCACGATTCGGGCTACGTCACCGAGGCGCCGATCGAGGTCGCGGTATGGACCAACGAGGAGGGCTGTCGGTTCGCGCCGGCCATGGTGGCCTCGGGCGCGTTCGGCGGCGCCTTCACGCTCGACCATGCGCTCGGCATCAAGGATCGCGACGGCGTGACCTTCGGCGAGGCGCTGAAGGCGATCGGCTACGACGGCAAGGAGCCGGTCGGCGGTCGCAAGGTCGGCGCCTTCTTCGAGGCGCATATCGAGCAGGGGCCGATCCTCGAGCGGCAGAAGAAGACGATCGGCGTCGTCACCGGGGCGCAGGGCCAGCGCTGGTACGAGATCTCGTGGACCGGCATGGAAAGCCATGCCGGCACCACGCCCATGGAGGGCCGCCGCGATGCGCTTGTCGGCGCGGCCGAGCTGATCGTCGAATGCCGCAAGATCGGCAACCGGCCCGACGGCCGCTCGACCATCGGCGTGATCGAAAGCCAGCCGCAATCACGCAATACCATTCCCGGCCGCGTGTTCATGACGGTCGACTTCCGTCATCCCGACGACGGCGCGCTGACGGAAATGGACGCCGAGATGCGCGCAGCCGCCGCCGACATCGCCGCGCGCCATCGCCTGGACGTGAGGGTCGAGCAGATCTGGTACTTCCCGCCGTCGCCCTTCGCCAAGGAGCTGGTCGAGTCGGTGCGTCGCGGGGCGGAGCAGGCGGGCTATGACCACATGGATATCGTGAGCGGCGCGGGCCATGACGCCTGCTACGTCAGCCGCGTCGCGCCGACCGCCATGATCTTCGTGCCGTGCAAGGACGGCATCAGCCACAACGAGATCGAGGACGCCGACAAGGCCGATATCGGCGCCGGCGCCCAGATCCTCCTGCAGGCGATGGTCGAGAGAGCCAATTCGTGAAGGCAGGCCTGGTCTCGACCGGCACCGCCGCGCTCATCGCGACGGTCGCGGGTTTCGGCGGGACCCTGCCCGTCGTGCTGGCTGCCGCCGATGCCGTGGGCGCCACGCCGGCGCAGGCGAGCTCGTGGGTCTCGGGTCTCGCGATTGCCACGGCGCTCTCCGCGCTGTGGCTCAGCGTGCGCTACCGCATGCCCATCATCACGGCCTGGTCGACGCCGGGTGCGGCGCTGATCGCCGCGACCTCCGGCGTGCCGGGCATCGGCGCTGCCGTCGGCGCCTTCGTGCTGGCTGCAGTTCTGATTCTCGTGACGGCGGCCGTCCGGCCGCTGGCTCGCCTGATCGAAAAGATACCCGCCGGCATCGCTGCGGCGATGCTGGCGGGCATCCTGCTGCGCATCGTCGTCGCCATGATCGAGCACGTGCCCGGCGCGCCGTTGCTGGTGCTGCCCCTGATTGCGCTGTTCCTGGTCGTGCGCATCCTGGTGCCGACGCTCGCCTCGCTGATCGTGCTGGCCGCCGGCGCGTTGATCGCGGTCGGCCTCGGCCTGGTGAAGCCGATTCCGGCGCTCGGCCTGTCGCGGCCCGAGCTGATCATGCCGACCTGGGATGTGGCGACGCTGGTCGGTCTTGGCGTGCCGCTCTATCTCGTCACCATGGCGTCGCAGAACCTGCCGGGCTTCGCCGTGCTGCGCGCTTCCGGCTACGAGCCGCCGACGCAGCCGGTGCTGGCCGTCACGGGGGCGGCCTCGCTGGGCACGGCCTTCCTCGGCGCCCATACGTCCAACCTCGCGGCGATCTCGGCGGCGCTCTGCACCGGGCCGGAGGCCCATCCCGACCCGGCCGAGCGCTGGAAAGCCGGCATCTTCTACGCCGTGTGGTGGGGCCTGATCGCACTGTTCGGCGCCTCGCTGGTCGGCCTGTTCGGCGCGCTGCCGCCGGCGTTGCTGGCCACCGTCGCCGGCACCGCGCTGCTGGGCTCGATGGCCGGCGCCATGGGCGCTGCCCTCTCGGCCGACCAGGATCGCTTCGCCGCCGCAGGCACGCTCGCGGTGACCGCTTCGGGCATCACGCTGATGGGCGTAGGCTCGGCCTTCTGGGGCCTCGTCTTCGGCCTCCTGGTGCTCGGCATCGATCGCACCGTCAGGCGTTGAGGCGCGTTGCGCGAACGGATTGTGTTAGAGTTGTGGCGCGCGGACCAGATGTGGACGTGGCCAAAATCACAGTACGCGCCGAGTGCTCCAGCCTAGCCTTCGATGACTTTACGAGTGCTGAGGTGCCCTATGACGATTGTATTGCAGCAGCCCGCGGCGAGATCACCTCGACGCTCGGCGCATCTGGAAACGAGCCGCTCATTCTCGCGGGCTTGCGGCCAGTTCATCGATCGCAGCTCCGCCGGCGCCATCGTCATGGTCTGGGACGAAGCCCAGCATGAAGGCCACGAATGGGTGCCGATCGACAACGCCGAGCTGCAGCGTTGGTTCGCTTCGCTTCCGCCTTACGTCTCGCCGTCGAAGCGTTGCGGGACCCTGGCCGAATAGGGCGTGCGGCCCCCAGCGAAGGGCTCGCGAACAAGCTTGATGCTCTGAGCGCCGCGAACGGCGGCTCAATCACTATCGCTCGGGCGCGCGGATTGGCGGCTCTGGTCGACCGGTTCGGGCGGCGGCGCCCTTCCGGCGTGAGCGTTTGGCCGGCCTCAGGACCGTGTTGTGTTGTGTTGTGTTGGAGGAGTTGGACGATGACGAACCCCGCCCGAAGGCCAGCCCAAGGCGGCGTCAGGTCGGTTGTCCGCGACATCATCGTCGAAGACCTGCCTCCCCATCCGCCCGAGCAGGTGTGGAAGGCGTTGACCGCCGAGCTGATCGGCCGCTGGCTGCCCGACGACGTCGAGCTGGCCGTCGGCAAGAGCTTCAGCTTTGCGCCGCGGCCGGTCGGCACGTGGGACGGCATCGTGCAGTGCGAGGTCCTGGAGATCGTGTCGTTTCGCCGGCTCGTTCACTCCTGGGAAGGGGGCGCCGATGTCGGCAACGGCGAGGACAGCTACGGATCGCGGCTCGACAGCGTCGTGACGTGGACGCTGCAGCCCGAAGGCAGAGGCACGCGACTGCGCGTGGTCCATTCCGGCTTCCGCTCGCCGGGCAACGACTTCGCCTACGGCGCCATGAGCGCGGGCTGGCAGCGCATCGTCGGCATGATCAGCGAGATTGCCGCGGCGCAGTAGCGGGAAAGCGCGCCGCGTAGCTCTCCAGCGGAAGGTCGAGGCCGCGGCAGAGGAAGCTGATCGTGTGATAGAAGCCGACCAGGGCGATGGCCTCGAGGATCTGCTTCTCGTCGAAATGAGCGGTCAGGTTGGCCCATGTCGCGTCGCCGATGGTGCGCCGATCGACCAGGTCGTCGACGAGGGCGACCAACGCCTGCTCGTCGGGCGTCCAGCACGCTGCATCGTGTGCACCGGTAACGGTGGCGGCCACGTGGTCGGCGGTGAAGCCGGCGCGTTCGGCGAACAGTGCGACGTGCACGCCCCATTCGTACTCGCAGCCGAGCCGCGCCGTCGTGCGATCGATGACGATCTCGCGCTGGCGCAAGGCCAGCGGGCCTTTGTCCAGCAGGCCGCCGGCGAAGATCCTGCCGAAGACGCGCAGGCTTCGCGCCATGGTACGGAACAGCACCAGCGGCGGCAGGCCGGCCGGCATGAGGCGCTCGAGTGCGCCGGCGATCTCCGGTTCATAGGGCGGTTCGGCGGGGGCGATGCGGGGCATTTGGCGAACTCCGTTTGCTACGGCACCGCTGTCATCCCGAGCGGAGCGAGGGACCTTTCCTGTGGCCTCAAAGGTCCCTCGCTCCGTTCGGGATGACAGAAGGCTTTGGTGCTACAATTCTTGTAGCAATTTCGCTACAAAAATTGTAGCAACGGAGTGAAATAGATGGTGAAGCGCGTACGCGGCTCGCGCACGGCGCGGCCGATCATGGTGCTGCTCGACCTCCTGGGACGGCGCTGGACGCTTCGCATTGTCTGGGAACTGCGCGAGGAACCCAGGCGCTTTCGCGACCTGCAGGACGCGATCGGCGCCAGCCCGACCATCATCAACACGCGGCTGGCTGAGCTCAGGGAAGCGAAGCTCGTGCGTCTCGACGAAGGGGCAGGCTACCGGCTCACGCCGTTGGGCGACGAGCTGCTCCGGCTGTTCCTGCCGCTGCATGCCTGGGCCGAGAAGTGGGCGAAGGCTATCTGAACGGGTTGTCGTCGCCGCGCCCGCGACGGCGCGGCGGGAAGGTCGCGGCGAGGTAGTCGAGGATCTCGCCGCGCTCGGCCGCCGGTACCGGCGGCATGCGGTGCCTCTGCAGCATCAGGTCGAAGGTCGACTCCCACAGCTCGCGCGTCAGTCCCTGCGCCTTGATCAGCGCCACGCCGTGACAGGCCGTGCAGGTATAGAAGGTGACGTTGCGGCCCTTGCCGTCGGGCAGGTCCTCGGGCTTGTCGTTGTGGGGCGGCGGCTTGCCCTTGTCCGGATCACGACCGGGATCGTGCGCCGGCGCCGCAACGACCGCAGGCTTGGCCGGCGGCGCATAGGCCGGCCGGTTCGGGCGCAATTCGCCGGCGCGGTCGAGGCCAAGCAGGACGAACGTCGCCGTCAGGGTAATGACGACGACGTGAGTGATGGTGATTTCCTTCAAGACTCGACGAGGACGCGGATGCGGCCGATCGGGTTGGCGCCGTAGCCCTGAGGATTCCAGTTGGTCGCCTGGAAGGGCTGGGTGACGCCATTGCTGTCGGTCGCGCGCGCCCAGACCTCGTAGTAGCCGGCGCTCGGCAGGTCGATCGAGGTGGCGAAGCGCTGCCAGGCGAACTTGTTGGCGGGCGGATTGACTTTGGCGCTCTTCCACGTCTTGCCGGCGTCGATCGAGATGTCGACGGTCTTGATGTCCCAGTCGCCCGCCCAGGCATGGCCGCGCAGATCGAGCGTCTTGGTGCCGGCGGCGAGGCGCGTGCCGTCGGCCGGGAAGGTGATGACCGAGCGCACGGGCATGGACTCCAGGATCGCCAAGTCCTTCTCGTCACCCTTGCTGCCCGGCACGATGGGCTTCTTGGGCACGCGGTAGGAAAAGCCGCCCATGCCCGGCCCGTCGTGCTCCTTGTCGCGCACCCAGATGCGGGTCAGCCACTTGGTGGAGAGCGAGCCTGCCCAACCCGGCACGATCAGGCGCACCGGCGCTCCGTGGATCAGCGGCAGGTCCTGGCCGTTCAGCTTGAAGGCGATCAGGGTGTGCTCGTCCATCGCCTTCTTGATCGGCATGCCGCGCGAGATCGTCGGCTTGTCGGTCTCGCCGGCCAGCGTCGGATCGGCGCCGTAATGGCCGGTAAAGAGCGCGCTCGACTTCAGACCGGCGGCTTTCAGCACGTCGGCCAGGCGCACGCCCGTCCATTGCGGGCAGCCGACACCGCCGTTGGTCCACTGATTGCCGCGCGCCTCGGGCTCGAAGAACGAGCGGCCGTTGCCGCCGCATTCCAGCACGAGCTGGTAGGTGACCTGGGGGAAGCGGCCCATGAGGTCGCCCAGCGTGATGTCAAGCGGCGTGTTGACCTCGCCGTCGACCTTGATCTTCCACGCCTTAGGATCGCGCGTCGCTTCCGGCACCTGGCCGTTGTTGCGCACGAAGAGCTTGTCGGTCGGCGTGACGTCATCGTCCATCAGCGCCGCCTGCGTCTCGGCGACGAGCGGCCGGTCGCCCAGGACCGCGAGCTTCGCCTTGCCTTCCATCTTGAGGAGCTTGGGGGCCTTGGCGGCCGGCGCTGCCGCTGGCGCATTCTGAGCCAGCGCCTCGCTCAGCGGCGGTAGAGTTGCCCCAATCGTCGCCATCCCGACCCCCTTCAGAACATAACGTCGCGATGCCATCTCGGTTTCCCCAACGACAGAGAGTTATTCTTTTCTTGGGGGCGAGCTTAGCTCAAGCTTTCCGCCGCGTCAGCAATCCGGAAAAAAACAGCGCACAGGCTGCGACGACCACGATGATGGTGGCGAGCGCGTTGATCTGCGGATCGACGCCCAGCCGCACGCTGGAATAGACGCGCATCGGCAGCGTCTCCGAC
>JAEZIF010000320.1 GCA_023416135.1 Pseudomonadota bacterium
CGGGATGACAGTGGTCGCGTATCGGACATCGGCGACACCCTAATCGAGCTGCAGCGTCAGCGCCTTCAGATAGGCGGTCTCGGGCAGGCCGGGATGTATCGGGTGATCGAGCGCAGCGCCCGAACCGCGCAGGATGCGGCCGGTGCGGCCGGCATCGCGCAGGCCGCGTCGCACCTGTTCGGCGAACAGCGGCGGATCGACCAGATGCGAGCAGGACGCGACGAAGAAGAAGCCGCCCTTGGCCACCAACGGCGCCGCCAGCCGCACCAGCTTGCGGTAGCCTTGCGCGCCGGTCTTGATGTCCTTGCGGCTCTTCACGAAGGCGGGAGGATCGCAGATCACGATGTCGAAGCGGGTGCCGCTGCGCTTCTCCAGTGCGTCGAAAGCCTCTCCCTTCTCGAACGACACGACCTCGTCGACGCCGTTCAGCGCCGCCGCAGCCTTCGCCGCATCGAGCGCGGGCTGCGAGCGGTCGACGCACACCACCGACTTCGCGCCGCGAACTGCCGCCAGCACGCCGAAGCCGCCGGAGTAGCTGTAGACGTCGAGCACGCTCGCATCCTTAGCGAGGTCCGCCATGAAGCGGCGATTGTCGCGCTGGTCGTAGAACCAGCCGGTCTTCTGGCCGCCCGACAGATCGGCGACGAACCTGGCGTCGTTCTCGACCAATTCGATCGCCTGCGACGCATCGCCTTTGGCCACCGTCGTGCCGCGCTTCAGGCCTTCGAACTCGCGTACCGGCGAATCGTTCTTGAGCACGATCGTCTTGGGCGACAATTCGGCATCCAGGGCCTCGAGCAGCACCGGCGTCAGCAACTCCATGCCGGCGGTGTTCACCTGCACGACCAGCGCATCGCCGAAGCGATCGATGATCACGCCGGGCAGGCCGTCGGCTTCGGCATGAATCAGCCGGTAGTAGGGAACGCCGACCAGCCGGTCACGCAAGGCCATAGCCTGGGCGAGCCTCCGGCCAAGGAACAGGGCATCGACCGTTGCTTCGGGATTGGTCGACAGCAGCCGGGCCGCGATCAGCGAATGCGGATTGAAGGTGACCAGCCCCAGCGCCTCGCCGCCCGGTGCGCGCAAAGTTGCGAGCGAGCCCGGCGGGATCGCCTTGGCGTCGGCATCCATCAGGATCTCGTTCGAGAACGCCCACGGGTGCCCGGCACGCACGCGGCGGTCCTCTCCGGCCCGCAGGATCACGCTGGGCAACTTCTTCTGTGCCAAAGACCTACTCTCCTATGGCGACGCCGTCGCGGCGCGGATCGGCACCGCCCTGCCAGCCGTCGCCGTCGCGGCGCACGCCGGACAAGCCGCCTTCATGTCGGCGGACTTGTACTTGATTGCCGAACGCGCGCAAGGCGTCGGCCCGGGCCGTGTTCGGCGTGCCGGCCTCGAGCTCGGTGGCGCCGTTCATGTTGATGACACGTGGTTGGCTGATGGCGTCCTGGATGGACATGTTCCAGTCCAGGAGGCCGATCACCGTCTGCAGCGCGTCGCCGATGATGCGCGCCCCTCCGGCCGAACCGAGGGCGGCAAAGAGCTTGCGGTCGCGGTCGAGGATGAAGGTCGGCGACATCGACGAGCGCGGCCGCTTGCCCGGCTCGACCCGGTTGGCGACCGGCTTGCCGTCCCTTTCCGGTACCGCCGAGAAATCGGTGAGCTCGTTGTTCAGCAGAAAGCCCCTCACCATGATGTGCGAGCCGAACGGAGCCTCGATGGTGGTGGTGAAGGCGACCGCATTGCCCCAGCGATCGACGATGGTGATGTGGCTGGTGCCGCGCTCGACATAGCCCGGCGGCACGCCGGGACCGACGACGCCCATGCCTCGGTCGGGCGAGATCAACTTGCGGCGCTCGGCGAGATAGACCGGCGACAGCAGCCCGGCCACAGGGACCTGGACGAACGCCGGATCGGCGACATAGCGGTTGCGGTCGGCGAAGGCGAGACGGCTCGCCTCGGCAATGAGATGCAAGGAGCGCAGGTCGTCGGGCTTGTCGCGCCACAGCTCGAACGGTTCGAGCAGGCCGAGCACCTGCAGGACGGCGATGCCGCCCGACGACGGTGGCGGCATGCCGCAGACGATCCACACGCGATAGGGACCGCACACCGGGTCGCGCTTGATCGGCTTGTAGCTGGCGAGGTCGGCCAGCGACAGCGTGCCCGGCCGTTCGTGCTTGTGCACCCGTTCGACCATCTCGCGCGCGATGTCGCCCTCATAGAAGGCGCGCGGCCCCTGCTCGGCGATCAGGCGCATGGTCTCGGCCAGCGCCGGATTGACGATCCGCTCGCCCTGCTTCTTGGGCGATCCATCGGCGTTGAAATAGACCGCGCGGATGTCGGGATCATGGAGCGGCAGGCGCTGCAACCAGTTCGCCAGCCGCGGCGGCGCGGCGAAACCTTCGCGTGCCCTGTCGATCGCCGGCTGGAACAGGGCGGCCCACGCCAGCTTGCCGTGCTCCTTGTGCGCCAGCTCCAGCATGGCGAGCGCACCGGGGACTCCGACGGAGATGCCCGAGACGACGGCCGGAAGCAGGCCGATAGGCTTGCCGTCGGCGCCCAGGAACATCGTGGGCGATGCACCAGCGGGCGCCGTCTCGCGGCCGTCATAGCTGGTGATCGCGCCCGTTGCGCCATCGTAGTGCATCAGGAAGCCGCCGCCGCCAATGCCCGAGGCATGCGGCTCGACCACGCCCAACACCATCTGGACGGCGACCGCGGCATCGACCGCGGAGCCGCCGCGGCGCCGCACGTCCACTCCCGCCTCGACCGCCATGGGATTGGCCGCCGCCACCATCGCCTGAGGCGCCGCGTGGCCCGCCGGGCCGAAGCCCAGCAGGACGAGCGCAGCAACGAACAGGCGACGCAGCATCATGCTCGGCGCGCCACGATGAACAGGCGGCGAAAGGGAAACAACGTGATGCCGTCGGCCCGCGTCGGATAGGCCTCGGCCACGAGCCTGGCGTAGGTATCGTAGAAGGCCGCGCCCTCCTCCTTGCTCAAGGCTTCCATGTAGGGCCTCAATCCGGTGCCGGCCGTGTATTGCGCCACCGGATCCTTGCCGGTCAGCACCTGCTGGTAGATCGATTCCCAGATTTCGAGATCGGCGCAGAGCGGCTTCAGCACGTCGTAATAGCGCGCCGGCTCCCACACCGTGCGGATTCCGCCGACCTTGGCGAGCTTGTCGCGCCAGGGCCCCATCGTCGCCGCCTGCTTCATCAGCGCATGCGACGGCGCCTCGTGATTGCGCGGCATCTGGACGGCGAGTTGGCCGCCCGACGGCAGGTGCTCAAGCAGGCCGGGAAAGTAGTCGAGGTGGTTCTCGACCCATTGATAGGCGGCGTTGCTGTAGAGGATCGCCGGCGGCACATCCGGCTTGAACTGCGTGAGATCGCCTTTGGCGAAGCTCACGCGCGGATCGTTTGTCTGACTGCGCGCCTTGGCGAGCATTTCCTCCGACGAATCGATGCCGATGACCTTCGGCCCGGGATAGCGTTCCGCCAGGATGCGCGAAATGTTTCCCGCGCCGCAGCCGAGGTCGTAGATCGCATGCCCGGGACGCGCGGCATTGCTGGGATCGAGCCGGCCCATCAGGTCGAGCGCGGGCCTGAGGCGGGCGTCGACGAACTTCAGATAGAGATTGGCGTCCCATATCGGAGCCTTGAGGGTCGGGGCCTTCACGGTCGGCGCATCCACGTCACACCTCCTCGAAAGCGGCATCGACGGGCACACGATAGGCCATGGCGATCTTGTTGCCCTTCTGCGCCGCCAGCACGACGGCCATGAATTCCTCGTGCATCTCGTCGGTCATGCCCTTGGCGCGCGCCATGGTGCCGTGCGAGGCGATACAATAGTCGCACTGATTGGCGATGCTGACCGCGAGATAGACCAATTCCTTGGTGAGCGGATCGAGCTTGCCCGGCGAGAACGCCGCTTTCATCTCCGCCGCGAACTGCTCCATGACGGCAGGATGGCGGGCGAGCGCCTTCCACACATTGTTGATGCTGGCGGGATCGATGTTGCGGCGCCGGGCGATCTCCTCGACGACGGCCTTCGCGCGCGGGGTCATGTCCTTGTATTCGATAAGCCCGGGCATGGGATGCTCTCCACAAAGAGTATAACTAAAGTTATTTACCTTGGCAAGTAGCAGATCAAGACCGACCCGTTCCGGCAGTTTTTTCGCACCGTAGGAGGCCTGCCACCCCACAATGGATAGTGGTTTCGTCAGGAGCGACACCGACGAGTGCAGTCACTGCCTGCAACACCGAACGCACCGTCAATCGACGGCCATGTTGTCGAGCAGTCGCACCGAACCCAGGCGGGCGACGGCGAGGACCCGACGCGAACGGCCTTCGACCGGCGCGTCGAGCGTTTCGGCGTCACGCAACGAGAGATAGTCGACGGCATCGAAGCCGGCCTGCAGCAACTGGGCGCTGCCTTCCCCAACAGGCATCGAGCCGCGGGCGATTTCGCTCAGCACCTCGTTCAGCCGGCGCGCGACGGCGAGCTGTTCCGGCGTCAGATAGGCGTTGCGCGACGACAGGGCGAGACCGTGATCGTCGCGCACCGTCGGCACGGGCAGGATGCGGCAGGGAATGTCGAGATCACGAGCCATGCGTCGGATCACCAGCAACTGCTGATAGTCCTTTTCGCCAAACGCAGCGATGTCGGGCGCAACCTGTATCAGGAGCTTGGCGACCACGGTCGCGACACCGGCGAAATGGCCGGGCCGAAATGTCGCCTCGAGATCGGCGACGATGGTGCCCGATGGAGCGACGGTCGTGGCGAATCCGTCGGGATAGATTTCCCCGACCGGCGGCAGGTAGGCGAGGTCGGCACCGACTTCTTCAAGCCTTTCGAGGTCGCGCGCTTCCTGGCGAGGGTACTTGCCGAAGTCCTCCTTGGGGCCGAACTGGGTCGGGTTGACGAAGATGCTGACCACGACCCGGTCGGCACCCGCCCGGCGGGTTGCGTCGACCAGAGCGAGATGGCCTGCATGCAGGGCCCCCATGGTCGGAACCAGCCCGATGGCCTTGCCATCGGCCCGCCATGCGGCAACGACCTTGCGCAAATCTGCGACACGCCGCGAGGTCTGGAGATTCATGATGTACGTCAGGCGCTCAGTACATGTGCTGGCCGCCGTTGATCGACAGCGTAGAGCCGGTGATGAAGCCGGCATCGTCGGCGACAAGGAACATCACGCCGCGCGCGATCTCGTCCGCCTTGCCGAGCCGTCCGACCGGGATCTTGGCGACGATCTTCTCCAGCACGTTTGCCGGCACCGCGGCGACCATGTCGGTCTCGGTGTAGCCCGGCGCGATCGCGTTGACGGTGATGCCCTTGGCGGCGCCTTCCTGTGCCAGCGCCTTGGTGAAGCCGTGGATGCCCGACTTGGCGGCGGCGTAGTTGACCTGGCCGTACTGGCCGCCCTGGCCGTTGATCGAGCCGATATTGACGATGCGGCCGAAGCCGCGGGCGTTCATGCCCTCCCACACCGCCTTCGACATGTTGAAGCAGGAGCCGAGGTTGGTGTCGATCACCTGGTCCCACATGTCGCGGGTGAGCTTGCGCATGGTCGAATCGCGGGTAATGCCGGCATTGTTCACCAGCACGTCGATTGGGCCGAGATCCTTCTCGATCTGGGCGATCACCGACTGGCAGGCGGCGAAGTCTCCGACGTCGAACTTGTAGACGTGAATGCCGGTTTCGGCCTTGAACTTCTGGGCGGCGGCGTCGTTGCCGGCGTAGGTGGCGGCCACCTTGTAGCCCCTGTCCTTCAGCATGCGCGACACGGCGCCGCCGATGCCGCGGGTTCCGCCCGTCACGATCGCTACACGTTCGGCCATGGAGTCCTCCCTCACGTTACCGCAGGCTCACTTTAGCGGGTTCTGCGAGAGAAGGAATTGCCGGGCGCTGCCGGATAACGACGCACCGACGGGCGGTCATAGAACGGCAACCATGAAACCTTTTACTGCCCTGCTCGGCGCCGCTGCCGGGACCCACGCCGCCGATCAACTGGCACTCGCCACCCTGCCGCTCACGGCCACGCTCGTGCTGGGCGCCGGCCCCGATATCCTCGGCCTTCTGGTCGCTGCACAGAGTACAGCCTGGCTGCTGGTCACCCTGCCGGCCGGCGCCTGGGCCGACTGCATGTCGCGGCGCACGCTCCTCATCATCGGCCTGGCGCTGGGACTCGCGGCCTCGGTCGTCGCCGTCATCGCGGCGGCCGCGGGGATCACCGGCTTGCTGGGCGTCGCCGCCGTCGTCGGCGCCTCGGGCACCGTCGTCTACATGCTGACCTCGATGTCATTGCTGCCGAGCCTGGTGCCCGCAGACGACCTGCCGCGCTCGAACGCGCGCCTGGAACTGGCCCGCGCCATCGTCAGCCTGGCAGCACCTTTCGTGGCCGGCCTGTTGGCTCAGCACCTGTCGCCGACCTGGGGTTACGCACTCGCGGCCGGAGGCGCTGCCGTCGCGCTTGCCTGCATCGTCGCGCTGCCCAAGGCGGCTGCGCCGCCGGCCGGCGCCCCGCGGCCGCCGATGGCCGCCGCCATTCAGGCCGGAGCGCGCTTCGTCGTCCGGCACGAGCTGCTGCGCGGCATCAGCCTGTGCGCGATCTTCTGGAACTTCGCCTTCTTCGCCCTGCTCGCCGTCTGGGCGCCGTTGGCGCTCAACCTGCTCAAGCTCGATCCGGCCAGCATGGGCCTCGCGCAGTCGGCCTACGGTGCGGGCCTTATCCTGGGCGCGCTGGTCGCACCGATCTCGTCCAGGCGCCTGCCGCCACTCGCCATCCTGATCTTCGGGCCCGCCGTGTCGGTGATCGCCGCCGCGCTGTTCCTGCTGGCCCCCACCGCCGGATCGTCGGGCAAGGGCTTCGCCTTCGCGGCAGCCGGCCACTTCCTGGTCGGTTTCGGCCCGATGCTGTGGCTGATCTGCCAGACCACGGTGCGCCAGCTCGTGACGCCGGCGCCTATGCTGGGTCGGGTCAATGCCACGGTTCAGACCGCGATCTACGGCGTGCGGCCGCTGGGTGCGCTGGCCGGCGGCATCGTCGCCGCCGAGGCCGGCCTGCAGGCGGCACTGCTGCTGATCGCCGCTTCCTTCGTTCTCTCCACGCTGGTGATCGTGCTCTCGCCCCTCGCGCGCCTCAGGGTGCTGCCGCAACCCGCCGCTGCATGGTCCGCATAGTCCGCTTGACCCCCGACCTCTGCCGGTCGAGGTTAGCAGTGGAGGTTGTCGTATGAGGAAGCTACTGGTCGCCGCCGCCTTGTTGATGCTGGCGGGTTGCGGCGAGAATTCGTTCTGGTCGAAAGACTACGATGCCTGGGGCACCGGTACGTTCCCTGTGTCCAACCCCGGCCAGGCGGCCCTCTACATCGTACGCGAGCCCGCCCATCCCGATGCGCCGCCGATCAACATCACCATGGGCCGGCAGCCGGTCGGCGGCATCGCCGCGCCCAATTACATGCGCTTCGACCTGGCACCCAAGCTCTACGATCTGCGCGCCTACGGCCCGCAGTCCAACAGCGAGCTGATCATCACCGTGGCGCCCGGCCAGACACGCTTTTTTCTGGCCCAGCTCACCGCCAACGGCGGCGCCCAGCTTCTCGAGCTCTCCCAGGAACAGGGCCGCAAGCTCGCACGCAAGGGCGAGCGCCTGTACACGCCCGAGATCAACGGCGAATACTGATCTTGCCGGACCGCGGGCCTCCAGGCCCGCTTCATGATTCATGAGCGGGCCTGGAG
>JAEZIF010000113.1 GCA_023416135.1 Pseudomonadota bacterium
TTGCCGGGCGCGTAGCCGTGGAGCGGCCAGAAGCGCGAGCTGTCGGGCGTCATGACCTCGTCGATCAGCAGGAACTCGCCGGCGTCGGTGCGGCCGAACTCGAACTTGGTGTCGGCGATGATGATGCCCTGCTTCAACGCGACGTCACGGCCCTTGGTGTAGACGAGGCGCGTCAGCTGCTCGAGCCTGTCCGTCACCTCGGGCCCCAGGATCTCCTTCATGCGGCCGACGGTGATGTTCTCGTCGTGGCCGCTCTCGGCCTTGGTGGCGGGGCTGAAGATCGGCGGATCGAGCCGGCCGCTTTCCTCGAGTCCGGCCGGCAGCGTCTCGCCGGCAAGCGTTCCCTGCTTGGCGTATTCGCGCCACGCCGAGCCCGAGAGATAGCCGCGGATCACGCATTCGATGGGAAACACCGTGGCGCGCCGGCACAGCATGGCGCGGCCGGCGATTTCGGCGCGGTGCGGCTCGAGTGCCGGCACCTGGGCGATGATGGCGTCGGCGTCGGCAGCGATCATATGGTGCTTCACGACGCCCTCGAACTGGCGGAACCACCAGGCGCTGGTCTGGGTCAGCACCGCGCCCTTCATCGGGATCGGCTCGGCCATCACCACGTCGTAGGCGCTGACGCGATCGGTGGCGACCAGCAGCAGCCGCTCGCCGTCGACCTCGTAGACGTCACGCACCTTGCCGCGGGCGATCCGCTTCAGGGGCAGATCGCTCGTCGTCATCAACACCATCGTACTCCCCTTCCGTCGTCCCGACCGCAGCGCGAAGCGCGGAGCGAAGCTACCTTCTCTCGGCGCTGCAGATGGCACGCCGTCACTTCTCGTGCCGCATCTCCTCGAACACTTCCTTTGCCGTCAGCAGCGCCTCGCGCACTGACGGCAGTCCGATATAGCCGCCGAGGTGCAGCAGCGCCTCGGACAATTCGTCCTCCGTCCAGCCCTGGTTGCGCGCCATGCGCAGATGGATGGCGAGCTCCGGCCAGCGCGCCTGGGCGGTGTCGGATATCACGCAGATCAGCGCCCTGGTCTTGAGGTCGAGGCCGGGCCTGGACCACAGCATGCCGAACACCGCCTCGCGCGCGTAGTCGCCGAACTTCTGCATCATCGGATCGGCATAGACCGACTTGTTCATCGCATCGGCGTACTTCTCGCCCATCAGCTTGCGGCGGATCTCGGTACCCTTCTTGTAGTTCTCGCTCTCGGCCATCGTTCCCTCCTGTTGAAGGACGGAGCCTAGCCGCTTTTCTTATGCCGCGGCTATGCGGCAGGCCCCTGCTCCCTCTCGAAACCCTACGCCTTGCGGACCTATCTCCTGGGTGTTCAGCGGAGCGTTGCTGCTTTGCGCACCTTCTTCCTGGCCACGGTCTTCGCCTGCTGTGTGGTGCTGGGCCATACCGATCCACCCGGAAACAACCGGACACCGCCCAGCACGACGGCAAGCCCAGCAGCGGGCGCCAGTCGGCTGACATGCGCCCGCTACTTCGGCTGCCGACCATGGCCGCGCGCGAACCCGATCGAGAAGTGAAAGGAGTCATCATGTACCAGACCACTGACCGCCAAGCGGAAGGCGAGCCGCCGTCTAGTCCGGTGTCCGAAGACGCCGATCGTGTCATGGCGATCGCGCACCTGCCCGCGACCGCCCACGTCGCCGTCATCGGACACCACACCTTGCCCTTCGTCGTGGCATTGCTGCGGCAAGGCTGCGAAAGCGTGCGCAGCCTGCGCCCCGGCAGCCCCAGCCCCGACTGCGAGCCGGTCGATCTCGCCTGGATCGTCGACCTGCAGGACGAGCGCGAGCTCGACGAGGCCCTGCGGGCGGCGCGCTGGCGCACCGGCAAGCGCGGCCGCGTGGTGCTGGAGGGGGCCGCCTGCGCCTGGCGCAGCGCTCTCGCGGCCGTGCGGCAACGCGCGCTGGCGGCCGGCCTCGACATCGTCTCGTTCGACCACGCGGCGCGCCGGCTGGTGCTGGCGCCCGCGCCGACACTAGCGACGGTGGCCTAGATGCGCGCCCGGCGTATGAGGGCTGCCGCCCAGGGCACGCTCGCGATCCTCTGCCTCACCGTCTTCTCGGTGGCCGTGCTGGGCACGCGCCACCTCGTCTTCGAGTACGGCCATGACGACCGAGAGATCGTCATGAACCTGTTGGCCAAGATCTCATCGTGAGGAGCCCAATCATGAACCCGCTCATCCTCCATTGCCGTGGCGCAAGCGCCGCGCTGCCGACGCCCTACCGCATGGGCCGCGTCGACCTCGTGGCCCTGGACGCCTTCTGCAAGCGACTGATCGATCGCGGCATCGCCGCGTTGGTACCGTGCGGCACCACCGGCGAGGCGCCGTTGCTGACGGCCGAGGAACATCGCGAGGTCGTAGCCACCGCCGTCGCGGCCGCTGCCGGGCGCGTGCCGGTGATCGCCGGTGCCGGCAGCAACAACACCGCCGCCGCGGTCGAGCTGGCAGGCTCGGCGGAGCGCGCCGGCGCCTCGGCGCTGCTCTGCGTCACGCCCTGCTATCTAAAGCCCAGCCAGGCCGGCATGACGATGCACTTCCGTACCATCCACGACGCGGTCGGCCTGCCGATCATCCTCTATGACGTGCCGGCGCGCACCGGCTGCGCCCTCGACGACGTCACCGTGCGTCGACTGGCCGAGTTGCCGCGCGTCATCGGCATGAAGGATGCTACCGGAGACATCCCGCGCGTCGCGCGTCTGCGCCGCCGGCTCGGGCCCGACTTCCTGCTGCTGTCGGGCGACGACGCCAGCCAGTCGGCCTTCCGCCTGGCCGGCGGCGACGGCTGCATCTCGGTAACCGCCAATGTCGCACCGGCCTTGTGCGCGGCGCTGCATGCGGCTTGCGACGAGAAGTTGGAGGCCGAGATCCGCTGGTTCGACCAGATCCTGGCGCCCTTGCACGAGGCGCTTTTCCTAGAGGCCAATCCCATTCCACTGAAGCGGGCGCTGAGCCTCCTCGGCCTGATGGGGGACGGCCTGCGCCTGCCATTGACGCCGCTCAGCCCGACGTTCGACCGCAAGCTGCGCCGCGTGCTGGAGACCGTCATCGCGCTGGAAGAGAAGGAGGCAGCACGCCTCGCGGCCGCCCGCCGCGCCGCACGGCATGCCGCCTGAAGCACAATCCGCCTGAGCGGAATCAGCTGGGTCAGATTCCGCCCTCAAACGAGGCGATAGCCGACCCCGGGCTCAGTCAGGACATGCCGCGGCGTAGAAGGGTCGGCTTCGACCTTCTGGCGCAACTGACGGACATAGACACGCAGATACTGCGGATCGACCGATTCGTCGCGCCACACCTCGCGCAGCAGGTGCTTGTGCGTCAGCACCTTGCCGGCATGGATCGCGAGCTGCTCCAGGATGTCGTATTCCTTGGGCGAGAGTTTTATGTCTTCGCCGCCGCGCTTCACCAACCGACGCACCAGGTCGATCGAGAGATCGCCGCTGGTGAAGGAGCGCGCGGCGCCCTGCTGCTGCAGGCGATGGCGCAACGCGGCGCGCAGGCGGGCCATCAGCTCGTCGGCGCCGAACGGCTTGGTGACGTAGTCGTCGGCACCGGCGTCGAGCGCCATCACCTTGGCCGCCTCGTCGCCGCGGCTCGACAGCACGACGATGGGCACCGGCGCGATCTCGCGGATGCGGCCGATCAGGGCCTGGCCGTCGATGTCGGGCAGGCCGAGATCGAGCAGCACCAGGTCGGGCCGGTGATGACGCATCGCCGACAGCGCCTCGGCGCCGGTCGCCGCTTCGTACGTGCGATAGTCCTGGGCGCCCAGGGTCGTGCGCAGCAGGCGGCGGATCGGCGGATCGTCCTCGACGATCAGGATCGTAACCTCGTCGGTCGTCGTCATGCCGGCCAGCTCACCATGAATTCCGCCCCACTGCGATCACGTCGATTGCGGCCGACGAGCGTACCACCCTGGACCTCGACGAAGCCCTTGGCGATGGCCAGGCCCAGGCCGGTGCCGGCGCGCCGGCGGTCGCCGTCGTCGGCGCGATAGAACTTGTCGAAGATGCGGTCCAGCGCCTCGGCCGCGATGCCCGGACCTTCGTCGCGCACCGCGATCTCGACTCGCTCGCCGGCGCGCCGGGCCTCTATCTCGATGCGCCCGCCCTCGGGCGAATACTTCGCGGCATTGTCCAGGAGGTTGAACAGGACCTGCTCGGCGAGCACGAAATCGAGCGACAACGGCGGCAGATCGGGCGCGATCGAGGAGACGACCTTGCGGTCCTGCAGCACGGGCGCCGCGCGACGCAGCACCGTCGACACGAGGTCTCCGGCGTCGACCGGCTCCCGGTTGGGCACGATGGCGCCGGCATCGAGCCGCGTCATGTCGAGAAGGTTGCCGACGAAACGGTCGAGACGCTCGGCTTCGCTCAGCGCCGTGCCCAGAAGCTCGTCGCGGGTCGGCTGGTCGTAGCGGTCGCGATAGCTCTTGAGGCTGGAGAGCGCGCCGATGATCGAGGCGAGCGGCGTGCGCAGGTCATGGCTGACCGAGGTCAGCATCGAGGACCGCAGGCGCTCGCGCTCCTCGCCCAGCCGTGCGCTGTCGATGTCGGCGGCCAGGGTCATGCGCTCGATGGCGATGGCGGCCTGGTTGCCGACGGCGTCGAGCGTGCGGCGCTCGGTGGTGCCGAGCTCGCGTCCTTCCTTCAGGGCGAGCACGCCGACGACGCCGACCGGCCCGCGCACGGTGCGGATGGGCACGAACAGCCAGCGCCCGCCGGGCAGCGTGTCGGTGCCCCTGCCGGTCGCATGGTCCGCCTGCCACGACCAGCGGGCCGCCGCCAGGTCGGCGTCGGAGAATTCGCTGTCCGGCGGAAAGGCGGCACGGCTCTCCAGCCGGCCGTCCCGCTGGTCGGGATCCGGCATCAGGATCACCACCTCGGCGTTCAGCAGCCGCGCCAGGTGCGTGACGATCGTCCACAACAGGTCGTAGAGGTCCATGACCCCCGCGATCTTGCGGCTGAACGCATAGAGCTCGGC
>JAEZIF010000232.1 GCA_023416135.1 Pseudomonadota bacterium
GAGGGCCTGCAGCCGATGGCCGGCATGCCGGTCGAGGTCTTCATCAAGACCTCGCCGCGCACGGTGATGTCCTATCTGACGAAGCCGCTGCTCGAACAGTTCGACCGGGCGTTCCGCGGGCGCTGACAACCGCCACGATCACTCCGCCGGATCGGCGGCCTTCTCTTTTGACATCGTGGGGCGCGCCGTGCGTCGCGGCGTCAGCAGCCGGAAGAACAGCGGCACGAACAGGATGGCGACGAAGGTCGCCGCGAGCATCCCGCCGATCACGCCGGTGCCGATCGAATGGCGGCTGGCCGAGCCCGCGCCGGTGCTGATGGCGAGCGGCAACACGCCCAGGATGAAGGCGAGCGAGGTCATGATGATCGGCCGGAAGCGCAGCCGGGCCGCTTCGAGGGCGGCGTCGTAGACCGAGTGCCCCTGCTGGTGGCGCTGCGAGGCGAACTCGACGATCAGGATGGCGTTCTTGGCGGCGAGACCGATCAGCGTCACCAGGCCGATCTGGAAGTAGACGTCGTTGTCCAGGCCGCGCAGCCAGATCGCGAGAAGCGCGCCCAGCACGGCGAAGGGCACCGCGGTCAGCACGGCGAGCGGAAGCGACCAGCGCTCGTACTGCGCGGCCAGGATCAGGAATACCATGATCAGGCCGAAGACGAAGCCAAGCTGGCCCGATCCGCGGGTCGCCAGCTCCTGGTAGGCCGAGCCGATCCAGCCGATGGTGAAATCGCTCGACAGGGTCTTGGCAACGACGTCCTGCATGGCGGCGATCGCCTGGCCCGACGAATAGCCCGGCGCCGGTCCGCCCAGGATCTTGGCGGCCGGGAAGATGTTGAAGCGATCGACCGTGTCGGGCCCCAGGATGCGGGTGAAGGTCACCAGCTCGTTCAGCGGCACCATGGCGCCGGTGTCCGAGCGCACGAAGACGTGGCGCAGGTCGTCCGGCGATTCGCGGAAGTCGGACTCGGACGACAGGCTGACCCGATAGGTGCGGCCGTACAGCGAGAAGTCGTTGACGTAGAGGCTGCCGAACGAGCTCTGCATGGTCTCGAAGACGACGTTGATCGGGATCCCGAGTGCGCGCGCCTTGTCGCGATCGACGTCGGTGCGGTACTGCGGCACCGATGCCGAGAAGGTCGTCTGCACGCCGCGCAGTTCGGGCCGCTGGTTGGCAGCGGCCACCACCTTGTTGGCCGCCTCGGCAAGCGCGCTCAGCGGGCCGCCGGACCGATCCTGCAGGAAGAACTCGAACCCGCCGGTGACGCTGATGCCGATGATCGGCGGCGGGTTGAAGCCGATGACGACGCCGTCCTTGAAGTCGGCATTGATGGCCGCGAGCCCCGGCGCGACGTTGCGCGCATCCTCCTTGGGATCCTTGCGTTCCGACCAGTCCTTGAGAGTGACGAAGGAAATGCCGGAGTTGGTCTTGAGCGCGCGCGACAGGAGGTCGAAGCCGGAGAAGGTGACGACATGGGCCACCGCCGGGTTCTTCATCAGTGCTGCCGTCGCCTCCTTGGTGACCTCGCGCGTGCGGGAGATCGCGGCGGCGGGCGGCAGCACCGTCACCATGAACACGTAGCCCTGGTCTTCGGCCGGCACCAGGCTGCCCGGGACGCGCTGGAACAGGGCAAACACCGCGCCCAGCACGAGGACGAAACCCAGGCATCCCAGCACCGTCCGGCGCAGCAGGAAGCCCACGCCGTCGGTGTAGCGCGCCGTCAGCCAGGCGAACGAACGATTGAACCAGGCGAACGGCCGCCACGGCGGGCCGTGCGCGGGCTTCAGCAGAAGCGCCGCCAGCGCCGGCGTCAGCGTCAGCGCCACGATGCCGGAGATCACCACCGACACGGCGATGGTGACGGCGAACTGCCGGTAGAGCTCGCCCGCCAGGCCACCCAGGAACGATACCGGGATGAACACGGCGCACAGCACCAGGACGATGGCGATGACCGGGCCGGTCACCTCCTGCATGGCCTGGATGGCGGCCTCGCGCGGGCCCTTGCCCTCGGTCGACATGATGCGCTCGACGTTCTCCAAGACCACGATGGCATCGTCGACGACGATGCCGATCGCCAGCACCAGGCCGAACAGCGTCAGCAGGTTGATCGAGAAGCCCAGCACGTACATGCCGGCGAAGGTGCCGATGATCGACACCGGGATGGCGATGACCGGTATGATCATCGCCCGCACGCTCTGCAGAAACAGGAACACGACCAGCACGACCAGCGCGATCGCCTCGGCGAAGGTGATGGCGACCTCCTCGATCGAAACCTCGACGAAGCGTGTCGTGTCGAACGGGATGTCGTAGCGCAGGCCGACCGGGAAACGCTTGGAGATGCTCTCCATCGCCTGCTTGACGTCCGCCGCCACCTGGATGGCGTTGGCGCCAGGCTGCAGGTAGACCGCGATCGGCACTGCCGGCGCGCCGTTGAAGGTGCCGGAGAAGCCGTAGGTCAGCGCCCCCAGCTCGACGCGCGCCACATCCTTCAGCCTGAGCGCCCCGCCATTCTCCTCCGATCGGATAATGATGTCCTCGAACTGGGTGCGGTCGACCAGGCGCGGCGGGGTCGTCACCGAGTAGGTGAAGACCTGCGGCCTGTTCATCGGCTCCTCGCCGAAGCGGCCGGCGGCGAACTGCTGGTTCTGCTCGCGCACCACGGCGGCGATGTCGGCGGGCGTGAGGTTGTACTGGGCGAGCTTGTCGGGCCTGAGCCAGATGCGCATCGAATAGTCCGAGGCGCCGAACAGCGAGGCATCGCCGACGCCCGGCAGGCGGCGCAACTCGTCGAGCACGTTCACCAGGGCGTAATTGCTGATGTAGATCGTGTCGTAGCGGTTGTCCGGCGACGACATGGTGAGGACCTGCAGGATCGAGGTCGAACGCTTCTGCACGACCAGGCCCTGGCGGCTGACCTCGCCCGGCAGCAACGGCAGGGCGCGCTGCACGCGGTTGTTGACGTTGATGGCGTTCTGGTCGGGGTTGGTGCCGATCTCGAAGGTGACGGTGAGGCTCATCGTCCCCGAGCCGGTCGAGGTCGACGACATGTAGATCATGCGCTCGACGCCGTTGATCTGCTGCTCGAGCGGGGCGGCGACCGTGGCGGCGACGGTCTCGGCGGTGGCGCCGGGATAGGTGGCCGAGACGATGACCTCGGGCGGCACGATCTGCGGATACTGCGAGATCGGCAGCACGCGCATCGCAACGAGGCCCGCCAGCACGATCACGATCGACAGGACGGACGCGAAAACCGGCCGGTCGATGAAGAATTTCGAGATCATTGCTTGGCCGCCTCGGCGGCTGGCTTGTAGGGCACCGGGCTGACGACGTTGCCCGGCCGGACGCGGATCACCCCGTCGACCACGATGCGATCGCCGGCCGCCACGCCCTTGCGCACGATGTAGCCGTCGGGCAGCTCGCGGTAGATGCGCACCGGGCGCGCGCGTGCGACGTTGTCCTTCTCGACCAGATAGACGAACGGTCCGAGCGGGCCCTGCGAGATCGCCATCTTCGGGATGACGATGGCGCCCGGCATGACGATGCCCGTCATCTTCACCCGCACGAACTGGCCGGGCAGCAGGGCGCCGTCGCGGTTGGGGAAGATGGCGCGGGTCAGGATGGTACCGGTGCGCGGATCGACCGTGCGCGAGCGCGTGTCGACCGAGCCGGTGTGGGCATAGACCGCGCCGTCACCGAACTGCAGCTCGACCTTGACGTTCTTGGAATCGAACAGCTCCTCCGGCGACTTGTCGATCTCCTGCAGCTGGCGCAGTTCGGAGTCGGTGAAGGTGAAGTTGACGTACGCCGGGTCGAGCTGGGTGATCGTGGTGAGCAGCGTATCCTGCGCCTTGATCAGGGTGCCCTCGGCCGGCGACACCAGGCTGGTCGGGCCTTTGACCGGCGCCTTGATGACGGTGAATTCGAGATTGAGCTTGGCGGTCAGCACGTCGGCCTCGGTCGACAGCACCGCCGCGCGCGCCTGGTCGCGAGCGGCGATCGCGTCCTCGTAGGCCTTCTGGGTGGCGACTTTTTGCGCCGCCAGGCCCTCCTGGCGCTTGAAGTTCTCCTCGGCCTGGATCAGCCCGGCCCTGGCCTGCGCCGCCTGGGCGTTGGCGCGGGCGAGCGCCGCCTCATAGGTGCGCGGGTCGATCTGGAACAGGACCTGGCCGACGTCGACGACGGCGCCTTCCTGGAACTCGCGCTTGAGCAGCACGCCACCCACCTGGGCCCGGATCTCGACGACCCGGAAACCGGCGACACGGCCGGCAAAGTCGAGCGGCAGGGGAACGTCCGCCGCCTTAACCTCGACGACGCCAACCTGCGGCGGCGCTGGCGCCGTCGCCGCCGGCGCGGGCTTCGGCCGGTTCCACCAGAACACAGCAGCAACCACGATCGCGGCGACGACGGCGATCGCAACGATGCGCCCCGTCCAACGCGCTATCATCGACTCATTCCTCTTCCCTGTCCCCTGGCTTTAATTTCCCACTTTCGACCGAGGGGAGTAGCCATGGCTCTATACGAACTCAGAACATACACGCTCTACGTCGGCAAGATGGCCGAGGCCGTCAAACTCTATCAGCAGTTCGGCTTTCCGGCGCTGCAGAAGGGCGGCCACGACAAGCACCTGATCGGCTATTTCCAGGGCGACACCGGGACGATCAACCAGCTCGTCCATCTCTGGAAGTTCGAGGACGACGCCGATCGGCGGAGGCACTGGGCGGCGGTGTTCGCCAATACCGACTTCACCGAGGGCTTCGCCGCCAAGTTCCGGCCTCTGGTGATGACACAGGAGGTGAAGCTGCTGAATGCGGCGCCGTGGGGGCCGCACCCATAGGTAGTTGCCGCCAACGCTCCTCGCTGGCACGGTGCTTGCTGCTTCGCACAAGCCCTGAAGTACAGAGGAGCGTTCGATGGACATCGGCGTATTCATCCCGATCGGAAACAACGGCTGGCTGATCTCGACGACCTCGCCGCAATACATGCCGACCTTCGAGCTGAACAAGGAGATCGTGCTCAAGGCCGAGCAGTACGGGCTCGATTTTGCCCTCTCCATGATCAAGCTGCGCGGCTTTGGCGGCAAAAGCGAGTTCTGGGACCACAACCTCGAATCCTTCACACTGATGGCGGGCTTGGCCGCGGTCACCAAGCGCATCCAGCTCTATGCCTCGGTGGCCGTGCTGACCATCCCGCCGGCCATCGTCGCTCGCATGGCCTCGACCATCGATTCGATCTCGGGTGGCCGATTCGGGGTCAACATCGTCTCCGGCTGGGCGAAGATGGAATACGAGCAGATGGGCCTGTGGCCGGGCGAGGCACACTTCGCCAAGCGCTACGACTACAGCACCGAGTACGTCACCATCCTGCGCGAGCTGTGGGAAAAGGGGGCCTCCAACTTCAAGGGCGAATACTTCCAGATGGAGGATTGCAAGCTCTCCCCTCGCCCGCAGGCGGAGATGAAGATCGTTTGTGCCGGCCAGAGCCCGCGCGGCATGGAGTTCGGCGCGACCTACGGCAACTACAACTTCACCCTGGGCAAGGGCGTGAACACGCCGACCGCCCATGCGCCGACCAACCAGGCGATGGCCGCGGCCGCCGCCAAGACCGGGCGCGATGTCGGCAACTACGTGCTGATGATGGTGATCGCCGACGAGACCGACGAGGCCGCCATGGCCAAGTGGAAGCACTACAACGAAGGCGCCGACATGGGCGCGCTTTCCTGGATGGCGGGTGAGGCCGGCGCCGATCCCAACGCTTCGGACGACGGCACGGCCAAGCGCATCTCCGCCCCGGAGGGCGCCATCAACTTCAACATGGGCACGCTGGTCGGTTCGTACGCCTCGGTGGCGCGCATGCTCGACGAATGCGCCACCGTACCCGCGACCAAGGGCATCATGCTGACCTTCGACGACTTCCTGATCGGCATGGAGCAGTTCGGCCAGCGCATCCAGCCCTTGATGAAGACCCGGGCGGCGAAGCTCAAGCAGGTCGCCTAGCGGCCATGGACATCGGCGTCTTCATCCCGATCGGAAACAACGGCTGGCTGATCTCGACCAGCTCGCCGCAGTACAACCCGACCTTCGAATTGAACAAGCAGATCGTGCAGCGCGCCGAGCACTACGGCTTCGACTTCGCGCTGTCGATGATCAAGCTGCGCGGCTTCGGCGGCAGGTCGCGCTACTGGGACGACAATCTCGAATCCTTCACCCTGA
This sequence comes from Pseudomonadota bacterium, assembly GCA_023416135.1. Lineage (GTDB taxonomy): Bacteria > Pseudomonadota > Alphaproteobacteria > Reyranellales > Reyranellaceae > Reyranella. The sequence goes on from JAEZIF010000232.1 coordinate 6,205, forward strand.
TGGCGGGACTGGCCTCGATCACCAGCCGCATCGAGCTCTATGCCACGGTCGCGGTGCTCACCATGCCGCCACCGCTCACGGCGCGCATGGCCATGACCATCGATTCGATCAGCCACGGCCGCTTCGGCGTCAATC
>JAEZIF010000339.1 GCA_023416135.1 Pseudomonadota bacterium
GTGGCGAGCAGCCCCAGCGCCTGGCCGTAGTTCGGATCGATGGCGACCGCCTTCTCGAGCAGCTCCTGCGCGATGAGATTGTCCTGGCGCGTCACCCGCCAGTAGTGCGACAGGGCCCGCATCACCAGCTCCCACGCATCCAGCCGTTCGGGCGGCTTGCGTCGGGCGCGGAAGTTTTCCGCGGCGCAGATCTGCGGCTCGATCGCAGCGACGATCGCCTCGGTGATCTCGTCTTGGACGGCGAAAACGTCGGCCAGGTTCCGGTCGTAGCGTTCGGCCCAGATGTGGCTGCCGGTGGTCACGTCGTTGAGCTGCGCCGTGATGCGCACGCGGTCGCCGAGCTTGCGTACGCTGCCCTCGACGACGTAGTTGGCGCCGAGTTCCTGGCCGACCTGCTTGATGTTGACGGCCTTGCCCTTGTAGATGAACGAGGAATTGCGGGCCATCACGAAGAACCAGCGCAGCTTGGACAGCGCCGTGATGATGTCCTCGCTGATCCCGTCGGTAAAATAGTCCTGTTGCGGATCGCCGGACATGTTGTCGAAAGGAAGCACGGCAATGGCCGGCCGCTCGGACAGCGGCAGGGGCCGGTAACCGCGAAGCTCGTCGGTGGCGCCAGCGCCGGCCGTCGGCTGGGGCGCGGCAGACGGCGGTTGGGCCTGCACGTCGCCGATGAACCGCAGTCCCTTGCGCGAGACGGTACGAATGAGCCGCTGGCCTTGCCCGCTGTCGCCGACCGCTTTGCGTGCGGCGTAGATCCGACTGGTCAGCGTCGCATCCGAAACGATCCGTCCACCCCATACCGAGGCGATGAGATCGTCCTTGGTGACGACGCGATTGCGGTTCTCGACGAGACAGATCAGCAGATCGAGCACTTGCGGCTCGACGGCCACGGCCTCGGCGCCGCGGCGCAATTCGCGCCGGTCGGTGTCGAGCGTGTGTTCGGCAAAGACAAATTGCACCAGCCAAGCCCCCCGACGTCGTGCCCACCATTGTTCAGACGAAAACGACGCTGTCGTGGCAAGCAGCCCGTCCTGCTGCATTCCTGATTCAAGTGTGTCGTTTGCGCACCGCGCGGGTAGCAGAAGTCTGCGTCCACTACACGCGCCAAAGTTCAGACATCTCCAGAAAAAATCAAGGTCATCCGCAGTGCGGCTTCAAGTCTCCCACACCGTCTGCCGGTAACCATACGGGTCCGTGCCGCTGCGCTTCTTCCCTCGAGTGTTTTCTTCAGCGCTGCGGCAATGACACTGAAAGGACGTGGACGATGGCGATCAAGGCCACCTTCATTCCCGGTTCCGGCCTGTTGTCCGTGCTGGGCGACTCCCCGGACGACCTGATCACGGTCGGGCGCAACGCTGCCGGAACGATTCTCATCAACGGCGGTGCGGTGCCCGTAGATGGAGGCCAGGCGACGGTCGCCAACACCACGCTGATCCAGGTGTTCGGCCAGGCCGGCAACGACACCATCACCCTCGACGAGAGCAATGGAGCGCTGCCGGCGGCCCATCTCTTCGGCGGCGCCGGCAACGACGCGATCAGCAGCGGTTCCGGCAACGACCTGCTCTTTGGCCAGGCCGGCAACGATGTGCTGCTGGGCAAGGGCGGCAACGACCTGCTGTTCGGCGGTGCGGGGAACGACACGTTGACCGGCGGCGACGGCGACGACCAGATGTTCGGCGAGGGCGGCGACGACCGCATGATCTGGAATCCGGGCGACGACAGCGACCTCATGGAGGGCGGAGACGGCACCGACACCGCGGAAATCAACGGCGGCAACGGTGGCGAGACCTTCTCCGTCACGGCCAACGGCTCACGGGTCCGCTTCGATCGCCTCGATCCGGCGCCCTTCTCCGTCGATATCGGGACCACCGAAAAGCTCGTCGTCAACATGAACGGCGGCGATGATCACTTTTCCGCGACCGGCAACCTCGCCTCCCTGATCAGCCTCACGGTCGACGGCGGTGCGGGCAACGACACCATCCGCGGCAGCAACGGGGCCGATACGCTGCTGGGTGGCGATGGCAACGACTTCATCGACGGCCAGCAGGGCAACGACACGGTCTTCCTGGGCGCCGGCGACGACGTGTTCCAGTGGGATCCGGGCGATGGCAGCGACATCGTCGAAGGCCAGGCCGGCACCGACGCGATGATCTTCAACGGCTCCGCCATCGGCGAGAGTATCGGCATCTCGGCCAATGGCGGCCGGACGCGGTTCACCCGCGACATCGCCAACATCGCGATGGACCTGAACGACGTCGAACGGATCCGGTTCAATGCCCTGGGCGGCGCCGACCACGTCACTGTCGACAACCTTGCCGCCACCGACGTCAAGCAGGTCGACATCGACCTGGCGGGTACGGTGGGAGGCACGCAGGGCGACGCGGCGGCCGACCAGGTGACCGTCAACGGCACCAACGGCGCGGATCAGATCACGGTCACCGCCGTGGGCACCAACGTCACGGTGAGCGGCTTGCCGGCAACGGTCACCGTCGATCACGCAGAGGCGGCCGACCGCCTCGTCGTCAACGCAGGCAACGGCAACGACACGATCAATGCTTCGACGCTGGCGGCCGGCGTGATCGGTCTCACCATCGATGCCGGAGCGGGCAACGACACCGTGATCGGCAGCCAGGGCGCGGACACGATCGTGGCTGGCGACGGCAACGACACCGTGACCGGCGGCCGCGGCGACGACGTGGCTTTGCTGGGAGTCGGCAACGACACCTTCGTCTGGAATCCGGGCGACGGCAGCGACATTGTCGAGGGCCAGGCCGGCACCGACACGCTCCTGTTCAACGGCGCCAACGTCGATGAACGCATCGACATCTCGGCCAATGGCGGCCGCAGCCGGTTCACCCGCGACGTCGGCACCATCACGATGGACATGGACGACGTCGAGACCGTCCAGTTCAACGCTCTGGGCGGCGCCGACACCATCACCGTCGCCGATCTCAGCGGCACCGACGTCAAGCAGGTCACCCTCGATCTGGCGGGGACGGCGGGAAGCGGGAAGGGCGACGGCGCGGCGGATATCGTCGCCGTCAACGGCACGGCGGGCGCGGATTCCATCACCGTCACCAGCAGCGGCGCCTCGGTGGTGGTCATGGGCCTGCCGGCAAAAGTGACGATTGCCGGTGCGGAGGGCGTCGATTCGCTGGTCGTCAACGGCGGTCTCGGCGACGACGTCATCAATGCCGCTGGCGTCCATGTCGGCAAGATGCAGCTCACCCTCAATGGCGGCGCCGGCAACGACACGATCACCGGGAGCAAGGGCAACGATGTGGTGATCGGCGGCCTGGGCAGCGATGTCGCCTTCATGGGGGCAGGCGACGATACGTTCGTCTGGAACCCGGGCGATAGCAGCGACATCGTCGAAGGGCAGGCGGGCTCGACACCCTGCTGTTCAACGGCGCCAACGTCAACGAGCGGATCGAGATCTCGGCCAATGGCGGCCGTGCCAGGCTGACCCGTGACATCGCCAGCATCTCCATGGACCTGAACGACGTCGAGACGATCGATGTCCAGAGCAAGGGCGGTGCCGACAACATCATCGTCAACAACCTGACCGGAACCGACGTCTCCAAGGTGAAGATCGACCTCGGCGGTGCCGACAACGCCGCCGACACGATCGTGCTCAATGCGACCGAGGGTGACGATGCGATCACCATCACCAACGAGAACGGCGTGATCACGATCAGGGGCCTCGGCAAGGACGTGACGATCACCGGCTTCGAGGCCGGTGACCGGCTGGTGATCAATGGGCTGGGCGGTGACGACGTCATCACGGCGAACGGCTTCCCGCTCGGCATGCTGCTCACCGTCAATGGCGGCGATGGCGACGACGTCCTCGTCGGCGGCGCCGGCAACGACACGCTGCTGGGCGGCAACGGCGACGACGTGCTGGTCGGCGGCGGCGGGCAGGACGTGCTCGACGGCGGCCCGGGCAGCAACGTCATCCTCCAGTCGGCGCTGCTCAACCAGTTCATGGCCTCGACCTTTGGCTCGGCCGGCCCGGGCCTGGCCAGCACCCCGGGGCCGGACGGCGCCAGCAATCAGCCGCCGCTGCTCGCCCAGCCGCACGCCTGACGACAAAGGCCTCGGGTCGCGGAGTTCGCCGCCATGTGCCCCACCCTACAGCCCCCGGCGGACCCGGGACTCGAGGCCCTCCTTCTTCTGCTGCATCTCAAGGAGGTGCCGGCCGATCGCGGACAGATCAGGCACCGCCTCGGAACAGAAGCGATCGGCGTACCGGAAATGCTGCGCTGCGCCAGGGATCTCGGCCTCAAGGCCAGGACCTGGCGCACCGACTGGTCGCGGCTTTCCCGGACACCGTTGCCGGCGATCGCGGTCCTGCGGGACGGCGGCTTCATGGTGCTGGCCAAGGCCTCCGACGACAAGGTGCTGGTGCAGTCGCCGCGGGCGGGGCGACCCGCCGTCATGACGCGCGAGGAGCTTGCGGCGGTCTGGGACGGCGGGCTGGTCGTCATGACGCGCCGCGCCAGCCTCGGCGACGTCGCGCGCCGTTTCGACATCGGCTGGTTCATGGCGGCGGTCGACAAATACCGGCGCCTGCTGGGCGAGGTGCTGGTCGCCTCGTTCTTCCTGCAGCTCTTCGCGCTCGTCTCGCCGCTGTTCTTTCAGGTGGTGATCGACAAGGTGCTGGTGCACCGGTCGCTCGGCACCCTCGATGTGCTGGTGATCGGGCTGCTTGCCATCGCGCTGTTCGAGACCGTGCTCGCCGTCCTGCGCACCTATCTGTTCTCGCACACGACCAATCGCATCGACGTCGAGCTCGGCGCCCGCCTGTTCCGGCACCTGCTGGCGTTGCCGATGGCCTACTTCCAGTCGCGACGGGTCGGCGATTCGGTCGCGCGCGTGCGCGAGCTCGAGAACATCCGCAATTTCCTCACCAGCTCGGCGCTCACCCTCGTCATCGATCTGTTCTTCACCTTCGTCTTCCTCGCCGTGATGTTCTTCTACGCTCCGACGCTGACCTGGATCGTGGTCGGTTCGCTGCCGCTCTATGTCGTGATCTCGGCCTCCGTCGCGCCGCTGTTCCGTCGCCGCCTCGACGAGAAGTTCCAGCGCGGCGCGGAGAACCAGGCTTTCCTTGTCGAGAGCGTGACCGGCATCGAGACACTGAAGGCCATGGCGGTCGAGCCGCAGATGCAGCGGCGCTGGGAGGAGCAGCTCGCCGCCTACGTGTCGTCGGGTTTCCGCGTGCTGAGCCTCGGCAACGCGGCGAGCCAAAGCGTGCAGTTCGTCAGCAAGGCCGTCACCGCCGCCATCCTCTACTTCGGCGCCAAGCTCGTGATCGACGGCAGCCTGTCGGTCGGCGAGCTCGTTGCCTTCAACATCCTGGCCTCGCGGGTCAGCGCTCCGGTGCTGCGGCTGGCGCAGATGTGGCAGGACTTCCACCAGGCGCGGCTCTCCGTCGCGCGGCTGGGCGACATCCTGAACACGGCGGCCGAGCCGGCCTATGCGGCGGGACGTGCCCGGCTGCCGGCTCTGCAGGGCGGCATCCGGTTCGACCATGTCTCTTTCCGCTATCGCCTCGATGGGCCCCAGATCCTGCACGATGTCAGCTTCGATATTCCGGCCGGGCAGACGGTCGGCATCGTGGGACCCTCCGGCTCGGGCAAGAGCACCTTCGCCAAACTCGTGCAGCGCCTCTACGTACCGGAAAGCGGGCGCGTGCTGGTGGACGGCATGGACCTTTCGATGGTCGACCCGGCCTGGCTGCGCCGCCAAGATCGGCGTCGTCCTGCAGGAGAACGTGCTGTTCAACCGCTCGGTGCGGGAGAACATCGCGCTGGCCGACCCGACGATGCCGATCGAGCGCGTGGTCGCCGCGGCGCGGCTGGCCGGCGCACACGACTTCATCCTCGAGCTCAGCGAAGGCTACGACACGGTCGTCGGCGAGCGCGGCTCCACCTTGTCGGGCGGCCAGCGCCAGCGCATCGCCATTGCCCGCGCCCTGGTCACCGATCCGCGCATCCTGATCTTCGACGAGGCGACCAGCGCGCTCGACTACGAAAGCGAGCGCATCGTCCAGCAGAACATGAAGGAGATCACCAAGGGGCGCACGGTCCTGGTGATCGCGCATCGGCTGTCGACAGTCCGTGCCATGGATCGCATCGTCACGCTCGAGGGCGGCCGCGTCGTCGAGGACGGCACGCACGACGCCTTGATCAGGACCGGCGGCCGCTACGCCTCATTGCATCGCCTGCAGGCAGGAATCCATGACGTCCACTAGCCTTCGAACGGTCGAGCCGGGCGCTCCGGCGCTCGAACGTCCACGGGCGAGGCGGCGCGAGGAACTGGCCTTCCTGCCGGCCGCGCTCGAGATCGTCGAAACGCCGCCATCGCCGGTCGGCCGCGCCATCGGCTTTTCGCTCATCCTGATGTTCACTGCAGCGCTGGCCTGGGCGTGGTACGGCACCATCGACATCGTGGCCACGGCGACCGGCAAGATCATGCCGGGCGGCCGTACCAAGGTCATCCAGCCGTTCGAGACCGGCGTCGTGCGCGCGATCCACGTGCAGGACGGGCAGGCGGTCAGGGCCGGCGAAGTCCTGGTCGAGCTCGATCCGACCGCCAACGCCGCGGACCGCGACCGGCTGCAGAGCGATCTTCTGGCCGAGCGGCTCAACATCGCGCGGCTGCGGGCGGCGCTGGCCGGCGGCGAGGACCCGCTCACCGATTTCATGCCGCCGGCGGATGCACCCGCGACTCTCGTCGGCATCCAGCGCCAGCTGCTCGTCAACCAGGTCGGCGAGCACCGCGCCAAGGTGGCCGCGCTCGGGCGCCAGCAGGCGCAGAAGGAGGCCGAGCAGGCGACGATCCAGGCCACCATCCACAAGCTCGAGACCGTGATCCCGGTCATCCAGCCGAGAGTCGAGATGCGCCGCACGCTGATGGAGAAGGATCTGGGTTCGCGCATTGCCTATCTCGAGACCCTGCAGCTCCTGGTCGAGCGCCAGCAGGAGCTGGGCATCCAGAGCAGCCACCTGCAGGAGGCGGCGGCCGCCGTGTCGGCCATCCGCGAGACGCGCAGCCAGGCCGTGGCCGAGTTCCGGCGCGCCCTTTCCGACGAGCTCGCCAAGGGCGAGCAGAAGGCGATCGGGCTGGCCCAGGAGTTGATCAAGGCCGAGCAGAAGACCCGCCTGCAGCGGCTGGTGGCGCCCGTAGACGGCGTCGTGCAGCAGCTTGCCATCCACACGGTCGGCGGCGTCGTGACCCCGGCCCAGTCGCTGATGGTCGTCGTGCCGTCCGACAGCCGGCTGGAGATCGAGGCCATGGTCCCCAACCGGGACATCGGCTTCGTCCAATCCGGCCAGGCCGCCGAGATCAAGGTCGATACCTTCAGCTTCACACGCTACGGCCTGCTGCAGGGAGTGGTGCTGAGTGTCTCCCAGGACGCGATCATTCGCGAGCGCAAGCAGGAACGCGACGATCGCGGGCAGGGGGCGCAGACCGACAGCAGCGAGCCCAAGGGGCAGGAGCTGACCTACAGCGCCCGCATCTCGCTCGACCGCACCCAGATGCAGATCGATGATCGCCTGGTCAATCT
>JAEZIF010000438.1 GCA_023416135.1 Pseudomonadota bacterium
GCCCGAGCTGACCCTTGCCGTCTTGCGGGAGATGCTGGCCGCGAAGGACGAGAAGCTGACCGATATCGCCTTCTTCGAGGTCAACGGCCCGATCGCCCTGGCCGCCTTCAACGACACGTTGACCCGACAGGACCAGCAGTGGGCGCTGCCTCTGCTCGGCGTCACCGATCCGTGGACGGTCGCTCCGCCCGCGGCGCATCGCGGCACAATCCTCGCGATCGTCGATTCCGGCCTGCGTCGCGACGACTATACCCTGCACAAGGACCTGCAACCGGCTGCCGCGGGCGGTGGTCGCGACCACGATGGTCACGGCACGCTGCTGGCCGGGACGATCGCGGCGGCCAGCAACAACAACGAGGGCATCGCGTCGGCCATCCCTTCGACTTGGAACATCACCGTGCTGTCGGCGCAGTTCTTCAGCCCGCGGGTCGAGCCGAGGGCCGATCTTGCCGCCATGGCCATCGCCTACGCTGTCATCCGCGGGGCCAAGGTCATCAATGCGAGCTGGCACCTCTCGTCGGCGGACGCGGGCCTCCAGATCCTGAAGGATTTCATCGCGCTCGCGGCTCGGTTCGCCGTCGTCGTCATGGCGGCAGGCAACGATGGGACGAACAACGAGGTCTACCCCACCTGGCCCGCGAACGTCGGTGCCGATGCCGCCTTGAAGGACAAGGTGATGACCGTCCTGGCGACCGGCCGGGACGACAGCAAGGCGTTCTTTTCCAACTATGGTCCCAACGCCGTGACGATCGGCGCGCCCGGGCTGCGCATCCTGTCGACCGAACGCTATCTGCTGGATGACGATGCCTATCCCTGGGAATGGTCTCCCTATGAGGAGTACAGCGGCACGTCGGCCGCTGCCGCCTTCGTGTCGGCCGGCGCCGCCCTCATTTTCGCTCTCAACCCGCTGGACTGGAACGGCGCCGGCGCGCCCGGCTGGACGCCGGCCGACGTCGTCCAACACCTGCGCGCGTCCGCCGTCACCGTCGACGGTCTGAAGCTGCTTTGCGCCGGCGGCAAGCGACTGCACCTGGGGCGTGCCGTCTACGGGCCGTTGCGCATCTCGGCACCTGCGCTGGGCGACGAACTGCCGGTGAACACCAACACCTTCATTACCTGGGCCAACCGCTACATCAATCCCGCCTTCACCAAGGTCAAGATCGAATTCTCGAAGGATGACGGGGCGACCTTCGCGACGCTCGTGGCCTCGACCAACAACGACGGCCAGTGGAAGTGGAAGCCGGCGGCAGGTGACGCGACGTCGATGGGAAGGATCAGGATCACGCCGGTCAAAGGCAACTTTCCCAAGGTGTCGAAGCGATTCCGCGTGGTCTGACGATCTGCGCGTGAGCAGCCGCCGCAGCCACGCGACCTCAGGGCGAGATCCTCGACGGCTCGTCGGCGTCGGGCTACGGCGTCCAGCTCACGATCTTCCGGCGGGCTTCGTCAGCCGCTCCTTCATCTGCTCCAGCCGGTCGCGCGCCTCGTCGGCCAGCCCCCGGATCTCTTCGGTCAGCCGGCGCGTCACGGCGAGCGTGCTCGCGAATTCCGCCGCCTGCTGCTCGCGAAGGAAGGCCTCGTGCTCGAGCTGTCCGGCGTAGCTCCGCAGTTCGCCGATGACGTCGGCCTGGGTCTGGGTGTCGGCCAGCCGTCTCGCGCGCCGTGCCTCTTCGCGCGCGCGGCGCGCCTCCTCCAGCAGGTAGCGCTGCCGCTCGGCCATGTCGGCCGAGGCATCGCCGCTGTCGTTGTTGTCGGAGCCGTTCCTGGGCAACGCCGCCTCCGCAGGTCGTTCGAGGAATCTCGTGCATGTATGGGCAGGGTGGCCGGTCAAGGCAAGCCGCGCGGCGATGACCTTTCAACGACCGTCACGGAACGTACGGTCGATCGGAGTATGCGAGCGCCTACATCGTCCGGCTGTCGTAGGCCCATTGCAGCAAGGCCTGGCGCTGGCGCGGCCGGCAGAACGGATCGCCCGGCTCGCAGTTCGCCCGCACCTGGGCGGCGTGGCGGCGGAAGGCCTTCCAGCGCTTGATCTGCCGGCTGTCCTCGTCGGGCAGGCGGCGGCCCATGTAGTAGCGGCAGTACCACTGAAACCAGCCGCGCGGGTCGTCGGGATGGATCCAGCCCTTGCGCCGCCATTCCGACAGCGGCTGGCTGGCGTCGACGCCGAAGAAGTTCAGCGAGCAGTCGCGCGCCTGCGGCGACAGCCGGGCGCGCTCGAACCAGCTCGCCGGGAACTCCTTGCGGCAGTCGGTCATGTACTTGCCGCAGAACACCCCGAGCGCGAGCATGTCCTTGGGCGTGAGGGCGGGCGTGAAGGCCGGATCGAAGCCGCGGCCGATCGGCGCCGTGAGGCGGTAACGATAGCCCTTCTGCATGCGGTCGTTGACGACGACGATCCTCGCCATCGGGCTCCCTTACTCCGGCAAGCCGGCCAGCACCAGGTGATCGCCGAACAGTCGCCGCTTCTCGACGTCCTTGAAGGCGTGCCCGGCGGCGAACTGCCGTGCGCTGAAGCTCGGGTTCACGCGCAGCAGCGCGCGGGCGACCTCGTGCGCCTCCTTGAACTGGCCGCTGGCGGCGAGACTCGCGGCCAGGAAGCGCAGGTTGCCGACGAAGCGCGGATTGAGCGCCATCGACTTGCGCGCCCAGTTCGCCGCCTCGGCCCACTCGCCGGCGGCATAGGCGGCGAGCCCGGCCAGCCCGTAGGAGAAAAAGACATGCGCATCGTAGGGCGAGAGCCGGAGCCCGATCTCGACGCGACGCCTCGCCTCGCGCGTCTCGCCGATGTAGCTGAAGGTGGCGCTGCTGCGCAGCCACGCGATGGCCGCACTGGGATTGGCCGCCAGCGCCCGGTCGAACAGCTCGATGGCGTGGTCGTAGTCGTGGAACAGCCACGACCGGATATGGCCGCACAGCGACAGCGCCAGCGGATCGAAGCGATCGTAGGAAAGCGCGAGCCGGCTCAGCCGCTCAGCCTCCAGGTGATCGGCCGTCGGATCGGGCGAGGTGCCCTCGTAGAAGCGCTCGCCGTGGCAGGTCGCGGCCAGCGCATAGGCCGCGGCGTAGCTGGGATCGAGCGTCATGCCGCGCTCGAACAGCGGCAGCGCCTTCGCCCACGGATCGTCCTCGACCCGGTAGAGCAGGTCGAGCCCGCGCAGCACGCTTTCGTAGGCGTCGAGGCTCTCGGGATGCTTCTTCAGCACGCGGCGCAGCTCGGACTCCTGCACCTGCGGCGCGATCGTCGTCACCACGCGCGCCGACAGCTCGTCCTGCAGCTCGAAGAGATCCGCCGCGGCGCCGGCGAAGCGGTCGCTCCAGATCGCCGTGCCGGTCTCGCAGTCGCACAGCTCGGCCGACAGCCGCACCTTGTCGCCGTCGCGGCGCACGCTGCCGGTCAGCATGTAGCGCACCGAAAGCTCGCGCCGCACGCGCTCCGGATCGTGCGCCTGGCCGCGATAGCGCAGCACCGAGCTGCGCGAGATCACGATCAGCTCGGGCAGGCAGGCGAGCGCCGCGATGATGGCCTCGACCAGCCCGTCGGAGAACCACGAGGCGCCGTCGTCCTCGCTCTGGTCGACGAAGGGCAGCACGGCGATCGACGGCCGCCGGCGCTCGAAGCTGTCGATGGCGACGGTGCGCGCACCGGGGGCTTTCGGCCCGACGGCATAGGCGTGCACCGGCCGGCTCATGTTGCGCAGGCTGAGCGGCCCCAGCTCCTCGACCGGCTGCGACAGGCGGCCCGAGATCAGGTCCATGACAGCCGCCGACACCAGCACGCCGCCGACCGGCGAGTGCGCCTGCAGGCGCGACACGATGTTGATGCCGTCGCCCAGAAGGTCGCTGCCCTCGACGGTGACCTCGCCCATGTGGATGGCGCAGCGCAGTTCCAGCCGCAGCGCCGCGTCCTGGCCGGCCGCCGCGCGTGCCGCCGTTTCCTGCACGATCAGCGCGGTGCGCGTGGCCTCGACCGGGCTGGCGAACTCGACCAGCAGCCCGTCGCCCAGCGCCTTGAAGATGCGCCCGCCGCCCGCGGCGATCAGCGGATCGACCTCGGCCCGCAATTCCCGCCAGGCCGCCAGCACGCGTTCCTCGTCGGCCTCGACGAGGGTGGTGAAGTTCACGACGTCGAAGGCAGCGACCACGACCAGCCGGCGCCCGCCGCCGTTGGCCGTGGCGGCCGGCGCGCGCGAAGGCTTGTGAGCCATGCGTGAGATCCCCGAAGCGAGCATCAGTTCCTAACCCACTCGACTCCTTTGCTCCGAAAGCTTGGCGTCATCGCGACGCACAAGCGTCTCGGCCGCCGCCGCGCCGAATGCCGCAGGAAGTTGCCCAAACGACACACTGCCCGACACGGCTTTTCCGTGAAGAGGGTCGCCATCCGCGAGCCCTGGCGCTGTGAGATTTCGCACTGTCGCGGGTTGACGAGGCCGTGAGACTTGGCGCGCAGGCTGCGAGAAGTACAAGGCGTGCAACCCCGATGCCGCGTGCTTCATTGCTTCAGCGGAAACGCAAGGAGGCACGCAAATGCCACTCGACACCAGAACACCTCCGCCGGCGACCAAGCCTCGCGATGCCCGGCGCATCGGCCTCATCATCGGCGCGGCGCTGGTGGTCGCCATCGTCGCGATCGGCGCGATGTTCGCGAGCAATCCGCGTTACGACGGCAACAGCCCGGTGCCGGTCGCCGAGCAGCGGCGCTAGGCGACGACGCCGAAGCTCGAGGGAGCACATCGCTCATCTCATATTCCTCTCCCCCCTAACGGGGGAGAGGAGCATGAGGCAACGGGGGAGAGGAGTAAAAATGGGGAGAGGAGCATGAGGCGTCACCGCATCTTCGCGACCTGATCGAGATGCGCCTGGAGCGTGGGCAGCACCTCCGCCGCGAAGGCGCTGATGCGCTTGTCCTCGCCGGCCTGGGCGTAGCCCGTGAACAGCTCGACGGCCTCGACATGCGCGTCGTGCTGCGCGGCGATGTAGGCCTTGTCGAAGTCGGCGCCCTGCTTGGCGGCGAGCTCGGCGAGGATCGCCTGGCGCTTGGCATCGAGCTTGTCGGGCGGCATCGCGAGCTTGGCCTCGAGCACCGCCTCCTTGAACTTGACGGCGGCGGCCGAGTGGTCGTCGACCATGCGCTGGGCGAAG